>CAVESB010000023.1:0-23989 GCA_963618265.1 bacterium
ACCGCTTGCGGTGGATGAGGTTCAGACGCGCGAAGTTGACGGATTTTGCAAATCACGTCTTTCGGTGTCAGCACGATATTGTTCGTCCGACTCCGAAAGTCAGGTAACATGTTTTCGGGAGTGTCTGAGAAAAATGGTTATGTTAGGAAGCAGCAGGAAATATCAGCCTCAAAAGCGTGAATTGCAATATCCTGCACCACGCCCATCAAGACCTCATCCACCGCTGACGCGGTCCCCCTTCTCCTACAAGGAGAAGGCGTTATGGACGCTTCGCTACAGTGTAGATGAGGTTCAGACGCGCATAACTGATGGATTTTTCAAATCACGCTCCCGAAGAATCAATCCGGCAACCGCTCCGGTGATCTCATCGCAAATTGAATCACTGCGCTGACGCGCGGCGCGGATTGAAGGTCTGCCGTTCGTCGGAAGCAATTCCCCGCGCCGGGAAACTGCGCGGAGGGGTTCCGCGATGAGCGGAACCCCTCCAACCCACCCCACGGGACAATGAGCAATGATGCCTACTGTCGACCGTGCTTTAAGCCTTCTCCTACAAGGAGAAGGCGTTATGGACGCTTCGCGACAGTGCAGATGAGGTGCAAAGTTGTGCATCTGATTTCGACGGTCAAGATTGCTGAAAATCGGGTTTACCCAATCCCCACGCGCAGTATCATTAAGCCTTCTCCTACAAGGAGAAGGCGTTATGGACGCTTCGCGACAGTGCAGATGAGGTGCAAAGTTGTGCATCTGATTTCGACGGTCAAGATTGCTGAAAATCGGGTTTACCCAATCCCCACGCGCAGTATCATTAAGCCTTCTCCTACAAGGAGAAGGCGTTATGGACGCTTCGCGACAGTGCAGATGAGGTGCATCGTTCCCCTTCGAGAGCGTACAAAACCGTGCCTTGCGCCGATGGGATCCTCCGCCCGAACGCCCGTTAACGCAAAAAACGCGCGAACCGAAGATCCGCGCGTTTCAGGTATTCAAATCAGTTTTTGAAAAGCGGCAGATGGCCGAGGCAAATCACATTCGGCCAGGAGGACTCATCACCCTCGGCGCAGATGGCGAGCGCGATGTAATCGGGCTGAGCACCGGCACGGTTCAGCAGGGATTCCATGGCGTGCAGGGTTGAGCCGGTGGAGATGACATCGTCGGCAATCACGACCTTCTTCCCGCGGACCAGATCAATGTCCTTCTCGTCCAGAATGAGACTCTGTTCGGACTGCGTGGTGATGGAGTTGGATGTGGAGCGGATGGCGTTGCCCATATAGGACTTGTAGTTCTTGCGGCAGACGACATACGGCTTGCCGGTGTGGACGGAGAGGGAATGGGTGATCGGAATGCTCTTCGCTTCGGCGGTCACGATGACGTCATAATCCATTCCTTCGAGACGCTTGGCAAGCTCCACGGCGCAGGCTTCAACCAGTTCGGTGTCACCCAGTGTGTTCAGAACGGCGATGCGCAGTCCCGGCGCGACCTCAAACAACGGCAGGGAACGCTTAATGCAGGCTAATGTAATATCAAAATACTCTTTGCTCATGTTGGTTGCTCCTGTAAAAAGGATGTTTTGTCAAGATTTATTCATTATAATCCCGAAATGGCAGACGGACGCCATGGATTTTCAGAGAGCCGCGTCATACGCATAGTTAGTCTTCCTTAATAACAATCAATTGAACGAATCACGGAAATCGGGTAAAATAAAAATGGGTAATTTGCTGATTGACGATTAGCCGATCCCAATCAGGAATTCAGGGATCGGAAACAGGAAACAAAACTATGGCAGAAACAAACACTTACTACATTTTTGCGGACTCCGCCTGTGATCTTCCGGAGGAACTGACCTCCACTTATGAAAACTTCGATATGCCTTGCCTCAGCTTCACGATTGACGGCGAGACGGACCCGAAATTGACCATTCAGGAGTTTTACGACCGTCTGCGGAAAGGCAGCCGCTCGACGACCTCCCAGGTCTCCGTCGGCACCTTCCTTGACCATATGCGCCCCGTCCTTGAAGCGGGTCATGACATTCTTTATGTCGGCTTCTCAAGCGGCTTGAGCGGCACGGTTGAAAGCGGCATGACGGCCGCCGAGATGCTGGGCAGGGAATTCCCGGAGCGGAAAATCATTGTCGTTGATACCCGTTCCGCCTCCTGCGGCTACGGTCTGCTGGTGGATAAAGCTATTGAGAACCGCGGCCGCGGCATGTCCATTGAGGAAAACGCAAAGTGGCTCGAAGACAATAAATTCCACGTTCATCATCTCTTCACTGTGGATGACCTGCACTTCCTGCAGCGCGGCGGGCGTGTATCCGTCTCCGCGGCTTGGTTCGGCTCTGTTCTGCAAATCAAGCCCTACATGAACATGGACAAAGCCGGTCATCTTATCCCCCGTGAGAAGGTCGTCGGCCGCAAGCGTTCCATCCGCCGTATGTTTGAGAAAATGCAGGAATACATCGTTGACCCGAAGCCGCAGAAGGTCTTCATCAGCCACGGTGACTGCATTGAAGACGTGGAATATCTGAAGTCCCTGATCACCGCCGAATGGGGGATCACAAATTTTGTGGTGAGCTACGTCGGTCATGTGATCGGTTCGCATACCGGGCCGGGCGTCCTGGCTCTCTATTTCATGGGCGTTGAACGCGAAGACTGATTCGCTGACGATCTGCTCCGCGGCAGTGGGAATAACCTTCCCCGCCGCGGATTTTTTTTGTGCGGCTGCGGAAAACGTGAGGAACGTCACCCCGATCCGGCGGATAAAAAGAACGCTTGTCCGTTATATTAACAGCAACACTGAATTTTCTGATCGGAAGGGGTGCTTATTTATGAAATTGAAGAGCGCGTTTTTTGCTGTTGTATTGCTGCTGCTGACCGTGACGGTCTGCGCCGCGCAGTCCCCGATGGGGTTCTCACCGTTTGAGTTCTATGACGCTTTTGTCCCGCTCAATGATGCTTTGGAAGGACCGGAATGCTTCTATGTAAAAGGAGATGAAGAAAGCGGAGATTTTATCGGCATCACTGACGATATCTTTTTCAACCTGGCTTACAGTGCGAACGAAGTAAACGGGATTCATCTGGTTTTCAATGTGGCGAAGGACGATCAGAAAACGTGGGAGGAAATCGGCAGTCTGATCGGTGAAACATTTGTCACGATGGCCTTGATATCCGGTCGGCAGCTAAAAGACATTGATATGGGCGGGCTTTCCTACCTGATCTCTGATATGGTTTTGAACGCAGCGCCGCAGGAATACTGCGGTTATCATTTTGAATACAGCGTCAAAGATTATGAAGCCGGCCGCGAATTGGGTACGCTTTGGGTTACAAAAAAGCGCTGAGACCGTCGGTTCGTATTGCATTGGAAAAACGGAGGTTATGATGAAATTGAAGAGCGCGTTTTTTGCTGTTGTATTGCTGCTGCTGACCGTGACGGTCTGCGCCGCGCAGTCCCCGATGGGATTCTCACCGGAAGAGTTTTATGAAGCATTTGACCGTGTAAACACTTTTTTTGAAGGTCCGGAATGCTCCTATGTAGACGGAGCTTACATCTTCAACAGTAGTTCATTAGGTATTATAATGGAGTACAGTGGGAAACAGGTAACCGAAATTGATCTTTATTACAAATACCTGTCCGACGATGAAGAAGCACTGTATGCTGCTTTTCGCATGGCTTACTCAACCGTTGCCACACTTTGGGTTGTTTCAAAAGTAAAATCAGTAAGCGATCTCACTTTGCAGGATTTTGTCGATATGGTTGATAGAATCGAAGGTGCTTACCTTCGTATTGTACTGAGCTCAGAGCCGGTGTCTTATTGGGGCTTTCGTTTTGAAAAGATCTCCCAAGAAAAGGATGGATATGAAGAAGGCTTATTGAGCGTGACGAAAGGCGATTGAGCACTGACAAAACGGCATTTGGGCTTCGGCACCCGCTGTGCGTGGAAGGACATCGATTATTACACTTGGCAGCTGAAATCTTTCTGTCCGAATTCGCGATATTTCCCCATTTTCGCGTAAAGTGCGATATGATTAAAGTACAAGCGCGGGAACGGTTCCCGTGCGGTAATCAGGAGAAATAAAATGAAAAAAAGCTTGCTTGTTCTTGTTTTGGCCGCGATTCTGGTCTGCTCCCTTGCCGGAGCGGTCTCGGCTGCCGATAAAACCACCGTCACCTGGTGGCACACCTTCACCGAAGGTCAGAAAGATACCCTTGAAGAGATCATCGCCGAGTTCAACGCCGCGCATGACGATATTGAAGTGGTAGCCGAATCCCAGCCCTATGAGGGCTTCGAAGCCAAGGTTTACGAAGCGGTCTCCAACGGCACCGGTCCGGATATCATCTTCAACTACGCTTCCACGGTGACCGACTATGTTGACGCGGGTCTGTCCGGCAACTTCGCCGACTACATGACCACCGACTACGCCTCCCGTGTCTCCGAAGGCATTTATGAGGAAGGCACCGGCTTCGTTGACGGCGGACTGCATGCCATCGCCGTCCAGTCCACCGGTCCGATCTTCTTCTACAACAAGACCATCTTCGACGACTGCGGTCTTGAAATGCCCACCACGTGGGAGGAGCTGACCGAAGCCGCCAAGGTGATCTATGAAAAGAAGGGCATCCCCGGTTTCGCTTTCGACTCCCTGACGGACGGTTTCCAGACCCTGCTGATGCAGTCCGGCGGTCAGTATGTTGACCTTGAAAACAAAACCGTTCTCTTCAACACCCCCGAGTTTACGGAAATCGTTGAATGGTTCGCCGAGGGCGTTCAGGCCGGCTACTTCAGCCTCGCCCCGACCACCGGCAACTACTTCTCCGAAGATATGTCCCAGAAGCAGCTGGCTTCCTATGCCGGCTCTTCCGCCGGTCTCCCGTACCTGAACCTGGGTGATGACGAACTCGCCGCAGGTCCCATGCCCCTGACCGAGGGCGGCGTCAAGTGGGTTCCCGCCTGGAACCGCTCCGCGCTGCTGCTCACCACGGATCCCGCCAAGGCCGCCGGTGCGACTGCTTTCATTGAATACTTCACCAATGCCGAGAACGCTGCCCGCTGGGCTGAGTCCCTTGTCGCCTTCACGCCCTACAAGGACGCTCAGGAACTGGATTCCTACAAGGAATTCGTCGCCGGCAACATCGCCCTGACCGCGCTGGGTCAGCAGATCGACTATGCTTACGTTCTGCCTTCCTTCGTGGGCGCCAACACCGTCCGCAATGAGATCAAGGCTCTCGTTCAGCAGGCCGCTACCGGTCAGATGAGCGCCGCCGATGCCATTGCCGCCGCGGTTGAGAACTGCGAAGAAGCGATGAACGACTGATTTTTACGGAATCAGACCATTTACAAACCGCGGGGCATATCCCCGCGGTTTTCGTTTTCCCGGAATTGTTTTCCCGTGTATAATTGCCCTTACAGAGGTATGCCATGGAAATTCGACACAGTACATTCGATGATTTTGAGCAAATCACCGCTATTTATGATTACGCCCGTGAATTCATGCGCAGGAACGGCAACGCGACGCAGTGGAGCCCGACGCATCCGTCCATTGAGCGTATTCGCCGGGATATCAGCGACGGCGTCGGTTATGTCATTACGGAAAACGGCGTCATTGCCGCTGTTTTCGCCTTCATAATCGGTCCCGACCCGACTTATGCGCAGATTCGCGAAGGACGCTGGCTGAATGACAAGCCTTACGGCGCCATTCATCGGATCGCTTCCGACGGGCGGACGAAGGGCGTTTTTGATGCCATGCTTGCCTTCTGCGAAGAGCAGATCGCCGATCTCCGCGTTGACACCCACCGCGACAATGCGCCGATGCTGCATCTGCTTGCCTCCCGCGGCTTCACAAAATGCGGGCTGATCACCACCGACGACGGGACGGAGCGCATCGCTTTCCAGAAGTCCCGAGAGGAATGAACACACGAATTTCGAATATCAACTATAATTATTTTATCGAATTGAGGCGGTTTCCCCGCGTATTTAATCCACAGGAGAATATCACAATGAAAATTGAATCTGATCTGCTTTATTCCAAAAATGACGAATGGGTTCGCGTAGAAGGCAGCGTTGCCACCATCGGCATCAGCGACTATGCCCAGAGCCAGCTCTCCGACATCGTTTTTGCCGAAGTCAGCGTTGAAGAAGGCGATGCCATCGAACCCGAGGACTTGATCGGCACCGTTGAGTCCGTCAAGGCCGCCGCCGACATTTACGCTCCGGTTTCCGGCACCGTGGCGGAAATCAATTCCGCCATCGAGGACAGCCCCGAATTGATCAACAGCGACGCCTTCGGCGAGGCCTGGTTCCTCAAGGTCAACCTTGAAGGACCTCTTCCCGACGGCCTGATGGACGCCGCGGCTTACGCGAAATACTGCGAGGAACGGGAGCATTAATGTACATCCCTCATACCGAATCCGAACGAAAGGAAATGCTGGCGGCTGTCGGCGTTGAGAAGATCGAGGATCTTTTCGCGGCGATTCCCGAAAAGCGCCGCTTCCCGAAGCTCGGTCTGCTGAAAGGCATGACCGAGATGGAAGCCTCGGCGCAGCTGCGTGAGATGGCAGAGGCGAACCTTTCTCTCTCCAACGCGAGCTGTTTCCTGGGCGCGGGCGCGTATTATCATTACATTCCCGCCGCCGTGGATATGCTCACGAGCCGCGGCGAATTCTACACCGCCTACACCCCCTACCAGCCGGAAATCTCTCAGGGCACCCTGCAGGGCATCTTTGAGTATCAGTCCCTGATTGCCCGCCTGACCGGCATGGAATGTGCCAACGCCTCCCATTATGACGGCGCGACCGCCTGCGCGGAAGCCGGCATCATGGCCTATCATCACTATCGCGGCAAGCGCAAGGAGATCCTTGTCTCCCCGGGCTTACATCCGCATTATCTGAGCGTCATGCACACCTATCTCAGCGACTTCGACGGCGTTAAGGTCATCCGCCCGCAGTTCAACTCCCTTGCGGATATCACGCCCGCGAACCTTGCCGGCGGCATCAATGACAACACCGCGCTGGTCGTTGTTCAATACCCGGATTTCTTCGGGCAGATCTACGACTTCACGGAGCTTGCCGAAGCCGTTCATGCCAAAGGCGCGTTGCTCTGTGTCTCCGTTAACCCGATCGCGCTGGGTTTGCTGAAGACCCCCGGCGAGATGGGCGCGGATGTCGTCGTCGGCGAAGGACAGCCGCTGGGGATTCCGCTCAATTTCGGCGGCCCGTACCTCGGCATCTTCGCCACCCGCAAGGAACTCATTCGCAAAGTCTCCGGGCGCATTGTCGGTGAGACGCTGGACAGCCGCGGACAGAAGGGCTATGTCCTCACCCTGACCGCCCGCGAACAGCACATCCGCCGCGAAAAGGCGACTTCCAACATCTGCTCCAACCAGGGGCTGAACGCGCTCACCGCCGCGGTTTATCTGAGCCTGCTGGGCAAGGAAGGACTGCGCGAAGTTGCGTCCCTGTGTTGGAACAAGGCGCATTACGCCGCAGAGAAAATCAACGCCCTCCCCGGCTTCAAAGTTCTCAACACCGCTCCCTTCTTCCATGAATTTACGGTCAAGTGTGAGCAACCCGTGGATGAGCTGCAGGAACACCTGCTCAATCACAGCATTCTCGGCGGTTATGACCTGACCGGCACTTATCCGCAGTTTGAGAACTGTCTGCTGATTGCCGTTACCGAGATGAACAGCAAGGACGACATTGATGACCTCTGCCTGGTCCTGAAGGGAGGCTGCGAACATGAACACGAACACTAATACTCAGCCCACAATCTTCGAGCTTTCCTCCCCGGGACGCCGCTGTATGCGCTATCCCGAATGTGACGTTCCTGCCGCCGAGTTGCCCGCCGGGCTGGTTCGCGGCGATCTGCCGCTGCCGGAGCTTTCCGAAGCGGATGTCGTCCGCCATTATACGAACCTTTCCGAGCTGAATTACTCTCTGGATAACGGCTTCTATCCCCTCGGCTCCTGTACCATGAAGTACAACCCGAAGATCAACGAGAAGCTTGCCCGTCTGGACGGTTTCGTCAACGTGCATCCGCTCCAGCCGATTGAGACAGTTCAGGGATCTCTGCTGCTCATGTACGAACTGCAGGGTATGCTCCAGCGCATCAGCGGCATGGAGGTCTGCACCCTGACGCCTGCGGCAGGCGCCCACGGTGAGTTCTCCGGCGTGAAGACCATTGCCGCTTGGCATAAGGCCATGGGGCACGAGCGCCGCAAGATCATGCTGATCCCTGACAGTGCCCACGGCACGAACCCGGCGACCTCCGCCATGAGCGGCTTCAAGGTCAAGCCGGTGCCGACGGACGCACGCGGCAATATCGACCTTGAGAAGCTGGCACCGCTCTGCAATGACGAGCTTGCCGGCATTATGATCACCAATCCGAACACCCTCGGCCTTTTCGATGAGCACATCGAGCAGGTCAATGAGATGGTACACAAAGCCGGCGGTCTGGTTTACGGCGACGGCGCGAACATGAACGCCCTGCTTGGCATTGCCCGCCCCGGCGACCTCGGCTTCGACGTCATGCACTTCAACCTGCATAAGACCTTCGCCACCCCGCACGGCGGCGGCGGTCCGGGTTCCGGCCCGATCTGCGCCAAAGGCTTCCTTGCCGACTATATCCCCGGTCCGGTTGCCTGTATTGAGGAAGAAGCTAACGATGAGATGCCCCCGCTCTACGGCTTGAAGATGCCTGAGCACTCCATGGGTCCGGTTCGCTCCTTCTGGGGTCACTTCGGCGTCATGCTCAAGGCTTATGTCTACATTCTCATGGAAGGGGAAGAAGGTCTGCGCCGGGCGAGCGAGTACGCCGTCCTCAACGCCAACTACCTGATGGAAGCTCTGAAGAAGGTTTATCCGCTGCCGTTTGACCGTCCCTGTATGCATGAATTCGTGCTGGAGGGCAAACTTGCCAACGCGCCCGAGGTTCGCGCTTTGGATATCGCCAAACGCCTGATGGACTACGGCGTTCATCCGCCGACCAATTACTTCCCGCTCATTGTACATGAAGCACTGATGATCGAGCCGACCGAAACGGAAAGCAAACAGACGCTGGATAAATTCATTGAGGCGATGCTCGCCATTGCCAAAGAAGCCGAAAGCGATCCGCCGCTTTTGCACGATGCTCCGCTGACCACACCTTTCGGCCGTATGGATGAAGTCAAAGCCGCGAAGGATCTGACCGTTACCGAATAACGAACTGTCCCGAAAGCCGCTCACGCGGCTTTCGCTTCCTATGCCGGCGTTTGAAGTAAAAATTCGCGCGGGAAAGACCTCATCCACCGCTTGCGGTGGATGAGGTCTTGAAAACCCGGATGCTTGCAATGGAATACGGCTTTCCCGAACAGGGATGCTAAATAAAAAGGAACAATGAATGGAAGATATTTTTGACATCAAAACAGCGTTTGAAATCAAATATTCAGCCGCACCGAAGGGCGAGGTCGTGTTTCACATTGCTGACGAACCCTCTGCCCTGCTCAGGGACGCGGGCGACATGGTCGTCAACACCGACGGCGGCAAAACCAATGTGACGATCTACACCGGCGGGGCAAAGGCGAAAGACCGCTGGCGCAAGACGGGCGGCAGGATCGCCTCTTGGCTGAAGAGCAAATGCCCCGCCTCCGCCGCGCTGGATCTCAGCGGTACGGAAGAAAGGGAGACCCTCGTCGGTCTCTTCCTCGGCGCGTATGAATTCAGCCGCTACAGGAAAGCCGCGGATAAGCACGCCGGCGCACTGGAAGTCAAAGCGGACGAAAACGCCTTCAATGAGGTGCAAATTATCTGCGGAGCCGCCAACATGACCCGCGACTGGGCGCACGAACCCGCCTGCGTCATCAATCCGTGGACGCTCTCCGACCGCTGTACGGCGTTCGCGCAGAAATACGGTCTGAAATGCACGATTCTTGATGACAGACAGCTGAGCGAGATGGGCGCGGGAGCGATTGTGGCTGTCGGGCAGGGTTCCAAGACCCCGTCCCGCATGATCATCCTGGAGTACGCCGGGAACGGCGAAGGCAAGCCCGTCGCCCTTGTCGGCAAGAGCCTCACCTTCGACGCCGGCGGTTATTCCCTGAAACCGCCCGCTTCCATGAAAGGGATGAAATACGATAAATGCGGTGCCATGGCTGTCCTCGGCATTCTGCGCGCCGCCGCAGAACTCAAGCTGAAGACTCCGCTCGTCGGCGTGATCTGCGCCGCGGAAAACATGGTCTCCGATAAATCCTACCGTGTCGATGACATTGTGACCTCCCTTTCCGGCAAGACGATCGAGATCACGAACACCGATGCCGAAGGACGTCTGGTTCTGGCGGACGGGCTGACCTATGTCCAGCGCAATTACAGCCCGCGCTGCGTCCTCAATTACTGCACGCTGACGGGTGCCTGCGTTGTCGCTTTCGGACGGGTTCGCGCCGGCGTGATGTGTACGGATGACGCGCTCTTTGAGGCATTGAATACCTCCGCCGAACAGACGCACGAGCTGATCTGGCGTTTGCCCGACGATGCGGATTACCTTGAGAACCTGAAAAGCCATGAAGCCGACCTTGCCAACAGCGGCGGCCGCGAAGGCGGGCTGTGCGCGGCGGGTCTCTTCCTGAAGTCCTTTATTGATGAAGGGATGCCCTGGGCGCACTTCGACATTGCCGGCACTGCCGACAGTGACAAAGGCAGTCCCTACCTGACGCCCGGCGCCACCGGCTTCGGTGTCCGCCTGACGGTTGACTGGCTCCGCGGATTGGAATAATCCCGAACCCGGATATTCATCACTCCCGAACATTCGCTTCGGGAGTTTTTGCTTTGCATGTCCAAGGTGCTTTATAATAGGTTTATGGCAAAAGCGACGACTCAATACGTATGTCAGTCATGCGGGCGGACAAGTCCGCGTTTTCTGGGACGCTGCCCCGGCTGCGGCGCTTACGGGACGATGGTCGAGGAACTTATGGAAGAACTGCCGTCCGCCGCTGCCCGCGGGCGTGTCCGCGCCCTGCGCGGCAGGCTTGAGGGCAGCGCCCCGCAGCGGCTCAAGGACATTGACGAAAAGGCGGAACCCCGTGTTGAGACGGGCATCTCCGAACTTTCGCAGGTTCTGGGCGGCGGCGTTGTCCCCGGCTCGGTCATTCTGATCGGCGGCGACCCCGGCATCGGCAAATCGACCCTGCTGCTTCAGGCGGCGATGAATATCGCACGGGAGCATAAGCTGCTGTATGTCTCGGGTGAGGAATCCGAACGGCAGATCAAAATGCGCGCGGCGCGTCTTACGGAAAACGGCGGGGCGGATGAAATTCCCGACAACCTGCTCCTGCTGACGGAGACGAGCCTCAACCGTATTCTCAGCGCGGTGCGTGAAATTCAGCCGGATTTCCTCATCATCGACTCGATTCAGACCATGCAGCTGGAAGAGATCGAGTCCACGGCGGGATCCGTCTCTCAGGTGCGGGAATGTGCGGGCAGACTGCGCGAACTCGCCAAGATGAACAACATCACCGTCTTCATGATCGGGCATGTCACCAAAGAAGGCATGATCGCCGGTCCGCGTATTCTGGAGCATATCGTTGACACCGTGCTCTATCTTGAAGGCGACCGGTTCATGTCACTGCGTCTGCTGCGTTCGGTCAAAAACCGTTACGGAGCGACCTCCGAAGTCGGCGTATTTGAGATGCTGGAGGAAGGTCTGGTTGAGGTGAAGAACCCCTCCGAGGTTTTCCTTGCCGAACGCATGGTCAACGCGCCCGGCTCCGCCATTCTTGTCACAATGGAGGGCACGCGCCCGATGCTGGTGGAGATTCAGGGCTTGACCAATCCCGTCGGCTTGGGAAATCCGCGCCGCACGCCGATCGGCGTGGACATTAATCGCCTTTTCCTCATTACCGCCGTGCTGACGCGCCGCGTCGGTGTGCGTTTGGGGGAACAGGACGTCTTTGTGAATGTTGTCGGCGGGATGCGCATTGCCGAGCCCGCTGCGGATCTTGCGATTGCCGCCGCAATTGTCTCCTCCGTCCGCAGTCAGCCGGTTCGCGCCGACGCGGTGCTGATCGGAGAGATTGGCCTTTCGGGTGAACTGCGCGGGGCAAACAAGATCAATGCACGGCTGAACGAGGCGGCGAAGCTGGGTTTTACCTTTGCCGTCATTCCCCGGGTCAATCAGAAGATTCGGGACAGCTTTCCGAAGGGCATGAACGTTGTCGAGGCGCGTTCCCTGCGGGAGGCGCTGAAAGCGGTGTTGCTGCCCGCTGAGAAAGAAGAATAAAACCGGGCGGCGCACGGCGTCTGCCCGAAACGAATACAGAGGAACCGAATATGGAACTTACCGCGACCGTCAAAACCATCGCCAACCCCATCGCGTTGGTTACATGCACACGTAAAAATCATGCGATCGAACACGCGACCATTCACCTGCTCTCGACAATGCAGCCCGGGCGCCGCTTCTCCGGCGTATCGTTGCCGACAGGCTTCTGGATTGCGGGCGTGGCAGACCTCGAAGACATTCGCAAGGCCGCCGAAGCCGGATTGGCGCGTCTGGCGAACGGGGAAACCCGGCTCGCTGTTCATCCGAACTGCGGCACGAATATCGCCGTCACCGCGTTCATCAGCGCCGCCGCATCCATGGCGGTGTCGGAATTTCGTGATGACGAAGAGAACAACCTCGGCGATACCTTCAGCTCCCTGCTGACCGGCGGCATGATCGGCGCGTTCACCGGCAGATCGCTCGGTCCGAAGGCGCAGAAATACGTCACGACCGACGCCGATGTCCGCGGAATGAGCATCGCCGGCATCACCTGCCATTTCCTGCGGAATTTCACCGCGTTTTATATCCAAACCGTGATGAATCCCGCCGCGGAGACGGAAACGAATGCCTAATATCCGCATCATTCACGGGAATGATGTTGACGCGATCGACGGGGCTGTTGCCGCCGTCGTCAGGGAGCAGCGCGATACCGGTTTGGCGGATTTCAATTTGGCTGTTTTCTACGGCAAGGGGCTTTCCGTCAATGACTTCAACACCGCTGTCCTCGCCGCGCCTTTCATGGTGGATTACCGCGTTGTGATCCTGCATGAACCGCTGTCCATGGCGGGCGGACGGGACGGCAACGCGAAGTTCCTGCAGCTGTTGCAGGAGATTCCGGAGACCACCCGGCTTTATCTCGTCATTAAGGATGGCTTTGAGCGTCGGGATTGGGAAAAGCTGACGAAGTCTTCCTTCCTGCGGAAATGGGTCGAGAAGAACCCCGAACGTGCGCTGATTGAGACGTATCAGCTCCCGGCGCAGTCACAGATGCCCGCCTGGATCATGAAGAAGGCACAGAAGATGGGCGGGAAATTCGATGCCTCGGGAGCTTCCGCACTGGCCGCGGCGATCGGTAATGACACCCAACTGGCGACGCATGAGATTGAAAAGCTCCTGCTTTATGTCGATTTCAGCCGTGAAGTGGACGCGGGCGATGTGGATGAGCTTGTACAGAGTGTGACTTCGGTCTCCGTCTTCGATATGGTTGACGCGCTGGCAGTCGGCAACGCCAAAACCGCGCTTACCCGCCTGCATCAGCTGATGGAGACAGAGGAGATCCCTTTGATCTTTGCCATGATCGTCCGTCAGTTCCGTCTGCTTGTCCAAACCCGCGCCATACTTGACGCCCGCGGCAGTTCGCAGACCGTGCGGGAGGAACTCGGTCAGGTGCAGTTCGTTGCGGATAAGCTCTGCCGGCAGGCAGGCGCATTCACCTCGGAAAAGCTGAAACGGATCTATCAGCAGCTGCTTGAGTTCGATTATCAATTCAAAACAAGTTCCTCGGAGCCAACGGCGGCGCTGGACCTTTTCGTCCTCAGCGTGGCGGATCTCCTTAAGAAAAAGTAAGAAAGAGAGAAAATCAGAGTATGGCAACGCATCTTCTTATCGACAGTCATGAAGACCTCGCGTATGAATCACTTTTCGGCGGCTTTGATTACAGCCGTTCCGTTGCGGACAACCGAAAGTTCAACCGCGGCACGGAGGATTTCCAAAGCATGGTCGGCTGGCCGGAGCTTCAGGAAGCCGGTGCGGCGCTGATTTTCGGCACGGTTTTCATCTCCCCCGATATCCCCGGCGACACGCAGCATACGTACGGTGAGACGATGTGGAAAACCCGTGACGACTTCCATCACGCGGTTCTGGCGCAGCTCGATTTTTACGACCGGCTGGTGCAGGAACACGCGGATCAATACCGCCGTATATTCACCCGCGCTGATTATGACGAAGTGATGAAGAACGCCGCAGACGGCGAACACCCGATTGGGCTGGTCACGCTGCTGGAAGGCTGTGAAGGACTGCGTTCATGGGAAGACCTGGAGCTTTACCGTGAACGGGGCGTGCGCCTGATCGGTCCTGTCTGGGGCGGCGGGCGTTGGTGCGCCGGTACGCGGACGAAAGCCGTTGAGATGAAAGACGCGCTCACGGACGACGGACGCGAACTGCTCCGCCGTATGTCCGCGCTGGGCTATGTCCTGGATATTTCGCATATGAAAAACCACAGCGCCCTTGATGCGCTGAACGCTTATGACGGTGTCGTCTGCGCCACGCATGCGAATTGCGATGCGCTGATGGAGGGGATGCCGTATGAACGCCTGCTGAAGGACGAGACGATCCGCGAACTGATCGCACGGGACGGCGTGATGGGCGTGATCCCTTACAATACCTTCCTCAATGTGGATTGGAAAAAGCGGAAACTGCCGCGTGAAGCGGTCACGCTGAATGATCTCGCCAATCACATTGACCGGATCTGTCAAATTGCGGGCGACTCCCGCCACGCCGCGATCGGTTCCGATGCGGACGGCGGATTCGGTTATCCCGATATCCCGTTGGAAATGAATGACATGAGCGACCTGCCGAAGCTGGCGGACGTGCTCGCGGATCGCGGTTTCAGTGAGGCAGACATTGAGAATGTGTTCCATGCCAACTGGCAGCGGATCCTGGAAAGGACTTTGAAATGAGCGAAGAGATGGTAAACGAAACGAAAGATAACGGGACGCCGGAAGCAACGCCGGAAACGGAAACCCCGGCGGAAGAAGAAAAAGCCCCCGTGCTGTATCCGCGCAGGCGGATAAAGTTCGGTCTGCTGCTCACATTGGCAGGCTTCTTTGCTGTTGCGCTGGGTGCGAAGCCGGAGTTCTTCGGCATGGATCGCAGTCCCGTGATTGGTTTTGCGCAGACGACCTGCTTCCTTGCCGGTCTCGGCGTGATCTGCGTCGGCGGGATTATCTGCCTGATGAGCTTCTGGCCGCGCGGTTACACGACGCTGACGGCTGATTTCGGCATCCGTCTGGTGGCGACCGGCTGGTTGATCGCCGTGTTCTCCGGCATGGCGGATGTCTTCGGCATCGGGTCACACCCGCTGAGCGGGTTGGTGTACTTCGGGCACCTGCAGTCCATGGGGGTTGAGATCGGTGAGTTCGTGATCGCCGTCGGGCTGATCATGATGGTCATGCCGAAACACTCCGCGCTGCACCTCAAGCCGGAAGACAACGTTGCGCGGATCGAGATGGGACCGCGCTGACCTCTCTTTTATCATCAATTTCGCGAAACCCGTGAAAGAGCGGGCGGGATATGTTATAATACATCGGATTAAGAAACCGCACGCTCCCGGATTGAAGCAGGCGTGCTGCCGGTCGGCAGTTCTGCCAAGATGTGAAGGGGGCGGAGGAAACAAAACGCAAAGGAGTTTTATCTACATGACTAACGTTATTTCCATGAAAGCGTTACTCGAGAGCGGCGTCCACTTCGGACATCGCACCAACAAATGGAACCCGGGAATGCGCCCGTACATCTTCACGGAACGCAACGGCATCCATATCATCGACCTGCAGCAGACCGCGAAGGCGCTGAACACCGCTTACGCGCTCGTCCGCGACACTGTCGCCTCCGGTAAGGACATTCTCTTCATCGGTATCAAGCGTCAGGCGCAGGAAACCGTCAAGGAAGAAGCCATCCGCGCCGGTATGCCGTATGTCACCGAACGCTGGCTGGGCGGTATGCTGACCAACTTCACCACCATCAATGCCCGTATCCATGAACTCGAACGCCTGGAAAAATTAGTTGAGACCGGCGACATCAAGAAGCTGACCAAGAAGGAAGGCCTGATGATCGAGCGTGATATCGAACGTCTGCAGCTCCGCCTCTCCGGTGTGCGCAACATGAGCGAACTCCCGGGTCTGGTCTTCGTGATCGACGTTGCCCGTGAAGCTACCGCCATCCATGAAGCGAACCTGAAGGGCATCCCGGTCATCGGTATGGTTGACACCAACTGCGACCCCCGCAATGTTGACTACGTCATCCCGTCCAACGACGATGCCATCCGCGCCATCAAACTCGTCGTCGGCAAGATCGCCGATGCCGCTATTGAAGGCAAGATGATGCGCGAAGGCGGCGAAACCGCTTCCGTTGAACTCACCGCCGACACCGCTGCCGCCGCCGGTCAGCTCAGCGCCGATGACAACAACACCAAGGATGAAGACATCCTCGGCACCTCCACCCTCGAAAAGATCAACGGCCGCGCCGCTGAATAATCACAACAGATAAGGAACTAATTAATGGCTGACGTTACCATCACCAAAGAAATGATCGTTGAGCTTCGCAACCAGACCGGTGCGGGCATTCTCGAATGCCGAAAAGCCCTCCAGAACGCCAACGGCGATATGGA
Source organism: bacterium (assembly GCA_963618265.1). Lineage (GTDB taxonomy): Bacteria > Chloroflexota > Anaerolineae > Anaerolineales > Anaerolineaceae > Flexilinea. The sequence goes on from CAVESB010000023.1 coordinate 16,653, forward strand.
TGCCGCGCTTGATTTCCTGCGCGAAAAGGGTCTCGCCACTGCGCTGAAGCGCGCCACCCGTGAAGCTTCCGAAGGCATCGTTGAACTCTACTCCCACATGGGCGGCCGCCTGGGCGTCATGCTCGAGCTGAACTGCGAAACCGACTTCGTCGCCAAGGGTGAGAAGTTCCGCACCCTCGCTCATGACCTCGCGCTGCAGATCGCCGCTTCCGACCCGCTCTACATCAAGGAAGAGGACATCCCTGCCGAAGCGATTGACCGCGAAACCAAAGTCGCGATGAACAAGGCCATGGAAGAAGGCAAGAAGGAAGCCATCATCCCGAAGATCGTTGAAGGCGCCCTGAAGAAGTACAAGACCGAAACCGTCCTGATGAACCAGCCGTTCGTCAAAGACGAATCCATCACCATTCAGGATCTGATGAACCAGAACATCGCTGCCCTCGGCGAAAATGTTGTTATTCGCCGTTTCGCCCGCTATGCTCTCGGTGAAACCACACAGGCTTCCGAAGAGTAATCAAGTGATGATAAAAGGAGTCAACCGAAGTTGACTCTTTTTTTTTCTAAAGAGCCGGTTCGGCCGGTTCCTGTTTTCAAAGCCAATGACATTTGTCGTAAAATTGAAAGAGGGGCATCAGGTGACAGAAGTGAAATATAAACGTGTACTGATCAAATTCAGCGGTGAAGCTCTCGCTCCGCAGGGCGTGATCGGGATTGACCCCGCCGCGGCGAAGCAGATCGCCGCGACCGTGAAGTCCGTTGTGGATCTCGGCGTTGAGGTTTCCATCGTAATCGGGGGCGGAAATATCTGGCGCGGTAAAATCGGTTTGGAGTTAGGCATGGATCGTGCAACAGCGGATTATATGGGAATGTTGGCGACGGTCATGAACTCCCTCGCGCTGATGGATGCCCTTGAGCACGTCGGCGTGACGACCCGGGTTCAGACCGCGATTGAGATGCGCTCCGTCGCGGAACCTTACATCCGCAGACGCGCCATCCGCCACATTGAAAAGTCCCGTGTCGTGATCTTCGCCGGGGGAACGGGCAACCCGTATTTCACTACGGATACGGCTGCAGCCCTTCGCGCTGTTGAGATTAATGCCGACCTGCTGATCAAGGCGACGAAGGTTGACGGAATCTATGACAGCGATCCGAAGAAAAACCCGAACGCGAAGAAATTTGAACGCTTGACTTATATGGACGCTTTAGCCAAGCAGCTTCAAGTGATGGATGCGACGGCCATATCGCTCTGCATGGAAAACAGACTGCCTTTGATGGTGCTTAATCTTTGGGAAGAGGGCGCGCTGAAGAAGGCGATCTGCGGTGAGGAAGTGGGAACGCTGGTCGAAGCATAAAGCCGATCGATCCCGAGGATCGGTTCCCGTTTTATTGTCTTCTTCCTGTTCCGGAAGAAGGAATGACCCGAAAAGGTCAGAACCTTATTGAGGAGTGCTTCAATGAAAAAAGCTCTTGTTATGCTGACGCTCATCTTTGCGTTGATGGTTTCCGCCGTCGCTTTCGCGCAGGATGACGCCTCTTACAGCGTTGTTTACAACGCCAATGACTGTGTTGCCGAAGTCCCGACCGACGGGAACAGCTATGCCGCCGGCGACGAAGTGACCGTTCTCTTTGAGCCCATTGCCTACAAAGATTATCTGGTTTTCTACGGCTGGGACATCAATGATGACGGTATCGCCGACTTCGGTTACAACTACAAGACCTTCACCATGCCGGCTGAAAATGTCGAGCTGAAGGCCGTCTGCCTCACCGCTTACGCCGCCCCTTCCTGCTCCGGCTGCCATCTGCACGGCGTCCCCGTCCGGTATTATGGCATTCGGTCTTTCACCTACTGATTCCCGATTATCTTTCAAAAACGTTTTTGAAAAGTGCCGGCCCTTCGCCGGCGCTTTTGTGCATTTCCGTACCGCGCATCGGTTTACCGCCGAATCTCACGCGCACAACTGCTTTATAAATGGATTCCCTTGCGTAAAATGCAGATATTGTGTTAAAATAGACGCATATGATAAAACCAAATTCCTGAATCGAGAGAATTTATGAAAGAAACGACAGTCCCCAATCCGCGAAAAGCCTTCTGTATTCATGCCCATTTTTATCAGCCGCCGCGTGACGATCCCCGAACCGGTGTCATCCCGCTCGAGCCCGGTGCGCAGCCGTATGATAACTGGAACGAGAAGGTTTACGACCAGTGCTATCGACCCAACGCGGAGCTTGGCAACTTCGGCCGCATCAGTTTCAATGTCGGGCCGACGCTTTTCAGCTGGCTTGAGAAGTATCACCCCGATACGTATCAGATGATCATCGATCAGGAAAACACTGTCTTCGGGAAATACGGTTTCTCGAACGCCATGGCGCAGTCTTACAATCACTCCATTCTGCCGCTCGCTTCCTATGAGGATAAAGTCACCCAGGTTCAATGGGGTATCGGCGACTATACTTACCGCTTCGGTCACGCGCCGAAGGGCATGTGGATGCCGGAGACGGCGGTTGACATGGAAACCCTGCGTGTCATGGCGGATGCCGGGATCGAGTACACGATTATGGCGCCTTGGCAGGCGGGCAGACGCGGCGAAGCCGACTGCTCTCAGCCTTACCGCATTGAACTCGGCGGCGGCAAATCCATTATCGCGTTCTTCTATGATTCCGACCTCAGCATGAAGGTTTCCTTCCTGCCGGAAGCGACCGTCAACGCGGATCGCTTCATGCTTGACGAGCTGTGCCCGAAGTACCCGAAGACTGTGCGCAAATCTCATCTGCATATGATTGCCTCCGACGGTGAGCTGTACGGTCATCACCAGCCTTTCCGTGACAGATTCCTGGAATGGCTCACCACCGGCGCCCTTGAGAATGCTCCGCTGACGCTGACATTCCCCTCCCTCTATCTGCGGGACAACCCCGTCACGAAGACGATCTCCATCAAGAACAACACCTCCTGGTCCTGCCATCACGGCGTGAAACGCTGGAGCGGCGTCTGCGGATGTGCGGAGCACGGCGAATGGAAAGCGCCGATGCGCCATGTCTTCAACCGCATTGCCGCCTATGTTGATGACGTTCAGCGTGAGGCGTTGCAGCCTTACGGCGTGGACTTCCTCGCCTTCCGCGGTGAGTATATTCACGTGCTCACCGGTGAGGAAAGCGCGGACGAACAGCTGACCCGTCTGCTCGGCAACATCTCCGACGACGAACGGAAGAAGCTCCTGCTCCTGATGCGCGCCCAGTATGAACGCCAGCGCATGTTCACCTCCTGCGGCTGGTTCTTCGGCGAATTCGACCGCATTGAGGCCCGCGACAACCTTGCCTACGCGGCGATTGCCGTCTCCCTGCTGGAAGAGGCAACCGGCTGCCGGGATTACTACCGCAAGATTTACCGCGCCCTGACCCGCATCCGCAGTGCCGCCACCGGTGTCCGCGCCGGCACGCTGTTCGCGAACGCCGCCGGGCGCAATGATGAATAAGGAAATTTGTCATATATTTTTGACAAATGTCTGTTTCGGTATATAATCTTTGTCATGGCGAAGATGAATTTACGAAACACCCGAGGTATGCAACCGTAGCGAAAGCTCAGCGGTGTGTTTCAGGTTCCTGTTTATTAAACTCCGCTGAAGGCGGAGTTTTTCTATTCATTCAAAGCTGATTATTTTCATTATTCTTGGAGGAATTATTATGTCTGATAAAATCAAAAAAGTCCTGTTAGCCTATTCCGGCGGTCTTGACACCTCTGCCATCATCCCGTGGCTGAAGGACAACTACGATTGCGAAGTTGTCTGCTACTGCGCGAATGTCGGTCAGGAAGAGGAACTTGACGGCCTTGAGGAACGCGCGAAGGCTTCCGGCGCCAGCAAGCTCTACGTTGACGACCTCGTTGAGGATCTCTGCAAGGATTACATCTGGCCGCTGGTCAAGTCCGGCGCTGTCTATGAGCGCAAGTATTATCTCGGCACTTCCATTGCCCGCCCGATCGTCGCCAAGCGCCTTGTCGATATCGCCCACATTGAACATGCCGACGCTATCTGTCACGGCTGCACCGGCAAAGGCAACGACCAGGTTCGCCTTGAGAACGGCATCCATTCCCTTGATCCGTCCCTGAAGGTCATCGCCCCGTGGCGTATCTGGGACTTCACCTCCCGCGAAGACCTCATTGATTACCTGGATAAGAAGGGACTGGGCTATCCTGCTTCCGCCAAGAACCCGAAACTCTTCTCCCGCGACCGCAACATCTGGCACATCAGCCATGAAGGCGGCCCGATTGAGAACATCGACTGGGAACCGGATGAATCCATTTGGGTTCTGACCTGCTCCCCGGAAGAAGCTCCCGACAAACCGGAATACGTCGAGATCGAGTTTGAAGCCGGTGAGGCTGTCGCTGTCAACGGTGAGAAGCTTTCCCCTGCCAATATCGTCAAGAAGCTGAATGAGATCGGCGGACGCAACGGCATCGGCCGCACCGACCTGGTTGAGAACCGCCTCGTCGGCATGAAATCGCACGGTCTGTACGAGACTCCGGGCGGCACGATCCTGTGCTACGCTCACTCCGAACTGGAATTCGTCACCATCGACCGCCAGACCATGCATTACAAGGACAGCATGGCTCTGAAGTATGCCGAACTGGTCTACAACGGTGAGTGGTTCAGCCCGCTGGTCGAGGCCATGAATGTCTTCTTCAATGAGACCAACAAGCATGTCACCGGCTCCGTCAAGCTGAAGCTCTACAAGGGCAACATCATGCCTGCCGGCCGCAAACCGAAGTATAATCTCTATAATGATAAATTTGCTTCCTTCGGCGATGTCTCCCTCTATGACCATAAGGACGCCGACGGCTTCATCACCTGCTTCAGCCTCCCCGGCAAGGTGATCGCCATGATGAAGAAAGAAACCGGTTTGACCGACTGAGAAATTGATTCAACCACCATCGGGTCGGGAGCGTATGCTCCCGACCTTTTTAACGGAGATGCACATGACGCAGAAAAACACCCTTTGGTCCGGCGGACGGCTCGGCGCCGAACTGGACAAAGCCATGGCGGACCTCAACCGTTCGCTGGATGTTGACAAACGAATGGCGGATCAGGACATCCGCGGATCGGTCGCCTGGGCGGGCGCGACACACGCTGCCGGGATTCTTTCGGACAGTGAGTATGCCCTGATTTGCGAAGGGCTTGAAAAGGTTCGCCGTGAGATCGCGGATAACGCATTTGTTTATCAGGAAACCGACGAGGACATTCATACCGCCGTGGAACGCCGCCTGACCGAGATCATCGGTCCCGTCGGCGGGAAGCTGCATACCGGCAGGAGCCGCAATGACCAGGTTGTGACCGATTTCCGTCTGTGGATGATGGACACGATCCCCGAGCTGGAAGAAGGGCTTAAGGCATTACAGGCTTCTTTCCTTGAACGCGCCCGCCGCGATATCGAGGTCTTCGTCTCCGGGTATACGCATTTTCAGCAGGCGCAGCCGATTCTGCTCAGCCATTGGTGGATGAGCCATTTCTGGGCGCTTGAACGCGACCGTCAGCGTCTGCAGGAATGTGCGGCTCACGCCGACTGTATGCCGCTGGGCTGTGGGGCTCTCGCCGGAACCGCCTACCCGGTGGATCGCTTCGACCTGGCGGAGTCCCTCGGCTTCTCCATGCCTGCGCCGAACAGCCTTGATGCCGTCTCCGACCGCGACTTCGCCTGCGACTTCCTTTACTGGGCGTCGATGCTTTCCATGCATCTCAGCCGCTGCGCTGAGGCGATGATCCTGTATTCCACGATGGAGTTCGGCTACCTCACCCTTTCCGATGCTTTCTCAACCGGCTCGAGCCTGATGCCGCAGAAGAAAAACCCCGACTCTCTGGAGCTGATCCGCGGCAAAGCGGGCATACAGAGCGGACGGCTCTTCTCCCTGCTCAGCTCGCTGAAGGGACTCGCCTCTGCTTACGACAAGGATTTGCAGGAAGATAAACAGCTCGTCTTCGCTACCGCTGACACCGCCGCGCTTGTCATGAATGTGATGAAGGGCGTTCTGGACACGCTGACGGTCAACAAGGCCCGCTGCCGTGAGCTGATCAACACTCAGGCACTTGCGACCGACATCGCCGATTACCTTGTGAAGAAGGGACTGCCTTTCCGTGACGCGCACCATGTCGTCGGGCGCGCCGTGAAGCTCAGTGAGACGCTGAAATGCGACCTGAAAGAGATTCCGCTCGATCAATGGCAGCAGCTCAGCCCACTCTTTGCCGACGACGTGTACGACGTCTTTTCGGTTGAAAACGCCGTTGACCAACGCTGCGCCTGGGGCGGCACTGCCCGCTTCCGTGTCCTTGAACAGATCCGCTTCGGGGAGAAGGTACTTAAAAGCAGTGAGTAGTTCGGTGTGAGGCGTCAGGCACGCGATAGCCGAAGCGATTTTCCGCTCAGCAGGCTTTCGCGCCTGTTGCTCACTATTTTTATTTTCCCTCTTCCACAAACAGGAATCTGTGGTAAAATGGACGGGTAATCGAAATGAAGCGAGAAACGCATCATTCGGGAGATAAACTTGTCATATCTCATCGAGCATAACAACACTTTTTGCAGATTGTGCTGTAATCCACTCTCGCGCACTTCGGTGCATGATTCTGTGAAAACCCTGTAATAAGGTTAAGGTGTGATAAAATGACTGATATTTTACGAACTATTGAAGCTCCGGTAAATCCGAATGTTCCTGATCTTCTTCCCGGCGACCAGGTTTCTGTTCATGTAAAGATTAAGGAAGGCAACCGCGAACGTATTCAGGAATTCAAGGGTATTGTGCTGTTTACGCATAACAACGGTACGAATTCCACTTTCACTGTGCGCCGTGTCGCGTCTAACGGTATCGGTGTTGAGCGTACTTTCCTGACCCGCTCCCCGCGCATTGACAAGGTCGTTGTCGAACGCCACAGCAAGGTTCGCCGCGCCCGTCTGTTCTTCCTGCGCGATCGCTCCGGCAAGTCCGCCCGCCTCAAGCAGAAGTTCTAAACCAAACGCGAGAGCTGAAATTGTATATGGCAAGTGCCTCCATTGCGGAGGCACTTTTTTATTCAAAGAACAGCTCTTCGTAGCGGCGGCAGGAAGATTCGATTGAGAAGGATTCCTCGATCCTCCTCCCGGCGTTCGCGGACTGCGCCGCCCGCTTTTCGGGATTGGTAATGAGCGCGTTCAACGCATCCGCCAATGCAGCGGGATTGCCCGGCTCAAGCAGCGTGCCGTAAGCATCATCCGGGAGCAGCTGGCGGATGCCGCTGAGGTCGGACGCGACGACCGGGAGACCCGCGCTCATGGCTTCCATGACGGAGATGGGCATTCCCTCGGTGTCTGAATACAGT
>CAVESB010000024.1:0-20335 GCA_963618265.1 bacterium
CAACATGGAAGAGCTCAGTCATAAAATTGATAAAGTCGCTCTGGAGCGTGATGACTTTCTCCGTTTTCAAAAGACAAATGAAGAGAGCCGTAAAACGGACACCAAACGCCTCGGCGATATGCAGACAGAGCTGAACGCCTACCGCAAGCGCAATGAGGAAATGCGCACCAAAGTCGACCTCTCTGCCGAGTCGGTCAAACGCATGGAAACCCGCCTCAATGACCTCGCGAGCGGAGAGAACGAACGCAAGCAACAGTGGCTCACTTTCCAGGAAAAGATCAATGTCGCTGACGTGAACCGAGAGAAGGAATGGCAGGAGTGGAAAGACACCTTCGCCGAAGTTGTGGAACGCGCATCATCCCTCGAAAGCCAGATTCAGTCTCTCGATGCCACGAAGCGCTCAATCAAGCGTTCACAGGACGTTCTGAATGAAGCGGCCGCCCGCTTTGACCGTCGCACAAATGAGCTGACCGAAATGCAGCGTCTGACGGAAGAAAAATTCCATCAGGAGTGGGCGAATTTCAAATCAGAAGATCAAAAACGCTGGATGAACTACTCTCTCGGGCAGGATGAGCTGCAGTCCGAATACAAGCGCGATATTGAAGTCCTAACAGAGCGCATGAATAAGCTCGAAGATACCGCCGTCTCCACTTCGGACGAAACAGCGCAGCAGAATGAGATTCGCACCACGCAGCTGCAGGAGCTGTACGCACTGCTGCGCAGCTGGCTTGAAAAGAATAACTGACCCACGGAAAAACATGAGATCAAAAAAGGAAACACGAAAGTGCTTCCTTTTTTTGTCAGAGATACCGCTTTTGGTTGACGGTCTTCTGTATCAGACAGCTTTTACCATTGCGTAATTCTTCTTTCCTCTGCGCAGAACCAGATATTTCCCTTCAATGAAATCGGAGATAGAAATGTTCATCGCGCTGTCGGTAACACGGCGGTTATTGATGTATACACCGCCTTCCTGGATACCGCGGCGGGCTTCACCCTTGGACTTCAGGAAGCCGCTCTCAACCAGGACATCGACAACATTCATGCCTTCGCCGCCGAAACGATCCGCAGGCATATCGGAAGCCGGAACCTCGGAGAAAATATCTGCGATGTCCGCAGCAGAAAGCCCGGCGATATCGCCGCCGAAAAGAGCCTTGCTCGCCTGCACAGCATTGTCCAGTGCGGTCTGACCGTGCATCATCAACGTCAGTTCCTTCGCGAGGGTCTTTTGTGCAGCGCGATTTTCAGGATGATCTTTGGTCTCCTGTTCCAGAGCGGCGATTTCCTCCTCTGTGAAGAAGGTATAGAATTTCAGATAATGGATCACGTCAGCATCGTCAGCGTTGAGCCAGAACTGATAGAACTTATACGGAGAAGTACGCTTCGCGTCAAGCCAAACAGCGCCGGAAGCGGTCTTGCCGAATTTCGTGCCATCGGATTTCTTGATCAGCGGATAGGTTAAGCCGTAAACGCTGTCGCCCGTACGGCGGCGAATGAGCTCGGCACCGGCGGTAATGTTGCCCCACTGGTCAGAGCCGCCGCATTGCAGGTCGCAGCCCATCTCGGTATGGAGATGATAGAAGTCATAAGACTGAAGCAGCATGTAGCTGAATTCCGTAAAAGACAAGCCGGATTCGCGATCCATGCGGTTCTTGACGGAGTCCTTGGCGAGCATGGTATTGATAGTGAAATGCTTGCCGGTGTCGCGCAGAAAATCAATCATATTGAGTTGACCGAGCCAATCCATATTATTGACGATTTTTGCGGGATTGGTTTTGACTTCAAAATCAAGGAAATGCGCCAGCTGCGCCTTGATGCACTCAACATTATGCACTACTTCGTCGCGGGTCAGCAGGTTGCGTTCAGCGGAACGGCCGGAAGGGTCGCCGATCATGCAGGTGCCGCCGCCGGCAAGGGCAAGGACATGGTGTCCAAGGCGCTGGAAACGCGCGAGAGCGATCAACGGAACCATATGCCCGACATGGAGACTGTCCGCGGTAGGGTCAAAACCATTATAGAGCGTAACCTTCTTCTCTTTCAGAAGTTTTTCGACACCGTCGATCTCATTGTAGATCATGCCTCGCCATTTGAGTTCATCATAAATATTTGTAGCCATCGATAGTTTCCTGTTTATTTCCAAAATATGCGATATATTATACTCGAAAAAGCACTTCCTGCCGCTGCTCTCGGCTTTTGCGGTGATTCCATGCCCGGCGCAAGAAAGAATACGGCTCGCTCATCGGAAAGTCGTCCCCGAATTGAAAAAGCCCGATCCTGAACGAACCGGGCTTATTGAGTTCAATTTACTTTATCTTTTTCAAATCGGAGTATTGCGAACGGAGTCCCCATGTTCGCACCGCTGCTTCGGCGGAAATGCTGAGACTCATTTTTGAGGTGCCCATCGTGCGTTCCTGGAAGTAAATCGGCACTTCAACGATTTTGTACCCCAGGCGGGAGGCAATGTAATTCATCTCAACCTGGAACAGATACCCCTTGGCCTTGACGCGATCCAGCGGCATCGCCTGCAATGTCTCTTTTTTCCAGATCTTGAAGCCGCCGGTCACATCCTTGTTCGGAAGGCCGAGGATCGTCTTCGCGTAAAAATTGCCGAAACTTGAGAGCCATTTGCGGTAGAAAGGCCATTTCTCGTCCAGCCTGCCGCCCTTGACATACCGTGAACCGATCACGAGGTCGGCGCCTTCATCAAGCTTGGATGCCATTTCCGGGATTTTATCAACCGGATGAGAGAAGTCCGCATCCATCTGCCCGACATAATCAGCGCCTTCGTCGATAGCCTTTTGGAAACCTTCTTTGTAGGCGGTACCCAGCCCCATCTTACCGGCGCGATGCAGGCAGTGTACACGACCGTTATACTCTTCGCCAAGCTTTTCTGCCAATTCACCGGTGCCGTCGGGACTGTTATCATCCACGACAAGGATATGGATATTTTCCAATGGCAGAGCCAGAACTTCCTTTACGAGCTTCGGCAGGTTCTCGGCTTCATTATAAGTCGGAATGACCATCGTAAGTTTCATGATTTTAATCTCCCATCTTCCGGCATGCCGGTTTCTTAAGCACCATTATAACCCACATTTCGTGGATTACATCACCTTCTTCTTCGGCGCACGTTTCAACGCCCCGTTCTTACGCTCGGCACGGCTGTACTTACGCAGCGGTTTCTGCTCGAAGGAGCGATTGAAAGTCGGAGTGCCGCTTTTTTTTCTGCCGAAGGAATTCCGTTCGCCGGACTTCTTCCCGCCTTGAGAATCTTTTCCTTCGGATCTGCCGGAGTTCTTATGATATCCGCCCTTCGGCGCGTTCTTCACGATCGCGGCGGCCTGTCTGGCTGCGCAGGGATTGCCGGAGACCAGCGTACGCAACGATTTGATCTCGGCGTCATTCAACAGACGGGACTCGCCGCTCTTCAAGTCGCCCAGTCTCAAAGTCCCAATACGCACACGGACAAGGCGGACAACAGGCAGACCGATTGTTTTACAGATCTCGCGAATCTCACGTTTGCGTCCTTCGGTCATGACAACGCGCAGCCACGCGCCTTTGCCGGAAACACTGCTCACATTGACCTCAGCCGGCGCAGTATGGGTTCCGTCATCCAGGATAACCCCGTGACGCCACGCTTTCAGCTGCTTTTCATCCGGACGCTTCGCGACAAGAACCTGGTATTCCTTTTCCTTGCCGTAACGGGGATGGGAGAGTTTATTCGCCAACGCGCCGTCATTCGTCAGCAACATCAAGCCTTCACTCTCAAAATCCAGACGTCCGACGACAAACAAGCCATCGGAATCCTCCACAAGAGAGAAAACCGTACGCCTCGGATCCGAACGATCCCGATCGGAGAGAACAAAACGCGGCTTGTTCAGCATATAATAAACCTTGTCCGGTTCCTGATAATTCAGTACAGATCCGTCTACACGGATAACATCTCTCTGCGGGTCAACCTTTGTTCCCAATTCAACAGCACTGCCGTTCACTTCGACACGTCCGGTGACGATCAGCTCTTCACATGTGCGGCGGGAACCGAACCCCGCTCGAGATAATATTTTTTGCAGTCTTTCTTCCATTTTTTCCAATCACTCCTTCAGAATGCTGATTTCACCATCATTTTCATCATCGTCCCCAATCACCTGAGCCTCAAAGGGAGGCAGGTCGTCAATAGACGCGAAACCAAAGTATAACAGAAATTCCTGCGTTGTGCCGTAAAGAATAGGACGCCCTACGGTTTCTGCGCGCCCTACTTCGGCAATGAGACCGCGGGAGAGCAGTCCGCGCAGAATGTAGTCGCTGTTCACGCCGCGGACACTGTCCACCGCCGGTCGTGAAATCGGCTGACGATACGCGATGATCGTCAGCGTCTCAAGCGCCGCACGGCTGAGTTTTTGCGTGGATTCCAGTCCCAGAAAGGTTTCCACCGCGGAGGAAACTTCGGGGGCTGTGGTCAGCTGCACCCCGGCGTCCGTGAACTGCATACGGATCCCGCTGCCACGCTTTTCGTAATCCATCGCGAGCTTCAGACACATGTCATGGATGACACCGGGCTTCAACCCCATCGTCTCCGAGAGTCGTGCGCAGCTGACAGGCGCAGCAGCCGCGAACAGCACAGCTTCCAGCGCGGTCATGGTTTCCTGTGTATTTTTATTCGTCACTTCCATCGTATCGTGCTATAATCTCATCAGGCAGCCTCCGCGTGGGAACTTTTCCGGACTGCCGCTCGTATGTTATCTATTGGAGGTCATTATGCAAAGCATAAAAACACGCACTATCATTTTACCAATACTTGGCGTATTTTTCGCCTTATTTTTAGGATGGAGTACAATGTCAGCTCAAACTATTGAAAAGCTCACGAATCAATTGAATGAAGTTGGGGCTCTGCCGAGCGGTTCTTCGTTCACATTGAGCCTCACCGATGACGACGCCACCGCAGCCGCGGAGGAATACCTCGGGAAAAACATGGAAACCATTCAGAATGCCATCAGCAACGCTGTCGGCGTGAAGCTGGATATATCCAACCCGACAGTCACCTTCGGAGAAGATCAGCTCACGATTGAGGCCAAAGCCGGCAAGGGTTTCCTGAAACTCAGTGTCTCAGCCAAAGCAACCGTAGTTTGGGACGGAAACGAATTGCATGTCACCGTAACTGAGGTGAATGTTCCGATCGTCTCTGTTCCGGTTGACACCGCCAATTCTTTCATCGCTGAACCGCTCAAGAACGGCATCAACGAACTGTTGAAATACTACGATGTGCAGTCCTTCAAGCTCAGCGATGGCGTCGCGGTTCTGAACGCCGTGAAGAAATAAAATGTCTGTCCGTAAAAAGGCAAGATATTCATTGAAAACAGCCCGACATTTTTGCCGGGTTCTGTTTTATTTAACACTCTGCCTGCTGCTGAACGGCTGTGCGGAGATCCGTGACTTTTACACCGAGACAAGCAGCTCACAGCTTGAGCTCAAGGTCTTCTGCGACGGGATGCAGTACATTACCCATATAGAGAGCGGCGCCACTGTTGAGAACGCGCTTGATATCCTGGGAATCGAACTCGGTCCCGCGGATATCGTCACACCGATTCTTTCCGGCCCCGTCCCGACCGATGGCATCATACGCGTCACCCGCGTAACCACGGAGGATGTTGTCAGTGAAGTCACGCTGCCTTTCCGCAGTCAAACCGTGCGAAACGAATCCCTGCCGGACGGAGAGACACGGGTTATTCAGCAGGGTGAAAACGGACTGCACCAGGTCACTACCCGCTACACTTACGAGGACGGGGTGCTGACATCAAAGGCCGTTGTCAACGCGGAGATCGTCAAAGAAGCGATCCCCGAGATTCTCATGCAGGGTGCCAAGGCTGCATATTCGCCCATCAAGATTAGCGGGAAGCTGGTTTATATCGCCGACGGTAACGCCTGGCTGATGGAAGGCTCCACAGAAAACCGCACGCCGTTGGTTTCCACCGGAGATCTGGACGGACGGGTGCTGGACCTCTCGGATGACGGCAAGTGGCTGCTGTTCTCCCGCGCAGGCAAAACAACCGAGATCAACAGTCTGTGGATGCTGAATTTGAGCGATTGGAACGCGGAACCGATTTCCCTGCGTGTGGAAAATGTCGTTCATTTCGCCTCCTGGCTGCCCGGCGACGCACGTCGATTCATTTACTCCTCCGTAGAGCCGTCGGAAGAGGCACCGGGATGGAAAGCGAATAACGATCTGCGAACGCAGTATGTCGGCGATGACGGTATGTTGATGTCCTCGGAGGTGCTTACGGAAGGCAGCGGCAGCGGAACCTACAGCCGGTGGGGAACGGAATTCAAGCTTTCCGCCGACGCACGCCGTCTGCTTTATGCGGACGCGGAAAACATCGGCATCATCGACCGCCTCAGCGGAGAAAAAACGGAGCTGCTCCGTTTCACTCCCTATGAGAAGGCCCGCAGTGATTGGACATGGATTCCCGGAGTCTGCTGGAACGCGGACAACGACGGATTCTATTACACATTCCACGGCAAAGCCGACGGAACACTGCAAACTTATGACGCGGCGGATTATCACATCGCGTTTTATGACACACTGAGCGGCGAGAACACGGTTCTGATTGAGAACGCAGGGATCTTCTCTTATCCCGCGGCCTCACCGCGCTTTTCCGACGGAGAGTCGTACCTGGCTTATCTGCAGACGGATCTGCCGCAGCAGCCCGAATCCGAACGTTACCGCATCGTCCTCACGGACGAGTTGGGCGGGAATACCCGCGTGGTCTACCCGCTTGAGAGCGGCAGCGGCTTCGTCACGCCTCAAGATCTGATCTGGTCCCCGGGTAATGAAAAGCAGTCTTCATGGATCGCTTTCCTGCAGCAGGGCAATATCTGGCTGGTAAATCCATTCGCCGGGATCTACAATCAGATCACCTCAGACGGAACAATCACAAAAATCATTTGGGAGTAGAGAATTCCGGAGAGCCGGCGGCCGCCGGCTCTCATATTTCCGCATCGTATCCCTGTACCCGCGGTTTTTTGCGGTAAAATAAACTATTGTGAATTATTAACACAGTACGGAGGAAATCATGCGGGTATTGATCACCGGAGCTGCCGGCTTTTTGGGCTCTCATCTATGTGAATTATTCTTGAACCGCGGTCATCAGGTCGTCGGGATGGACAACTTCATCACGGGGCATCCCGAAAACCTCGCGCACCTCGCCGGGAATCCGGATTTTTCTTTCATCCGTCACGATGTGTCCAATTTTATTTTCATTCCCGGGAAAGTTGACGCGGTTCTGCATTTCGCATCTCCGGCAAGCCCCAACCCCGCCTCTCCATACGGATACACCAATCTGCCGATTCAGACCATGAAAGCCGGTGCGCTCGGCACGCATAATGCCCTCGGCGTTGCCCGTGCCAATAACGCCCGCTTCCTTCTCGCCTCCACCAGTGAAATTTACGGCGATCCGCAGGTTCATCCGCAGACTGAGGATTACTGGGGGCATGTGGACCCGAACGGCGAACGCTCCGTCTATGATGAAGCCAAGCGCTTTGCGGAAGCCTTGACCATGGCATATCACCGCACCCACGGCGTTGACACCCGCATTGTCCGCATCTTCAACACCTACGGTCCACGTATGGATCTGGATGACGGCCGCGTGGTGCCGAACTTTCTCAAACAGGCAATCCGTCAGGAACCGCTGACGGTTTACGGAGACGGACAGCAAACCCGCAGCTTCTGCTACGTGAGTGACCTTATTGAGGGCATTTACAGACTGCTCATGTCTGACGAGAACAATCCGGTCAATATCGGCAACCCGACCGAGAACACCATCATGGAGTTAGCGCAGGAGATTAACCGCATCACGGAAAACCCCGCCGGCATCATCATCAAGGAAGCCTTACGCCTTGGTTCAGATCCGCAGCGCCGCCGCCCGGACATCACCCGCGCCAAGACAATTCTCAGCTGGGAGCCGAAAGTCTCACTGGAAGAAGGGCTCCGCAATACGTTGCCATACTTCAAGGAAAAGATGAATCATGCTTGAATTTCTTAAAAACCCAAAAGAGCGCACCCGCTTTCTGAAGTTCTGCTTCGTCGGCTGCTTCGGCGCTGTTGTTGACTTCGGCATCGGCACGCTGATGCGCTCTCTGACACATAACGACATTTTTTCAAGTGCCGTCGCGTTCGTGGCGGCGGTCATTTCCAACTTTATCTGGAACCGCTATTGGACCTATCCTGATTCCCGTCAGAAACCGCTCCTGCGGCAACTGGGGCAGTTCTTCCTTGTCAACACCATCGGCCTCGGCATCCGTATACTGCTGTATGCCACGATAGAAATGCCGATCATCAATCTCTGCGGCAAAATCCTGCCATCGGACTTTGCGCTCAAGCCGGCTGACTTGGGTTATTATATTACCTGGGTTATCGCGGTCATCATCGTGATGATCTGGAACTTCTTAGCGAACCGTTTCTGGACCTATAACGACGTAGACTGAATTATGGCGAATCCTCGAATCATTGCCGGAAAAAAGAAAGGCATGCGCCTGAACCCCGTCCCCGGAGACAGCACCCGCCCGGTGACGGATCGCGTGAAGGAAGCTGTCTACAATATTCTCAGTGCCGACATTGAAGGTGCTTCCATGTTTGACCTTTTCGGCGGCACCGGCTCCATTGGGCTTGAGGCGTTAAGCCGCGGCGCGGCTTATGTGCGCTTCAGCGACGCCAACCGCAACGCCTACAACACCCTGATTTCCAACATAAAACTGACCGGTTTCGAAAAACAGGCAAAGGCGTATTTCGGCGATGTTTTCAACATTCTGCGCGGGAAGCCCGACAGAGCGTTTGAGTATATCTATGTCGCCCCGCCGCAGTACAAAGAAATGTGGATCAAAGTCATGGAGATCCTCGACCGCAATGACGGATGGCTGACGGATGACGGATGGATCATCGTGCAGATCCACCCCATTGAGCGCGTTGAGCTGAATCCGGAACATTATGAATGTTTTGATGAAAGAAAATACGGTTCCACGCTCCTGATGTTTTACTGCCGTAAAGATCAGAACGGGAAACCGTCGGAAGATCGGGACGAAGCCGAAATTTGAGTCAGTCGAATTCCTTACGAACAATCACGGTAAAGTCCCAAATCTTATAGTCATGCAACAGCGCGACATTGCGGCTGAAATGACGCCGACAGTAGTCAAAAATCAAACAGGGGTCGGCATAATACAGATCGGGACGCTCCGCCATGCGATCCGGGTCGGAATATGAAGTCAGAAAATTAACCGCGAAACCTCTCGCGGTTTTTTTGTTGAAAGACTCCAGTGAGTGAAGAATATACTCGCTCCACGCGTCGCGGTCAGCGTTCATTTTGATATTGAAAACGCCCGAAGCGACGAGATAATCGCACATCGGGACAGCGGCATAGTCGGAGTGAAAACTGACAGCCGGATCATCGCTGAAAGCCGTTCGCGCCGCCTTCAGGGAGTCTTCCACAATGTCATAGCCGTAATAGTGGGTGTATTCATATCCCGCTTTACGGAACCACGAAGCCATCGCGCCGTAACCGCATCCGTAATCCATCACAGTATAAGGCTTTTCAGGCACGATCACCTTCGCCAGCTGTTCAAAGCGCACTTCCTGAGCATAGGCAGAGTTCCAGCCGACACCGACAGCGTCCTCGCCGTGCGCATCCAGCTGCTTTTGAAAGAAATCCCGAACTTGCTGCAAATCCGCGTTCATTTCTTTTCCTCCATATTATCACTGATTTCCCGCACGACATAAGGCGGGCGGTCACTGGAGCGGTCATAAACCCGAGCAAGATATTCGCCGAACATACCCAGCGTAAACAGCTGAACGCCTGCGAAGATTGAAATCAGGCAGGCAAGGAACGGGAAGCCCGGCGTAGACCCGACAACCAACGCGACAATCAACACGTAAATCAACACGCAAAAGCCGAAGAGCATGAAAATCAAGCCCAGCATACTCGCGAACCGCAACGGCGCCGTGCTGTATCCGGTCAGGATCAGCAGACTTGCTTTAACCAGCTTCGAAAAGGTATAATTGGAGGAGCCGATCTCCCGCTTGTCTTCCTCAACATAGACATGGCTGAAGTTTTTTGTTCCCCATGAAAGCAGCGGATCAATGTAAACCTCCGGACTGCTGTAATTTGCGAACGCATCCCGCAGATAGGTTCGGAAAACACGAAAAGCTCCGATCTCACGGATCGGAATTCCCATAATCCTGCCGAGGATGATCTTGGTCATTTTCGAGCCGAGATTGCGCCACCATGAATGCGGCAGCTTCTTCGGCACCGCATAGACCACATCATAGCCCTTCTCAAGTTCTTCCACAAGCAGGGGCAGCTGCTCCGGAGGATGCTGCAGGTCATCGTCCATCGTGACGCAAATCTCATAGCGGGCTGCACGGATGCCGCAGAGCGTGGCATTATGCTGTCCGAAATTGCGGGCGAGATGAATGCCGCGCACAATTTCGGGATACGCCGACTGCAATTCCTTGACGATCTGCCAGCTGCGATCCGGACTGCAGTCATCGACGAGAATAATTTCATAGGATGAAAACAACTCAGGCAGCACTTTGAGCAGCCGCTCTGTCAGCGGAGAAATCGTATCCTCGCCGTTATACACGGGAATAATCACGGATGCTGTCGGCTTTTCAGTCATCATCATTTCGGTCATTATCACTCCGAGATAGAACAGCCGGCATAATTCATCGCCTTGATCAGATCCATAATAGGCTGACCGTTTTCCGGTTTACGCTCATCGGTAATCCACTTATGCAGGTATTTGCAGAGCGTGTAATCAAGGCTTGCATCTTCGTCATGAACGCGGCGGATCAGGTTTTCAGCGTCTTCCCAGCGGTCAAGATGGATATAAGCTTCCATAAAAACGAGATACTCGGACGCGTCCCCTGCCTTCATCGTCGGAAGGACTTCATCGCCGATAGCGGCAATTGCTTCCCAGTTCTGATCCTGGCGGGCAAGGTCAGCTTTCTCGAAGTAATAGCACCAGTTTTGCGCGACAGGCTGCTTGAATATCTCATCATGCAGGAAGGTCGCGGAAGTGCCGCCGGTAATAATTCGGGATGGATCTGAGATCTTCGTAAAGTAGCGGTAGCTGTCCGGGAAAAGGCTCAACATTTCCTCATGCTGTTCAGGGTCCAAAATCCGCAGGCAGGATGGCGGCGCGTAATAATACACGACCACATCCTCGCTGTCTGCTTTGAAGATCGCACTGCGAAACTCCTGATAGATCGTGTCCTGCTCCTCATAATTTTCAATGGTACCGAAACGCGGAGAGAAGAACATTACACTGTAAGGCAGATCAAGCCCAACATGATCCGGATCGAGCGCCAGGTTGACCTCCCCGGTCAGAGAATTATCCGATTCATACGACAGCGGGTTGTTATCCGCCATCAGAATCGTATTCGGCTCAAGTTCGGGAATGCGCGTGACAAGCTGGTCAACAAAGTCCTTCTGCATGTTCCAGTCTTTACGGTAGCTGTTGGAATTCAGGAAGCTTCCGCCGACAGCCATCGCGATAAAGAGACTGTAAATCACTTTCCGCATCCAATCCGCACGGACAACCCAACGGATCAACGCTGTCATGAAAATGCTGCTGCCGAACATGAAAGCGACCAGAAAACGGTCATAAGGATATGAAAGCCGGATGGGAAGCGATGTCACCCAATACGGGAACCCCGGGAAGATGACCATCAGCAAACCCAGAATCAGCGCGGTAACGCACCACTGCGTGTCGGTCTGACGATATTCCGAGGTGTTGCCGTCGGAGTTGGTTTTATTTTCATCCGGTTTGTACAGCAACGCAGCGGCAATCGAGGCGGCCAGCGTCACAACAGCGATCAGCCAGAAAGCCTTTCCGGACATTGTCGCGAAGTCGGCATGATTCGGGAACTTGAAGAACTCCGTCCATGCGCCCCAGGTAGCGGTGTACGCATCCTCGGCGATACGGTTTAAGATATCAAAGACGGTTTTCAGCGGATGAGCAACGAACTCTCCGACAAGAATCGGTTGGTAGCTCGGAAATTGGAAAATAAACACCCGCCAAACCATGAAAGCAACGAGCACGGCGAGATACGGCAGCCACTGCAGGAGCGTTTTCAGGATTTTCTTCCAAAAGGAAAGCTCTCGGAATCCTGCGTCCCGCAGCAGGAAGATGAAGATGATCACGCCGCGGCAGATGTCAAGACCGGTGTAATACTCCGTTGAAATGGTGCAAAAAGTATAAAGCAGAACCGACGGAACCGTCCGGAGAATCCACTTTTTCTTTGACCCGCTGCTGATGGCTTTGAGCATCATCCCGTAGGAGAGCACGTATGCCAGCAGCATGATAAAGGCGTTCAGCCAAACATAGACGATCGGCATCTGCTTGAAGCCGGGATAAACCGCGAGCAACATACTGATCCAGAAAACCTCACGCTTTCGTTCCGGCCAAAGCTGTTTGAGCATCCACCAGAACGCCACAGTCACCGTCCAGCGGAGAAGCACCGTGATCACCTGCCAGACAACGGGATCGTTGCCCAGCAGGGATGCGGTTAATTCGTACAGATTTCCAAGGAAAGGCCGATCGGACGTAAACGCCTCGGCGAATCCTTTCGCGCCCTGGGTTACTTTGAACCAAAGCATCGGCCAGTCGTCCCAATAGAACCCCATCTGCGACGCGAGCGGAATGTAGGCCGCCAGCGTGAAAAGCAGCAGCAGCCACGGGACATGCTTTTCCTTGAAATGAAATCTAAATTTCTTCAGCATATGCGATTAATGAGTTTCCGTAACCTTCGCGATCGTGCGCGGGGTTTCGGTATCAAGACCGCGGGCGAAGCAGAGATAGCGGGCAAAGATCTGCGCCGGGATGATCGCGGCGATCGGGCTCAGCCATTCGGGCATGTCTTTCGGCAGGGCAATGACACGATTGGAGAGCTCAGCGGCTCTGTCATTGTTGGTAATGCTCATGATATCTGCACCGAGCTTGTTCTTCATCAGATCCAACTGCGGCAGGGCAGAATCGGCGACCTTGCCGTTCGCGATGATATTCAACACCGGATAACCCTTCTCAACCATGGCGATCGGGCCGTGCTGGAAGACAGCGGAGGAATACGGCTCAGCCATGATATAGGTCAGTTCCTGCATCTTCAGACCCCATTCCTTCGCCGTACAGAAGTTGTAACCACGGCCAAGAACAACGACCCGCGGAGCGAAGACATACCGTTCAGCATAGGCAGCCAGCTTCTCATCATAAGCGAACATGCCATTGACCCATTCGGGGACATGCTCAAGTTCAGCCCATTTTTTGTCATCGTTCTTCAACGCAGCGGAGAGCATCGCGAAAGCCATCAGAGACGTGGTATAAGACTTGGTGGCGGCAGTCGCCTTTTCAGGTCCCGCCATGCACTCGATCGTCCAATCGCCCATTTCGCCCAGCGGAGAGTCCGCGGTGTTGGTAATGACGAGCAGCTTCGCGCCGCTGTTCTTGGCATCGCGTGCGGAGGCGATCAGATCCGGAGACTTGCCGGACTGTGAGATGGCGACAGCCAAAGCGCCCTTCGTGCAGGGAGCACTGCCGTAGAAAGTGGACATGGACGGGGCGGCGAATGCAGTGGCGAGCCGGTGTTCGATACCCATCAAATACTGCCCGTAAATCCCGGCATGTTCAGAGGTACCGCGGGCAACAATGTACATAAAGCTCGGCGCAAACGCCTTGATTTCCTCTGCAATCTGCTGAATATTTGCTTTCTGACCTTTCAACTGACGTTCCAACACGACAGGCTGTTCTTGAATTTCGGATAATAATGACATTCCTTTATTCCTCCTGTAAATAATTCATTCCGGAAATCCTTTCCTGACTGCAGTCAAACAAATACCGCAGACAGGCGGATCTTTTAACACTATTACGATTATAATAGACCCATGAACAAGAATAAGGAAAAAGATTATTTTTTCTCTGACAAATCATTATGGAGATATATTCTTGAACTGTTCGCGGGTTCGCGGATTTTACTGCTCATCACCGCCTGGTTCTCAAGCTATTATCAAGGGAATGTCATCTACCAGCGTTATTTGGATCAAGGGTTCTTTCTCTCTCCGAAATGGCTCATTGACATATGGTGCCGCTGGGACAGTGAATGGCAGCTCTCGATTGTTAAATGGGGTTACGTGGCGTCGGATGATCTCTCCGCAAGTTACAGCAACATCGCGTTCTTCCCCCTTTATCCATATCTCATTAAACTTCTGACCTTTTGGTTGCCGGCGCGTTTTCAGACGGAATCCGTCTACCTGCTGGTTGGGCTGATTATTTCCAATATCTGCCTGCTCTTATCAATGTACGGCATTGCCAAACTGGCAGAACGTCTTTTCTCAGACGAAACTTCGCACACCGCACTGTTGTTGATCATCAGCCTGCCCTGCGCTTTTTACTTCAGCGCGTTTTACGGCGAAAGCCTGTTCCTCTGCCTCATTGTTTATACCGTTATTCTCGCGGAAAGCGAGCATTGGTGCGGGAGTGCTCTCTGTGCCACAGGTGCCGCGCTCTGCCGTCCGCACGGTGTGCTGCTGCTCCTGCCCGCCGCCATGATCTATATGAACAAGCGGAAGTGGAATTTTCGTAAACTCGGAACCGCGTGGCTGTGGTATCTTCTTGTGCCCGCCGCAATTTGCGCTTTTTTCTTCGGGCTCTACCGTCTGACGGGCGATTTCTTCGCATTCTTCAAGGCGCAGTCATCCTGGGGACGCAGCCTCAGCGACGTTTCGGCATTCAGGGAATACTTCGCGCCGCTCTTTACACGGCACAACCGTCCGACAACGATCGACCTGTGCATGATCGCCTTCTCCCTCATAATGAGCGTTTGGATGCTGTTCAAAATGAAAAACAAGGCATACGGCGCCTATGCGCTTCTGTGTACACTGATCCTGATCGGCACGGGGAACCTCTATTCAATGGCCCGCTACACCGCCGTAATCTTCCCTGTCTGGATGTTCGCAGCGGATCTGCTGTGGCAACGGAAAAAGCTGTTTTATTTCATCTGCGCTCTTTTCTGGTCACTGCAGGTGCTGTACTTCTGCGGCTGGAACGGTTATTACTGGATCGCCTGATATGCATCAAAAGAAGTTATTTTATTGCCCTGTCATCGCCGCCGCCATCTGGGCGGTTTTCCGCCTGAGCGGACTGCCCGGTTCGCCGCGCCTCAGCGCGCCGAGGCTTCTTTTCATGTTGCTGACCGTTGTCGTCTGCGGACTATGGATACTTTTCTATTGCCGCCGCGATACGATATCCGCAAAGAAGGGCGTCCGTTCCTTTATCTTCCTGCCGGCATTGACAGTCGGTATGCTCTCCCTTGTTCTGCTGATTTGCCCGCCGTTCCTGCCCACGGAAGGGATTGGTCATACGATTTCGTCTTTTATCAAGCAGTCAGTGCCGTTCCTTGTTTTCCTGTTCATCACCGCCGTCTGCACCGCGATTCCGCTGATCCGCGAAGTCGGCTCGCTCCGCCCGCTCCTGACGGAAAACAGCGTGATTCCGGAACTCATGCTGCTCTTCATTGTCAGTCTGCTGCTCTTCGGCGCATTCTTTCCCCTGCGCGCGAATTATTACCCTTCGCATGATTATGCTATTTTCAGCTACATCGGGCAGCAGATCCTTCGGGGTCGAATGCCCTATACAGAACTGTGGGATCACAAGCCGCCCGTCATTTTCTACCTCAACGCGCTGGGACTGAAAATCGCCGGCGGATCGCTTGCCGGAATTTGGGTTTTGGAGTTCATCGCTTTCTTCCTCGGATTGGTCATTCTGCTGAAGGTACTGAAAAAATTCTTTCCGAATTGGATCTCGCTGACGGTGTTGTGCCTCGGGGCGCTGCATTATGTCCGGCTGTTCGACTTCGGGAACTACTGCGAGGAGTTCTCACTGTTCTTCGCTGTCTGCGCTCTCGGGCTTTATTTCCTGACGCGGCGCGGCGCACTGCCCGCTCTGCTTGTCGGCATTCTCGGCGGACTCGCCTTCACCTGTAAACAAAACACTGTCGGCGTCTGGTGTGCGCTGTTCCTGATGGATCTGCTCGATGCCGTTCAACGCAAAGACTCTTTCAAAGGGAAATTCCGCTTTTGGATGCTGACCGCCGCGGGATTTCTCGCGGTCAATACCGCCTGGTGTGTTTATTTTGCGGCGCACGACGCCCTGGCGGCATATTGGGATGTCGCTTTCCGCTTCAATTTCGTTTATTCCGAAAAGAGCGGGGATAATCGCTTCGCCTGCGCACTGACCACGCTGACATTCCTGCCGGCGATCAGCCCGGTTCTGCTGACCGCGTTCCTCAGCTGGATATGGGCTTTGGTTCGCCGGGCATATAAAGAAAATCCGCTCACGCTCTTCGCACTCATCGACCTGCCGATTGAGCTCGTCTGCGCCGGGCTTTCGGGCATGAACTATCAGCACTACTTTATCCTCTGCATCACGCCCGCACTGATTCTGCTCTGCGCTTTCCTGCATGCGCTCGAATTGCGCGTCAAGCGATCCGCTCACGCCTTCAGAGCAACTGTCATCGCTCTGCTGTGCGCCTGCTGTTTGCCGCTGGTTTCGCTTTATGTTGATAATTACACCCCGCGGGCTCCTTCCGCTTACACCAAGGCGCGGGATTACCTCGTGACGGACACTGACCCTGCGAACAGCATTCTTGTCTGGGGCAGTCGTTCCGCCATCTATGTCATGAGCGGACGGCACGCGCCGACAGCATACTTCAACGAACGGCCGCTTTACCTTTTCGCCGGAGCGGAACAGAAACCGCTTTGGGACAGACTGCTTGAAGATATCAAAGCGGATGAGCCTGAGGTTATTATTTATACGCATGACAGCGCACTGCCTTTCGTGACATACGACGGCAGCCGCTGTGAAGTCCCGCCGTCCGCGGAATGGACGCACACGGTCTATCAGTATTTCTGTGACAACTACCGTTACGATTCAACCATCAACGAAGGCGCTCGGGACGCTTGGGAAGTCTACCGCAGGAGGTAATCTATGAATAAAAAAGAGAATCGTTCGTTCTTCGCGTTTTATGTCGTTTGCCTCGTCCTGGCGGCATTCTGTCTGCGCTCCCCGATCACTTCGGTCGGGCCGGTTGTCTCGCTGATCAAGGAAGACTTGAATATGTCTTCCGGGCAGACGGGGATCCTGACAACGATTCCGATGCTGCTTTTTTCCGTGACGGCTTTCTTCGCCGGCGCGATTCTGCCACGGTTCAAAGTCCGTCACGCTTCTGTGACATGCTTTGCCTGCGTCGGGGCGGGGCTGTTAATCCGTTCATGGCTGGGCATTCCCGGACTTTATATCGGCACGCTCCTCATCGGGCTGGGCATCGGCGTACTGAATGTAATGCTCCCGGCGTTGAACCGTCAAAAAGCGGCGCAGAAAATCGGTCTGCTCACCGGCATTTACAATGTCTCCATGAACTTCATGGCCGGCATGGGATCCGGGTTGAGCTTCCGTCTCGCGAAATTATTCGGCAGCTGGCGTCCCGCCATCTCCATTTGGTGCATCAGCGCATTTATCGCCATACCGATGTGGCTGAACCTCACCGGACGGAAGGAGTTTGACGACCGGACCGGCGAATCCTTCTCTCCAATCGCGGCGACGAAAAAATTTCTGAACCGCAAAGTTTGGGCGATCGCGACGTTGATGGCACTGCAATGCGTGATCTACTTCAGCTGCGTTGTTACCTGGTTCCCGACCATGATGCATGACAAAGGCATTGACTCGAACACCGCGGGACTTATGACCATGGGGCTGCAGATCATCAGCCTCGTTCCTGCGTTCCTCGCTCCGATCATCGCGGAAAACCCGAAGAACCGTCCTTATGTCGCTTTGTGCGGCGGAGGGATTTACTTCATCGCGGCAATCATCTACCTGAGCTGCAACTCATTCCCAATGATGTGCGTCTGCGCAGTTCTTTGCGGATTCGGGTCGGGTTTCTGCTACAGTTATGTGCTGGCGCTGATCTCCATGAGCGGGACGTCCCCCGCTGAGACGACCTGGATCTCCGGTTTCGCGCAGATGTTCGGGTACGCCGTCTCCGCTGTCGGTCCCACAATCTTCGGCATGATCCTCGATGCCAGCGGACAATGGACGATCCCAATGATTATCGTGGCGGTTGCTGCCGCGAGCTACGCTGTTATCGGGTTTTTCGCGGGGAAAGCATCCTCCGATGTGAAGATGGTATAATCCTAAGCGGAAGATACAAAAAATATGATTGATATTCGTTTTGGGGATAATTTGAAACTGCTGCGGGAAATCGGGGACGAGACGATTGACCTGATTTACATTGACCCGCCATTCAACACAGGAAGAACGCAGTCACGCACCTTCATCCGAACCGTGCGCGACGCGAACGGCGACCGTGTCGGGTTCGGCGGCCGGCATTACCGCACGGAGACCGTCAGCGAGAATCACTACCGGGACACGTTCGACGACTTCATCGGCTTCCTTGAACCCCGTATGCAGGAGGCGTACCGCGTTCTGAAGCCGCACGGTTCGCTTTATTTCCACATTGACTACCGCGAAGTTCATTACTGCAAAATCCTGCTGGATGACATTTTCGGGCGGAACTCTTTTTTAAACGAAATCATCTGGGCATACGACTACGGCGGGCGTTCAAAGAAGAAATGGTCGGCCAAGCATGACAACATCCTGTATTATGCCAAAGATCCCGAACACTACACCTTCAACTATGATGAGATTGACCGCATTCCGTACATGGCGCCGGAGCTGGTAGGCAAGGAAAAGGCCGCCAAGGGCAAAACGCCTACGGACACATGGTGGCACACCATTGTGCCGACCAACGGGAAAGAGAAGACCGGCTACCCGACGCAAAAACCGCTTGGCATCATACGCCGCATCATCAAGACATCCTCAAACCCCGATGAGCTTGTGCTGGACTTTTTCGCCGGCAGCGGCACAACGGGCGCCGCTTGCAAAGAACTCGGACGGGACTGTATTCTCATGGATAACAATCCCGAAGCGATAGAAATCATGAAGAAAAGACTGGAGGCTTAAATGCTCTATATCGTCGCCACACCGATCGGAAACCTCGGCGACATCACGCTGCGCGCGCTTGAAACGCTGCGGAATGTGGATGTCGTCATCAGTGAAGATACGCGCAAAACCGGTATGCTGCTGAAACACTTTGACATCAAGAAGCCGCAGATTTCATTCCGTGAGGATAACGAGACACAGGCTCTGCCGAAAGTCATCCGTCATCTGCTTTCCGGTGAGAACGCCGCCATCGTCACCGATGCGGGAACGCCCTGCATTTCCGACCCCGGATTCATTTTGGTTCGCGAGGCACTGGCGAACGATATTGAGGTCAGCTCCATTCCCGGCCCCACCGCACTCATCACGGCGCTGACCCTTTCCGGTCTGCCGGTACATTCTTTCACGTTCCGCGGATTCCCGCCCCGCAAAAGCGGGCAGCGGCAGCGTTTCTTTGAAGTGGATAAGAATTCCCCGCACACACTCATTTTCTACGAAAGCCCGCACCGTCTGCTTGCGTTTCTCAAGGATGCGCTGGCTGTCTTCGGCGATCGCTCCATCGCTGTCTGCAACGACCTGACGAAGAAATTCGAGGGTGTCACCCGCGGGCGAATCTCGGACATGATCGCAAAATACGAAGCCCGCGAACCGCACGGCGAGTATGTCGTCATCATTAACGCTGAAGGCTCCAAGGTTGAGTTTGAGCATTACGACCCGGATTATGATGATGACTACGACGGTGGGTATGAGGACGAAGACGAAGACGGCGAAGCCGGGGACATTGAATGAACCGCTTTTTCATCGATCCGGAACGAATCAGCGGCGGCGGCGTGGACATCCCGGATGACATTGCCGGACAGATCCGCAAGGTGCTGCGGCTGAAGGAAGGGGAGGCTGTTCAATTCCTTGACAACCGGGGCCGGCTGTATGACGCAGCGATCAGTTATCCCGACCCGAAGCATGTCACGGCGTTCGTGACCGGGAAGCGAGCGGCAGAAGGCGAACCGGCGTGTTTTGTCACGCTCTGTCTTGCGTTGACACAGCGGGAAAAATTTGAATGGATTTTGCAGAAATGCACCGAAGCCGGTGTCTCCCGCGTTGTGCCGATGGTCACGGAACGAACCATTGTCCGCAAATCCGCGGATGCCGGCAGCAAGCAGGAACGCTGGGAAAAGATCCTCAAGGAAGCGGCGGAGCAATGCGAACGCGCACGGATTCCGGAGCTGCTGCCGGCCGTCTCACTGAAGCAGGCGGTTGGCATGGGCGCGGAGACGGATCTGCCGATCTTCTGTTATGAAGACGAGAATCACAC
>CAVESB010000024.1:20345-23710 GCA_963618265.1 bacterium
ACACAACGCTGAAAGACCTCGTGGAGCCGAAACGGGGGCGCATCCGCAGCGCGTCGCTGATGATTGGACCGGAGGGCGGGTTTTCTCCCGCTGAGGCGGAATTCATTCGGCAAAGCGGCTGGTTCCCGTGTACACTCGGAGAGCGCATCTACCGCGTTGAGACGGCGGCAATGGCGGCGGTCATCCTGACGTTATACGAGGTCGGGCGATAGCATCCCGCTCTGTCTTGTCATGATCTGAATTTGGAAACGAGTCCGTAGAGCATCATCAGCGCAAACAACGTGAACCAGAAAGCGTCTTTGATTTTTTCGATCCGCTTTGCTCTCCGCGTTTTTTGATCCGCTGCCGCATCCGATTCGGTTTCGGGCAGCTCCCGGATTTCATCATAACCGCTGCCGGTGTTTTCCCAGGCGGGAATCTCATCAGCGGCATTTGCTTCATTCACACTTTTCTGCTTTTCATCTTCCATCGGTTTTGCCATTTCCATTCCCGGTTCAATCCGAACTATCCGCGCTGCTTCACTTCGCGGATTAATTGCCGGCATCTCACAATGAATGCCGAGGCTGCAACAGCGAGCACCAACCAAGGATTAATGAACGGATAATAGTTTGTCAGAACCATTGTCAACAGCAAGAGATTGATAAGCAAGATCAGAACTTTAATGGTCAGCCACGGAATCACCTTGATCAAAAGATGCGCCGAAACACCGAAGCCGAATATGATCTGAAAGTCTGCGCTTCTATTGGACACATTCGGTGAAAATATCACCGCCGCAACACAAAAAGCAGCCCAAAGCGCAGTCCAACGGAGAAAAGCCGCAAAAGCGGAAGGTTTCTTCTTCGGCACAGCAGGCTGAGACTCCTTCACCGGGATCGGGTTCGCTTCGGGTTCCTTGGGCGCAGGCACCGCCGGCATCTCAACGAGCGTGTCGAGAACCTGCGGCTGTACGGTTGGCAAAACATCCTCAACGAGCACCGTCCCGCAATAGGCACAGATGCGCAAGTTGTCGTGATTGGGCGCCCCGCACCGCGGACAGGTGCCGGGAATGGTTCGTAATAACCGGTTGCTCATAATGTACCCCCCCTTTTATCCAATTATAACCGCTTCCCTCACTGCAATGAGGGTTATAATTGCGACATGGAAAACTACGAAAACATCAAACTCATCGCCTTCGATGTCGACGGGACACTGGCAGAGTCAGACGAATATTACATTGACGCGTTCAGCGGTGCCATCCGCAAAGTGCTGCCGTTTCTCCCACAGGGTGGAACGCGCAAATTTGTGCGCCCGTTCGTCATGCTCGGCGAGACCCTTGTGCATGCCTGCTACCGCTTTCTGGATCTGTTCGGGCTGGACACCATCATCAGCCGTATCCACAGCAACGTCTCGGGAAAGAATGACTACCATTATGCGGCTGTCAATGGTATGCAGGATGTGCTTTCCGAATTGAGCAAAAGCTATACGCTCGGCATCATCACCTCCGGCGGACGGGAAAGCACGGAGGCTTTCGTACAGGCTTTCAAGCTGGAAAGCTGCATCGCGGAAGTCATCTCCTCACAGGACTGCCGTTTTATCAAACCCCACCCGATGCCGCTGCAAAAAATGGCGGACGACCTGAAGACGAACATTGCGGACACCATGCTCGTCGGCGACACCATTTACGACGCTCTTTGCGCAAAACGCGCCGGAGCGAAATGCGTCCTGGTCAAGACCGGATTCGACAGTGAGTTCCTGATGAGAAGGTTTTTTCACGGCACAATTATCAACTCCGTCCGCGACCTGCCGTCACTGCTGTGCAGAGAAAAGAAACTGTTACACTGATATAATAAGAATACAGGCGATGAAGCGATAGCGTACAGAAACGCCGAGACCGGGTGTCCGGTATTGGGGGGCATATCATTGCCCGGCGCTGAAAAAGGTACAGAAATATCCCGGCATTGCATTTGAAAGGGAGGGACTTCCTCTTGTGGAAAAACTGATCGATATCAGCAGCTACCCGGTCGCGCAGGTGCTGGATGTGCTGCTTCAGGATAAAACGACAAAAAAGAATATCATCTGGGCGACCGACACTTATGAGGAGCTTGGCGAAGAATTTACGGACAAGGCGCAGTTGGACGCAAACGCCCTCCTGCAGCAACCCGACCTCATCCGTCCCCGCATCCAGAAATCGCAGGAGGAGCAGGCAGATCGGACGCGGAAAAAGGCAGAGGTGTTCACGCCCGCATGGCTCTGCAATCAGATGAACAACCACTGCGATGAGGACTGGTTCGGACGCAGCGGCGTGTTTAACACGGAGAATGCCGACCATACTTGGACGGTGTCGGAGGGAAAGATCGAGTTTCCGAAAAAAAAGAAGTGGCAGCACTATGTGGATTCCCGCCGGCTTGAGATCACCTGCGGAGAGGCTCCGTATCTGGTTTCCCGCTATGATGTATCAACGGGAGAGCTGATCGTTCCGCCCATACGGCGCATCGGAATGCTTGACCGAAAGCTGCGCATCGTGAAGGAGAATACCGACACATATGACGAGTGGCTGAAATGGATGATCCGGGCATTTGAGGCCTGCTACGGATATGAGTATCAGGGCGACAATGTGCTGATCGCGAGGATCAATCTGCTGCTGACCTTTACGGATTACTACGAGGAACGCCGGGGACGGCAGCCGGACGACAGGCTCCTGCGGCGGATGGCGCACAGGATCGCCTGGAACATCTGGCAGATGGACGGGCTGAAGGACACCGTGCCGCTCGGAAAGCCGTATGAAGAATGTTACCAACCGACGCTTCCGTTCGGGGATGTGGGCGGCGAAAAAGACGACGAGCCGCAAGCCGTGCCGTGCAGGATATTTGACTGGAGAAGCAAAAACTCCATACTTTTCAAAAAGCTGAAGGAGATGTGAGCCATGGGAAAGAAACTGTTTGATTATGTGATAGGCAATCCGCCGTATCAAGAGGATACACAGGCTCAAGGCGATCGAGCCAACCCGGTTTATAATCAGTTTATTGATGCTTCCTATGTTGTTGCCGAAAAAGTCGAGCTTATTACCCCCGCACGTTTTTTGTTTAATGCTGGTCAAACGCCCAAGGCATGGAATAGAAAAATGTTAAATGATCCGCATCTCAAAGTGATGCACTATGAAAGTGATGCCACAAAAGTATTTCCAAACACGGACATTAAAGGCGGAGTTGCAATCACATATCACGATGAAGCTAAAGAATATGGGGCAATAGACACATTTACTTCTTATCCAGAGTTAAATGAAATTATCCATAAGGTTAATAATGTTGAGCAGACTCGCCCACGACTTAATACAATCATTGCATCGCAAGGGCAGTACAGATTTTCAGAAAAATTCTTCGCAGAAC
>CAVESB010000025.1:0-23425 GCA_963618265.1 bacterium
TGAGGCGATGACCTATCCCGGTCAGCGGGTTCAGGTGGATGTCAAGCATGTGCCGGCAAGCTGCATTGCAGCACAGAACGATCATCGTTCCCACAAATATTATCAATACACGGCAATTGATGAATACTCACGTTTTCGTTATGTCGAAGGCTTTGATGAGATCTCCACATATTCCTCAGCCGCTTTTCTTGAAAATATGCTCAAAGCTTTCCCTTTTGCTGTGGAATGCGTGCAAACCGACAACGGTCCGGAATTCACCAACCGCTTCACCTCGAAGCGCGGCGCGCCCACGTTGTTTGAGGCATGCCTCAAACAACGTGGTATTGTTCACAAGCTGATTCGTCCGTTTACCCCCAGGCATAATGGCAAGGTTGAACGATCACATCGCAAGGACAATGAGTATTTCTATGCATCGCATAAGTTTTATTCTCCGGAGGATTTTAAAAAGCAGCTCTACACCCATAATTGGAAATACAATCATTTTCCGATGCGCCCTTTAGGTTGGTTATCTCCTGCTTCTTTTTTACAAAAATTTGTAACGAATCATCGGTAAACCTACAACATCGTAATAAGCCGTCATTTACAGGCAAGGGATGCCTGCGGCGTGCTGTTTTGCGCTGACGCCCGCAAGGTTGCTTTCAATGGCGCGGATCGGCTTGAGATGTCCCTTTTTGTTGAAGGTGTCTTGCGTTCGTATCAGTGAAGAGCAGGCTCCCGGATGCTATCACATCCGCGTCACCGATTTCGGCGGATAATTTATAATAGTACACAATGATGGGATAATAGCGCAAATGAACGGAAAACGGAAAAACATCTTCAGCGAAATTCTCTGCGGGAAATGGTTCCCGCTGTTGCTTCTCGTCGTCATGGCTCTCACTTACGCTGTGCAGCTTCCCAAACTCGGTTATTATATTGATGACTGGGTGTATGTTGCGTCCTATGACCAGGGCGGGGAAGCGGGTCTCATTGCTTACGGTATTGACGACAGCCGTCCTTTTGCCCTGTTGATGACGGCGAAATTCTTCTCTCTGCTCGGGACAGGTATTCTGCGTTGGCAGCTCATCACGCTTTTCTGGCGCTTCTGCGCCGGATGTGCGAGCTGTTGGCTGTTGCGAAAAGTCTGGCCGCAGCAAAAAACCGCCGCGGGCGTGATCTCCCTGCTTTTCGGCGTATTCCCCTATTTCAAGCATCAGGCTGCCTGCATCGCTTATTTCAATGTATTGATGCAGTATTTCGTCATTCTGCTTTCTTTCTGCCTAACGGTTCAGGCGTTGCAAACTGAAAAGAAATGGCTGAAGACGCTCTGCTTTCTCCTTTCTTACGCAACGAGTGCTTATCAGCTCGCCTGCCTTGAATACTACCTCCCGCTTGAGGCGGCGCGTCTGCTTTTGATTTATTTCATTCTCGCGAAATGGGACGGCACTCCCTTCAAAAAGACCGCCCGCCGCGCGCTGCTGATCTACATTCCCTATATGCTGCTCCTTGCCGCCGCACTCGCGTACCGCTTCCTTTACATCCCGACGGTTTCAACCGATGTCCGCCCGATTACGCTTTTCACGAAATACAAGGGTCTCAATATCCTGTTCCATCTGCTCAGTCTGCTGCTCCAGTATCTCAGCGAATCGTTTCTCGGCGTCTGGTACCGCAGTCTTAACCCGGCGGAGTTGGATCTGACGACCCGCAACGCTCAGCTTGGGCTTGGGCTCGGGTTGATCGGCGCCGCGATCGTTTTTTTCCTGCTGAAAAAGAGCCGTGAGACGAATGAAGAACAGCGCGGTGCATACGAGATGCTCTTGTTCGGATTTTGCGCCATGCTGCTTGGCTACCTGCCGGGCATGATGCTCGACGTTTCCCCGTCCTCAACCGGTGCCTATCATGATCGTTTTCTCATTCCCGCCTTCTGGGGAATTTCAATCTCCACCGTCAGCTGGGTCGGAATCATCTTCCGAAACCGCTCCCTGCGTTATGCGCTGTACGGCGGAATGATCTGCCTGTGCGTGTTCTTCCAGATTCAAAATTCCTTTATGTACCGCTATTCTTGGAAGTATCAGCAGCAGTTTCAGTGGTCAATGAAGTGGCGCGTTCCCGATTTGGAAGAGAACACCGCGGTTTTCAGCGACGGTGTTGTTGCCTCGTTCATGGGCGGCTGGGCTGACAGCTCCATGCTGTTTGAGATGTACGGTAAGCATGAGGGGCTGACACCGACTCCTTATTGGTATTTCAATGTCGCCGAAAAGAATTATCTCCCCGCTCTTGAGGCCGGCGACCCGATTGTGGTCGATTCCAAAATGTACCGCTTTGAGACGGATGCGGAAAACATCCTGCTCATCACGAAGCCGGAATACGGCAAATGCGCCTGGGTGCTGGACGAAGCGGACAGCGAAAACCCGTACCTGGAGTCGGGCATTGAAGCCTATATTCCTTATCAGAATAAATCCCGTATCCGCATGGTTTCTGATTATGAGATGCCTGCGGAGATTTTCGGCACGGATTATCTTCACGACTGGTGCTATTATTTTGAGAACGCCGACCTGGCGTTTGACCGGGGAGAGTACGAACGGGTGCTGTCTCTCTATAATGAGTTGAGTGATGCAGGGCTTTCCATGGGCAACCCGACCGAAATGCGCCCGTTCATCAAGGCCGCTGCCTTTACAGGCGACTGGGAAAAGGCGCTCGCCTGGTCTGACGAGGCTGATGCGAAATCTTCAGGAAAGACGGCTGCGTATTTTGCCAACCTTTGGAAGCTGATTGAGCGTGACGCGCCGGAATCCGAAGGCAAGGCGGAAGCGGTTTCCCGCGCCGCGGAACGGTTCGCTGACGGGGAATGATGCAGCGCTTTCGTTTGCTTTTCGTAATTCTTTTGTTCCTTGTCCGCGTTTCCGCCGTACTTGCGGAAGAGCACATCGTGGTGAAGGGCGAAACCGCCCTGCAGATTGCTTTGGATCATAACCTGACGATGGAACAGCTGCAGCAGCTGAACCCGGATGTCAATCTTGAAATGATGATGATCGGGGATAAACTGACGCTTCCCGATGAAAACGCCGGCGGGTTTGATGCCTTCCTCGCGTCGCGCTACGCCGAGAAGATCGCGGTTAAAAACGTGGATTGTGAACTTGCCGCGGATCATGCTGTGCTCTGCCTGTTCGAGGTCGAGAACCTGACCGAGCTGCCGCTGTATGACATTCGCCTCAAGGCTTCCCTTGGCGGGGTTGAGGCGGAGGGCGGCATCGGGTTGATGCAGCTGCTGCCCGGAGAGACGCTGCCTGTTTATATCGGCATTCCGGGAACCTTCGGCGATGTGAGCGGCGCGTCAGTCTCCGTGACCGGTTTGAGTTGGTCGGAGATGATGAGCGCGGACTTCCGCGTCCCGGAGTCCGCTTACACTGAAACCGACGAACTGCTCCCTGACGGAGCGGCGGGAACCGCTGTGCTCGTCTTCAACGGGGACGTGATGGAAGAATATCAGGATCGGCAGGTGAATGTTTTGGCCGCCGCTTATGATGCGGACGGAAACCTTGTCGGTATCCGTTCGCTGTACAGCGATTTTTACGCGCGGCTGGACATCACGGTATACGCGAACGCGCGAAGTATCGCTGCGCTGAAAACCTGGGTGGAAGTGTATTGATATGCGGATTCTGGTCACCGGCGCGACCGGATTCATCGGCTCGGCACTGTGCCGCCGCCTCTGCGCGGACGGGCATAAAGTCGCGGCCTTTCATCGCCCGACGGGCATTACCCGCGGGATTCGTGATCTGCCGCTTGAGTCCCTGACGGGCGACTTGTTGGATCGCGAATCAGTCGTTCGCGCTGTTTTGGATTTCGGCCCGGAGGTGATTTATCATCTCGGCGCACAGATGCAGGCATCAGACAGCCATTTCACGAACCGCATGACCCGCGTCAACGTGCTGGGAACGCGGTATGTTTTCCAGGCTGCGCTGCGGCGCGGCGTGAGCAGAGTTGTCCTGATGAGCTCTGCCTGTACGCTGGGTCTGCCGGAGATCTTCCGCAGCCGCGACCGCGCCCCTGTCCTCTTGAGTGAGTCCCGTGTCGCGGGTTCTAAACTGCCGCTGTGGCCTTTCGCAAAGTCCAAGTATCTCGCGGAGATGGAGGCGCAGTCCGCGGGCGTGAGCGGGCTGGATGTCGTCACCGTCAACCCATTCATGGTGCTTGGGGAACAGGATTGGTATCGGCGCAAGAGTTCGATTCTCATGCGGCTGAAACAGAAACCGCCCTTCGTCATTGTTCGCGGAGGGCTGAATGTCATTCCGCTTGAGGATGTGGTGACCGGGCTGGTGAACGCCTGCAAATATGGAAAACGCGGTGAACGCTATCTGCTTTGCGGAGAGAATATGACTTACATGGAGTTCTGCCGTATGTGCGCCGAAGCCGGCGGTTTTGCCCCGCCGAAGCTGCTGTTGGAAGGCGAATTTCTCGCGGCGGCGCTTGGACGGACGGGCATTGTCAACCGGGTTCGCCCGGAATGTTTGGATAAAAACGTGTTTTATTACGCGGATCGGTATTTTTATTACAGCCCGAAGCAGTCCCGTGTGGTGCTGCGGATGCCCCCTTGCGGAGATGTCGCGGCGGCAGTCAGGAAATCTTATCAGTGGTTTGAGGCGAATTCATGATCAAGAAGGTTATTTGTCTGGTTCCGGAAGTGCAATCTCTGGGCGGTCCCCGTACTTTTCAACGAAATTTGATTGACTGGTCCGAACGAACCGGGTTGGTCGAGTTCACCTTTGACGCGGACCGGAAGGATATTGACGCCTTTCTCCTCATCGGCGGTCCGAAGAAGTATCTGATGAAACTGATCCGTGCCCGAATGAAGGGCATCCCTGTCACGCATCGGCTGAACGGCATCAACTGGATTCATCACCGCGTTAAGCTTGGGCTGAAATACTCCCTGCATGCCGAATTCGCCAACCTGGCGATCGCGTTTTACCGTCGTTGTGTCTGCAGCAGGATCGTCTATCAAAGTCCGTTCTGCAAACGCCGCTGGAATAACCGCTACGGCAGCACGGTTAAACCCTCCAAAATCATCTATAACGGCACCGATCTCGACATCTTCCGCCCGGGTTCCGAGGCGCCTGACCTTTCCAAACGGATTGACTTTATTCTCGTAGAGGGCAGTTTTAAGTACGGCATGAACTTCGGCCTGGGTGTCGCGATTGGGCTGGCACTGGATCTCGCTTCCCGATTCCCGCAGAAAATTGTTGTGCATACCGCAGGCAAGTTGGATGAGAGCGATCAACAGCAGGTTCGCGAGCGCATCGAGGCGTCGGGAAAGAAAAACGTCGAAGTTGTCTTTGAGGGTGTGCTGAACCGTGAGCAGTTGATCGCGCTGGAGCAAAAGGCGGCGTTTCTTTTCTCCGCCGAGCTGAATCCCGCCTGCCCGAACGCGGTGATTGAGTCGCTGGCGTGCGGCGTCCCTGTGATCGGTTTCGATACCGGTGCGTTGAAGGAAGTGACAGGCGAGGGCGGCGTCATTGTGCCCTACGGCGCAGATCCTTGGAAGCTGGAGTCTCCGCGGCGCGGTCCGCTGACAGACGCGGCGGAAACCGTCATCCGCGAGAATGAACGCTACCGCGTGGCGGCACGGAACCGGGCGAAGCATAACTTTTCCATTGAACGCTGCGCTGAAGCCTATGTGCGCTTCTGCCTGGGTGTGAACGACAGAGAAGAGGATGAGTAGATAAAATCAAATCCGCCGCATCGGCGGAACAAAAAGACCGGGCGTTGAGCCCGGTCTTTTCATACATTGCAAACGTTAGCAGCCGAGAGCCTTGGCGGTGGCGACAGCGCAGGCGACAGTCGCGCCGACCATCGGGTTGTTGCCCATACCGATGAAGCCCATCATTTCAACATGAGCCGGGACGGAAGAGGAACCCGCGAACTGAGCGTCGGAGTGCATACGACCCATGGTATCGGTCATGCCGTAGGAAGCAGGACCGGCGGCCATGTTGTCCGGGTGCAGGGTACGGCCGGTACCGCCGCCGGAAGCAACGGAGAAGTATTTCTTGCCCTGTTCAAGGCGTTCCTTCTTATAGGTGCCGGCGACCGGGTGCTGGAAGCGGGTCGGGTTGGTGGAGTTGCCGGTGA
This sequence comes from bacterium, assembly GCA_963618265.1. Taxonomy (GTDB): domain Bacteria; phylum Chloroflexota; class Anaerolineae; order Anaerolineales; family Anaerolineaceae; genus Flexilinea. Next base: position 6,100 of record CAVESB010000025.1, read on the forward strand.
TGGAGACATCGACATCCTCGAAGTGCATGACGGCGACGCCTTCACGGACATCATCAGCACCGTAGCAGCGGACGATCGCGCGCGGACCGTCGGAATAGGCGATCTCACGGACGACATTCAGCTTGCCGGTGTAGTAGTCGAACTTGGTCTGCACATAGGTGAAACCGTTGATGCGGGAGATGATCATGGCGGCATCCTTGCCGAGACCGTTCAGGATGACGCGCAGCGGGTTCTTGCGAACCTTGTTGGCGTTCAGGGCGATCTTGATGGCGCCTTCGGCGGCGGCGAAAGATTCGTGACCGGCGAGGAAAGCGAAGCACTGCGTGTCTTCGCTCAGGAGCATGGCGCCCAGGTTGCCGTGACCGATACCGACTTTGCGGTCATCAGCGACGGAGCCGGGGATGCAGAACGCCTGCAGACCGATGCCGATATAGCGGGCGGCTTCAGCGGCGGAAGATGCGTTTTTCTTGACAGCGATTGCGCAGCCGGCGGTGTAAGCCCAGCAGGCGTTCTCGAAAGCAATCGGCTGAGTTTCTTTGACGATGGTATAAGGATCGAAGCCCTTTTCTTTGCAGATGTCAGCACATTCCTCGATGCTGTTGATGCCGTATTCCTTCAGTACAGCATTGATTTTGTCGATGCGGCGTTCATAACTTTCAAACAGTGCCATTTTCTTGCCTCCTGATTATTCGTGTCTCGGGTCGATGTACTTCGCGGCGTTGTCGAAACGGCCGTATCTGCCGGTGGCTTTCTTAATGGCTTCGTTGGCGTCCATGCCGCCCTTTACCCATTCCATCATTTTGCCGAGGTGGACAAATTCGTAGCCGATGATGGTGTCATCTTTATCCAGCGCACAGCGGGTGATGTAGCCTTCGGCCAGTTCCAGATAGCGGGGACCCTTCGCGAGCGTGCCGAAGGTCGTACCGGTCTGAGAACGCCAGCCCTTGCCCAGGTCTTCGAGACCGGCGCCGATGGGAAGACCGTTTTCGGAGAAGGCGGTCTGGGTGCGGCCGTAGACGATCTGCAGGAACAGTTCGCGCATGGCGGTGTTAATTGCGTCGCAGACCAGGTCGGTGTTCAGCGCTTCAAGGATGGTTTTCTTTGGCAGGATTTCAGCGGCCATCGCGGCGGAGTGCGTCATGCCGGAGCAGCCGATGGTTTCAACAAGGGCTTCCTGAATGACGCCGTCTTTGACGTTGAGCGTGAGTTTGCAGGCGCCCTGCTGCGGGGCGCACCAGCCGACACCATGAGTCAAGCCGTTGATATCTTTGATCTCTCTCGCCTGAACCCATTTCCCCTCTTCGGGAATCGGAGCCGGACCGTGGTCCGCGCCCTTAGCAACACAGCACATGTGCTCTACTTCGGTGGTATAAATCATTCGTTACTCCTCGTGGTTATAAGCCGCGCGACAGGAGAAGCTCGGCTTTATTGATACAGTTCTGTTTTCTATTGTACACTAAACCCCTGACATTGTTCAATGATTTATGATTTATTCCGTCAGTATTTGAAGGTGACTTATTGCATGGATGCGGGCGGCGGATTTGATTCATATTGCGGACAGTTATTTTCGCTGCTGCGGCACTTCGCCAAGGCAAACCGATTTATACCAATTTCCCCACAAATCCGAAAAAACAATTATGATTAACACGTCAGGTTGATCAGATGACCGCGGTGGGGCGTGTTCCCTCCGAGGAAAGTCCCCACTCCTTAGAGCAAGATGCCGGATAACATCCGGGGCGGGGCAACTTGCCGGAAAAGGGCCACAGAAAGTAGACCGCCTCGCAAGAGGCAAGGGTGAAAAGGTGGTGTAAGAGACCACCGGCGTGCGTGGTAACACGGCGGCCGGGTAACCCCCATCTGGAGCAAGGCCAAGCAGGGACAAAGAATGCCGCGTGCATTCGGGGATCTGCTCGATCCCATAGAGTCCCGGGTAGGCTGCTAGAGTCGTACGGTAACGTGCGTCCAAGAGAGATGGTCATCTCAGCGGGAGACTCGAGTTACTTCCTCTGAACAGAATGCGGCTTATAGATCAACCTGTTTTTTTAAGTCTGCTGTCGGCGTTAAAGGAGTATATGCCATGGATCTGTCCGTCATCATCCCGGTTTACAATGAAATCAACACGATTGAAGGCGTTATCGACCGCGTGAAGGCGACCGGTTTTGCCAATGAGATCATTCTCGTCGATGACGGCTCGAAGGACGGCTCCACGGAGGTGCTGAAAAAGTACATCGGTCAGCCGGGAATGCAGGTTATTATCTGCCCGCAGAACGGCGGCAAGGGTTCGGCTGTGCGCGAAGGCATAAAGGCCGCCAAATCCAAGTATGCGATTATCCAGGACGCCGATTATGAATATGATCCGCAGGATTATGCCAAACTCATGCCGGTGATTGAGTCCGGTGAGGCGGATGTGGTCTACGGATCCCGTTTTAAAGTGAAATCGGACGTCAAGTATTTCCGCTCTTATGCTGCGAACAAGTTTCTGACTTTCTTGACGAATGTCCTCTATCACACGAAGCTTTCTGACATGGAAACCTGTTATAAGCTTTTTCCCGTTGAGAAGGTTCGCGAGATTCCTCTGCGCTCCCGTCGTTTCGATTTTGAACCCGAACTGACTTCCAAGCTGCTCAAGCGCGGGTATAAAATTGTCGAGGTGCCGATCAGCTATAAGGGGCGTTCCTATGAGGAAGGCAAGAAGATCAACGCCAAAGACGGCCTTGTCGCTGTCTGGACGCTTTTCAAGTATCGGTTTGTGGAATAAGCCATGCGGATCGGTTTGCTTTCGGATACTCACAACAATGAACCCGGCACCATTGCTGCGCTGGATATTCTGCGGCGTGAGGGGATTGACACGGTTCTGCACTGCGGGGACATGACGCGCTATTCTGTGGCGGAGCTTTTTAAGGATTTTTGTATTCACCATGTCGAAGGCAACAATGACCTTGACATGTTCTCCATCGGCATTGCAATTCAGGAATGTAAAGCCGGCAGTTCCTCATCCAAGGTTTACAGCGCGGAAATTGACGGCAAGCGGATTGTTATGATGCACGGCGATAACATGCGCCTCTTTTATCGGGCTCTTGACAGCGCTGAATACGATTACCTTCTCCACGGTCATACGCATATTCCCGAAGATTTCACCCGCGGCGAAACCCGCATTCTCTGTCCGGGCGCGCTCGGCGGACGCAGACCGGCGCGCAGAGGCTTCTTTATTGTTGACTTCGCCACGGGCGATATTGAGGATATTTCAGTGGAGTAAGCCGGTGTGATGTAATGGAAGTTATTCTCACCCATGAACAGGCAGATTTCGACGCGGCGGGTTCGGTTTTAGCGGCGTGGTTGCTTGACCCGACTCGAATCCCCGTACTGCCGAAACGGCGCAATCGAAATCTGTCCGCTTTCCTTGATACATATCTATATCCCTTTCATACCTGGAACACCGTTCCACGCGGCGCGGTTACTCGCGTTCTGCTTGTGGACACTCAGATGCTGACTCCCCATAAACGGATCCAAAACACAAGTGAGATCGTGGTCATCGACCATCATCAGAACCGCGGTCTCCTGCCGGAGCACGAAGGGCAGATCATTGAACCGCTCGGTGCCTGTACGACGATTCTGGTTGAAAAACTCATGGAACGGGATATTTATCCCGGCTCGCTATATGCGACCTTGATGCTCGCCGGTATTTACGAAGATACAGGTTTCCTCAGTTACGGCTCGGTCACTCCGCGCGATCTGCATGCCGCCGCCTGGCTCCTTGAACGCGGTGCGGATGTGGATGTTGTCCGCCGCTGTATCACGGCTCCGCTGACTGAACATCAGCAGCAGGTCTGTGATCAGCTCCTGCGTCACTGCGAATCTGTGGACATCTGCGGAGAGCGTTTCATTATCGCGATGGCGGATGTGCGGGAAGTCGCGGATGAATATTCCACGGCCGCCCATTATCTGCGGGATATGCTTTCGCCCGACGGTCTGTTGCTCATTCTCGGCACGAAGGCCGGATTACGGATTATCGGACGGGCTACGAACGACGAGATCAATCTCGGCGCGTTGATGCGGGCGCATAACGGCGGCGGACATAGCCGGGCGGCATCGGGGCTGGCGCCTGTGGAGGGAGAAGTTGCCGACATTTTTCCGTTGATGCGCTCTCTGCGGAACGAACTTGTAGAGGAACTGCCGGCGTATATCACGAATCACCGCGGCAAAGAGCGCGATGCCGAAATGGCGGAACTGATGCGTGAACAGCTCCCCGCGGAATCCCTGACGCTGATCCGAAAAACTGCGGAGACTGCGGCGGAACTCAAGATGCCGATCTACCTTGTCGGCGGCGTCGTGCGCGACCTGCTTCTCGGACGACCGGTCACGGATTTTGACTTCGTGACGGAGGGTGAGGCTGTTGCCCTCGGAAAAGCGTTGACGCGAAGCGTCGGCGGCAGTATCGTCCCGCATAATCAATTCCATACCGCCAAATGGCAGCTGCCCGACGGAAGGCGGCTTGACTTGATCAGCGCGAGAAAGGAGACTTATCCTTCTCCTGCATCTCTGCCCGTTGTTGAACGCGGCAGCATTGAGGATGATCTGCGCCGCCGTGATTTCACGATGAATACGCTTGCTGTCCGTCTGGATGGGGTGCATTACGGCGAGCTGATTGACCGTCTCGGAGGGATGGCGGATATTTTCGCCCGCCGCATCCGCGTCCTGCATGATAACTCTTTTACGGATGACCCGACCCGCATGTTCCGTGCGGTGCGCTTTGAACAGCGTTTTGATTTCCCCATCGAGACGGAAACGGCGGAACAGCTTGAACACTGCCGCGGCAATATCGCCCTTCTGACCGGACAGCGGATTTTTCATGAACTTCGTCTGATGTGCGCGGAATCCGCCCCCGAACGCTGCTTCGCCCGCCTGACTGAACTCGGACTGACAGAGGAAATCTGTTCGTGGCTGTATTGGGGCGAGTCCGACAGCTGTGAGTGTCGGAAACTGCGGCGGGCAGAGGGTTCGTTTGAGCCGGAGTGGATCCTCCTCGTCTGGTGGAGCCGCTTCTCTGCGGAGGAAATCAATGAGCTCTCCGATCGGCTGGCTCTTTCGGGAAGCGCACGGAAAGACATTCATGCACTTGCGGTGCTGCGGCGGAAATTCTACAGCTGCCGCGGGAAGAAAAACTCAGAGACCGCTTTTTTTCTGGATTCCATGCCCGAGAGCGCACTGCGCTGTTATGCGCGTCTGATTGAAGACGTGTCCCTGAAGGCGGTGCTGACAGCTTATCTGGATGAATGGCGGCATACGCGGCCGTTCCACAACGGAGATGACCTGATCCGTCTCGGAGTTCCCGGCGGACCCGGGATGCGCGATTTGTTGCGGACGCTGCGCGGCGCACGGATTGACGGCGCCGTCAAAAATCGTGAAGATGAACGCGAATTGATTGAGCGGCTGCGGAATCATGAGGAGAAACATGGCTGAATGGCTTGACAGCGTGACCATCCGTTATATGACTGAAGAGGATTTACCCGCGCTGGAATGGGACGGCGAGTATTCCCGTTACCGCCGGGTCTATCAGGAAGTCTTCCGTAATTTTCTGCGCGGCATTTCTCTGCCGTATGTCGCGGTTGATCCGGAAGCCGGGGTTATCGGTCAGGTGTTCCTGACCCGTAAAGATCCCAACCCGGATTTAAACATTCCCTCCCGCTATTTCTTCCTCAGCTCGTTCCGCGTGAAGCCGCAGTACCGCGGATGCGGACTGGGCAGCCGGCTGCTGGAGACCTGCGAGAAAGATGTCCTCGCGAACCGTCTGCGGGATATCTACCTCAACTGCGCCGAAAGCAATCAGCGTGCCCGCGGTTTTTATGAACAGCACGGCTTCAGGATTGTCCGTGTGGACAGCGGTCCGTGGTCGTTCGTCAATGATGAAGGTCTGCTTATCTCAGAAAAGCAGACTGCTTACCTGATGAAAAAGGGCTTGTCCCGTTCATTTCTCGGGAGGTTCGTATGAGTACGCTGCTGTCTTTGTATCGGGAACAGGCGATGCGCGGGCATCCGCGTGATTTTTTGACGCTTATTGATATGCGCCAAAACGCGGTTCAGGTCGGCTTTCCTACCCTTGACCGAGAATCCTCCGCCGCGGCTGCCTGTCTGCGAAACGCGGACTGCCAAAAAGGCGATCGCGTGCTGATTTCCGTGAAGGATACCCGCGCACTGTTCGCGTTCTTCTGGGGCGCGCTGAAACTCGGCGCACTGCCCTGCGTCCTTTTTCCCGAAACGGGAACGGCCGGCTTGACGGTTCGCCTGAAAGCCGCGCGGGCGTCTTTCTTCGTGACCGACACGGATGCGGAGAAGATTTCCTGTGAAAAACCCGCTTCTTTAAAACAAATTTTATTCATAAGAAATATACAGCTTAACGAAATTGATCCAATATCGGATTTGACCGTCGTCACGGAAGACGATCCTGCGTTTATGGTCTTTACATCCGGTTCCACGGGGCTGCCGAAACCGGTTCTGCACCGTCACGGCATCGCGGATGCCGTCTCCCGCTCGATGCAACATGTCCTCTGCGCTTCTGCGGAAGATCGTTTCTGGTGTACCGCGCACCCGGCGTGGATCACGGGCACGGTTTACGGCTTGATCGCGCCGCTGATCTGCGGCGTTCCTTCGCTGCAATACGAAGGCGCTTTCCATGCCCGCCGCTGGCTTCCGATCCTGCAGGATCAGCACGTCACTTTATGGTATACCGCGCCGACAGCCCTGCGCGGGCTGATGCGGGAAGCGGATTCGTTTTTCGCGGAGTTTGACCTTTCGGCATTGAACCGGATTTACAGCATCGGGGAGCCGCTGGCGCCCGCAGTGTATGCGTGGGGCAAGCGGATCTTCGGGCAGCCGATCTATGACACCTGGTTCCAGACCGAAGCCGGTACCATTCGGATCGCCAACCGCCCCGGAGATGTGATCCTTCCGGGAACAATGGGACGCGCTGTGGATGACACAGAAGTGGTCATCACGGCTGACGGCGGCTTGTGCCTGAAAGCCGGATTCGGGTCGCAATTCGTTGAATACTATGGGATGCCGGAGAAAACGAAGGAAAAGCTGCGCGGCGGATTGCTTATCAGCGGCGACTTGGCATCCGTGGATGCCGAGGGACGGGTGCGCTTTGAAGGGCGGGCGGATGATGTCATTAATACCGCCGGTCACCTTGTCGGGCCGGAGGAAGTGGAGCAGGTGCTGGAATCCGATCCCGCGATCCGCGCCGCCGCTGTTGTCTCCGAACCCGATGAAATGCTGTATGAACACCCCGCGGCATTCGTCGTGCTTGAAGACGGCATTGAATGGAATCGTGCGCTGGAATCCCGTCTGCGCGTTTCCGTGAACCGCTCCGTCTCCGTGTACGCGGTGCCGAAGCGTTTCATCCCGGTGCTCTCACTGCCCTGTACCGACAGCGGAAAGCTGAACCGTTCCGTTCTGCGCGCCGAGCTGCGCAAAGAGCAATTTCCCGAGAAGAATTAAAAGGCATTGCGGCGTCGGGTAATCCGGACATCCCTGTTGAACATTTTTTCGTTTTCCGCCTTGACATTGGACAGGTGTTCTGTTATATTTATATAGAACATATTAGAATTTTACTATTCACTCGGAGGATAATATGGCGAGAAAAGGGAAATATACGTCAGAGCGGCAGCAGAAAATCATGGAATTTCTGGAAAAATACCAGGAAGAGAACCTGTATTCCCCTTCCATCCGCGAGATCGGCGACTACATCGGCGTTCCGTCAACTTCCCTGGTCGATTACTACATCCGCCAGCTGATTGATCTCGGCTACCTGGAGCGTGACGAACACGTCTCCCGCAGTCTCCGTGTGGTTCGGCCTTACGACCGCAACTGCGAAGACAAAAGCAAGCCCATTTCCTATAAACGCCGCGATGTCATCCGCTTCCCGATTCTCGGACGCATCGTCGCCAGTGCGCCGATCCCGGTGCCCGGTTCAGACCTGGCATACTTCGATGAAGAGTCCTATGTCGAGGTTCCCCGCCGAATGTTCGGCGAGAATGAATCCATTGATGACCTGTTTGTGCTTGAGGTCTCAGGCAATTCCATGATTGATGCCATGATCAATGACGGCGACCGCGTCATCTTCCGGCAGGCATCCGAAGCCGCCAACGGCGACATGGTGGCGGTTTGGCTTTCCGACAATGAAGAAACCACGCTGAAATATTTCTATAACGAAGGCGATCGCGTCCGTTTGCAGCCGGCGAACCCCACCATGGGACCGATTTACATCGACGACCCGAAACAGGTTCGTATCATGGGCAAAGTTGTTATGGTGATCCGTCACCTGTGACCTATGGCACAGCGCCGCGTCGTCATTTTCTCCGCTTTATATATGCCGCACCTGGGCGGCGTTGAGAAGTATTCCCGGTCCATCGCCGCCGAGCTGTCAAAAGACTGCGAAGTGACGGTTTTTTGCATGAATACCGAGGCTCAACCGGATTTCGTCAGAGAAGGGAGCGTTTCGGTTTATTATCTGCCCTGCGTTCCAATGCAGAAAGGCCGCTTCCCGGTTCCGAAACCCGCGGCATTCCGCATCATCCGCACATGGTTTCGGACGCATAAGGCGGACTTCGCCATCGTGCAGTGCCGCTTTTACCTCTTGAGCGAATGGGCGGTTCGTTTTCTGGGAAAGAAAGGAATCCGCTTTATTCAAATCGACCACGGTGCCGGTGATGTCGTGATGCCGAATCGGCTTATCAATTTCATCTGGCATCGCTATGATCTGGCACTGACTGCATCCGAGAAGCGCGTTCCGCATGAATGGTACGGCGTTTCTCAGGCGTCCATCCGCTGGCTGAAGCATTACGGGATCACAGGCAAAGGCGTGATTTCCAACAGTGTCAGCCCCACGGATTTTACGGAAGCACTCCGCAACCGCGGCTCATGGCGGCGGGAACATGCTGTCCCGGAAAACGCGCTGATTATCAGCTTTTCGGGACGGATTATGGCGGACAAAGGGATTACAGAAGTAACGCGGGCCTTCGACAGGCTGCGCGGGGACAAGTTGCACCTTGTCATCGCAGGCGGCGGCGACATGGCATTGCTGGAGCCTTGGCAAGGGCGGGAGAACATTCACATTCTCGGTCAGGTGGACTTCAATGACATTCCGCGCATCATGGCAGACTCGCAGATTTTCTGTCTGCCGTCCCGCTTCATCGAGGGACAGCCGACTTCACTGCTGGAAGCAGGTTACTGCGGCTGCGCGGTGACAGCCACTGCCAACGGCGGGATCACGGAAGTGATTCCGAGTGAGGAATACGGTCTGTTGATTCAAACCGGTGATGTGGACGGACTGACGGAAGCACTGCAAGCCCTCATTGACGATCCCGAAAAAAGGGAGCGGCTCGGGAAAAACCTGCAGACGCGCATCCGCGAACACTATACATGGGAAACCGCGGCCGCAAAGATCCGCTCAATCATGAAAGAATACGGCTTATAAGGGCTTCCACATCCACGCAAGGGCATGCAGAATCTCAAAGCCCGCCTTTTGGTACACCTCTGCCGAATCCTCCGCAGGGGTGTTGATTTTTAACGCGTTCTTTCCGGGATAAGCCCCAACCGCCGCAGTCAACAGCGCGTCAAGCTGTTCGGAGCTGTATTGTCCGTTGGGGATCAGCCACAGCGTATCGGTGATCCCGGGGAAGTGCTGCCAGCCGGCCCACCCGGCAATTTCACCATTCGGGTTTACGAACTCCCGGCATCCGGTACAATCCCCTTGCAGAAACCTATCAGCGATAAGCAACAGGGAGGTATCAAAAACCGCAGGATTATAAGCTAAATTCCACAGAATCGAACTTGGGTAACGCTCCGCGAAACACACCCGCAGTGCCGTGTCATTCGTTATTCGACGCGAACTCAGACCGTCGAAACCGTTCGGAAGTGCTTTGCCCCGCGGCAGAATCCACTCATTGCGATAGTCGGTGACTTTGAAACCGCGCACGCGATACAGATTGATCACTTCAGGCGCTTCCATCCGCGCCTGCAGATAAAGCCCGCAGGCATTCCGCTGACGCTGCTCCGTTTCGACTTCCTCAAGCATCCGCACCGCGATACCCTGCCCGCGGTAGGCGGGATCAACACAGACATTCGCGATCAGCGTACTCGGGACGCCGTTTATCGGGTAATAATAAACGCCGGTGTTCCCGATGATCCGCCCACTGTCCGGGTCGACACAGACAACCCCATGCAGCTCATACGGGAACCCGCCCTTGAGTGCCCCAAGGAACGGTTTTTCCTTGAACGATTTACCTGCCGCGGCGAGATTATCCAGAAAGCGGATATTCTCCCCATCCAGCCAGGAACGGAAACAATCCCGAATCAAAGTGGCAGTTTCTTTCGCATCACGGGCGGCGTCCACAGGTCGGATAAGATAAGGAAAGTTTGACATAGTTCCCATTATAAAACAGAAGAGGGATGCTCCGCGGAGCACCCCTCTGTTTTCCTTTGGAAAAGGTTTATTTGTCGTCGTCTTTCTTGTAGCTGTCGATGACGGACTGCGTAATATGGGCAGGAACATTCTCGTAGTTGGAGAATTCCATGGTGAAAGTACCGCGGCCGCCGGTCATAGAGCGGAGAACAGTCGTGTAACGCTGCATTTCAGCAAGCGGGACAGTGGCGGTAACCGTGGACTCACCTTTGTTGGTGTCCATACCCATAACACGGGCGCGGCGGGTGTTAAGGTCGCCGATAACATCACCCATGTTCTCTTCCGGGACAACGATCTGGACATTCATGATCGGTTCCTCAAGGACAGGACCGGCTTCGGTGAAAGCCTTCTTGAAAGCTTCGCGACCGGCGGTTTCAAACGCGATCGGCTTGGAGTCTACCGGGTGTTCCTTACCGTCGAAGACGGAGACGATGACACCGTGGACAGGGAAGCCGGCAAGAATACCTTCCTGCATGACGTTGCGGATACCCTTTTCAATCGCCGGGATGTAAGAAGAGGAAATGGCACCGCCGAAGATGTCGTTGCGGATTTCAAAATCGCCATCCGGGTTCGGCAGAACCTTAAGCCATACTTCACCGAATTGACCGGAACCGCCGGTCTGCTTCTTATGACGATGCATTGCTTCGGCAGGTTTGGTGATGGTTTCCTTGTACGGGACACGCGGAACTTCAGTGAGGAAGTTGACCTGGAACTTGGATTCGGCGCGGCGGATCGCAACATCAATATGCTGATCGCCCATGCCGCTGAGGACAGTCTGGTTGGTTTCCATGTCATTGTGCCAGTTCAGGGTCATGTCTTCTTCGCACAGACGGGTCAGAGTCGGGGAGATCTTCGTAGAGTCAGCCTGGGTCTTCGGGAAGATAGCAACACTGAAGAGGGACGCCGGGAATTCCGGAGCGGCGATCTTGAGCGGGTTGGCCTTATCGGAGAAGGTATCGCCGGTAATGGTTTCACCGAGTTTGGATACGCAGCAGATATCGCCGGCGTGGACAGTCTTCACGCTGATGTTATCCTTGCCGCAGGGTACGAACAGATTACCGTAGCGTTCTTCAACGCCGCGGGTGCTGTTCCAAATGCGGGAATCGGAGTTCATGGTGCCGGAATAGACGCGAATATAAGTCTGCTTGCCGACGAACGGGTCAGCGGTAGTTTTCCAGACATAAGCAGTCAGCGGGGCGCCATCGGAAGCGGCGAGTTCAACAGGTTCGCCGGCCTTATTTTCAGCAGTCTTCGGGGCAACTTCAACCGGGGAAGGCAGCAGATTGACGATTGCATCAAGCAGCGAAGTCAGACCCATGCCGGCAGTCGGGGCGGCACAGAGAACCGGGACAAAAGAACCGTCTTTGACAGCCTTCGCAAAACCGCGGGTGATTTCCTCATCGCTCAGTTCCATGGTCTCAAAGAACTTTTCCATCAGTTCTTCATCTGCTTCAGCGGCAGCTTCCATCAGGGCGGCGCGCAGCGTTTCGGCTTCGTCTTTGTATTCAGCCGGGATCTCAACACCGTTCTTGTCGTTGGCGGCGTAGGCCTTCATGGACAGGATATCAATGACACCCTTGTAATCCATCTTTTCGCCCCAGGGAATCTGAACCTGGATGAGACGCTTGTCGGTGTAATCCTGTATGGACTTCATCGCTTTGTGGAAGTCGGAGTTTTCGCGGTTCATCTTGTTGATGACGACCAGACGCGGCAGGTTGAACTTATCGAGGTTCTTCCATGCAATTTCGGTACCGACTTCGCGGCCGGAAACAGAGTCGACAAGAACGATACCGGCTTCAGCAACGCTCAGAGCGGAGATAACTTCACCGACAAAATCGGCATATCCCGGGGTATCCAGGACGTTAATCTTGGTGTCATTATATTCAACGGGAATAACCGTGCTGTAAATGGAAATGGTTCTGCGCTTTTCTTCATCATCAAAGTCGGAGACAGTGGTTCCGTCCTCGATTTTGCCTAAACGGTTAATCGCCCCGGTATAGAGGAGGAATGACTCCGCCAACATGGACTTGCCGGCGCTGCTGTGAGAAACAAGTGCTACGTTTCGAATTGATTCGGTTGAATATTCTTTCATATTTTCCTTCCGCTGAATATATATTCTGCTTTATATGGTTTTTTCGCCATTATCGTGCAAAAATCAAGCTCTACTATTTTAAAGCCTGTTGCGGTTCTTGTCAAATGCAAAATTTATATTCGTGCATTCGCCTGTTCACAAAGGGAGATTTCGGCGGGTGTATACTTGAGCCGAGGGAGGATGATGCTTATGCAGAACACGACGCTTTGCTACATCGAGAAAGACGGGGCTTATTTGATGCTCCACCGCGTCAAAAAGGTCAATGATGTGAACAAGGATAAATGGATCGGTGTCGGCGGGCATATGCGCGAGAATGAATCGCCGGATGAATGTATGGCAAGAGAGACGTTGGAGGAAACCGGTCTGATGCTGACGGCTTACCGCCTGCGCGGGATCATCACGTTCATCTCGGACGAATACGAGGGCGAATATATGTACCTTTACACTGCGGACGGGTTCACGGGGACGCTCGGAGAGTGCGATGAGGGCACGCTCGAATGGGTGCCGAAGGATCGTGTTACGGAGCTGCCGATCTGGGAGGGGGACAAGCTCTTCCTCGAAGAGCTGACCCGCGACCGCGGCTTCTTCACTATGAAGCTGGTCTACAGCGGCGAGAAACTGTCCGCGCACTGCTTGCGTCTGCATTGAGCCGTGCAATGTTATAATCAGCTCAAATATTTCAGGCATCCAAATCTTTCGCAGAGACAGGAATCCCAAAGCATGAACAGAACGCCAAAAGAAATACTCCGCTCTATTGTTACCGCCTCCTTCGGTCTGATTGTATTCGCCTTCGGCGGTTACCTGACCATTCAGGCGAATATCGGCACGCGCCCGTGGGACGTCTTCGCTATCGGTCTTTCGAAGCGGTTCAATGTCCTGTACGGCACCGCTTCCATCACGGTAGCACTGACGATCCTTGTCATTGACATTTTGCTGAAAGAGAAAATCGGCATCGGCATGCTGCTCGACACGTTCATCGTCGGCAAAACGATTGATGTGCTGAACTATTTCAACGTGGTTCCGGCGCGGCAGTCCACAGTCGGCGGGGTCATCTGCCTGATCCTCGGCATCACGGTCTCAAGCTTCGCTTACTATCTTTACATGCGGGCGGGGCTGGGATGCGGACCGCGGGACGCACTGCTGGTCGGGCTCAACCGCAAGTTTAAGGGCGTGCCCATCGGCGCGATTTCCATCGCGCTCATGGTCACTGTGACCTTGATCGGATGGCTGCTCGGCGGACCGGTCGGACTCGGAACGATCCTCTGCGCACTGCTGGAAGGTCCGTTCATGCAGGCGGCGTTCAATGTGCTGCATTTTGACCCCACCGCGGTCAAGCATCAGGATATCATCACATCGCTGCGTGTGCTTTTCGGAAAGGGAAATGAATCATGAAGAAAACTCTTGAATGGTGTCTGCCGCTGCTTCTCTGCATGGTTTTCATCTACGGACGGGTGGTCTGCTACGGTCCGATGAATGACTCCGCGGCGGTGCAGGACACGGAATCTTATTTCACCGCGGCTCAGGCGGATTTTCCTTCGCTGGCGTTCTTTGAGCAGCAGCGTTCGGCAACGGTGCCGCTTTTCTATAAACTCTGCAATCCTTCGGGGGAACATGAGCTGACATTACTTGCCGAACCGTATTTCGGGACGGCGCCGCGTCTTGCCGTGCAGCCGGGGACGGAGAACATCGTCCGTAACCAGACGATCATTTCCATCGTCTGCTGGGTTCTGTGTGCGCTGCTGGTCTGCTCAACGCTGAACGGTTGGTTTGCGAAGGCACTCGCCGCGCTTCTCATTCTCGCTTTCGGCTTCGTACCGCAGATCGCGGACTGGGATTCGATCCTCAGCTCGGAGTCGCTGAGCATCTCTCTCTTCGCGCTGATCGTCGGTCTGCTCATCAAAGCTGTCCCGAACGGGAAAAAAGGGCAGACACTCGTCAGTTGGGTGTTTGCGCTGCTGCTCTTCATTGTGAACACGCTGTGGATTTTCACCCGCGACACGAACGCCTATTTTGTGATATTGGAAGCAGTTCTGCTGATCTTCACGGCTCTGCTTTTTTGGATTCGGGAAAAAGGATTATGGGTCTCCTCAATCATTCTTGGCTTCTGTCTGATCGGACTTTTCATCTTCCAGCAGCAATCATTCCGTGAGAGTGAACGTTGGCTGCTGCCCCTGCTGAACAACCTCACCACGAACATCTTCCCCTATGAAGAGCGTGTCGCGTTTTTCGCTGAATCATCCATGCCGACTGACGAGCAGACGCTGTCGCTGACGGGTTCCGCGGAATACAATGACATCTACGCCAACGAGAAGCTCATGCTGTGGGCACGCCGTTTCGGAATGCAGACTTATCAGAAATGGCTGCTTTCCATGCCGCTGTGGTCCGTTCTGCAGGTCTATAACAATCTTGAGTCATTCTTTGAGGAAAACGAACAGCCTTTCTTTTACGGCTCAAATGAGGAAAAGCCGCGTTGGGCAACCGGCACGGGCGACCTGCTCCATCCTCAGTCTTCGGCGGTGCTCCTGATTGACCTGCTGCTGCTGATCGCGCTTTTCCTGAAATCCGCACGCACCAAAGCGCCGACAGACTTGCGCTGGGCTTGCTGCCTGCTGATCCTGTTCCTGGGCAGCGGGCTGCTGATGTCGCTCGCTTACCTCGGCGAAGTCCGTTCCATCTGGCGCCACGTTCTCGGCGGTGTGATCGGACTGCGCCTGACGCTGTGGCTTGAAATCGCGGCTCTTTTCTCCGTCAAGGACGATATCCCGCAACTTAACAATAAAGACAAAGAATCAACCGAAGTATTCTAAGCTGATTTCAGGCTTTTCTTAAACATTCAGAGGATGAATAAAATTCATCCTCTGCTTTTCTTAAAGAATTTCTATCGGTACAGGCAGCCGAGCACGCTTTCATGGATTTTATCCCGCTCGGCGAGAACAGCGGCAATATCTGCCTCAATCCGCTTCAATTCCACCACGCCCGTTCGGGAATCAAACAGCGCGTAGCAGGGGCGCGAACCGCCGCCTTCATCCCGCGGTAAGCCGATGGAGCCGACATTGACCATCAGGGTGTGTTCGTTTTTATGAATCCACGGGCGATGCGTATGCCCCATAAACACGATGTCAATTTTCGGGGAATCAAAGCGTGCTAATTCGCTGTCTTCATACGTGTAACCTTTGAGATGGTTCAGCGGCGAGCCGTGTACGAATTCGACGCGTATGCCGCCAATGAGTTCATCCCGAACTTCCGGCCAGGTCTTCACAAACGTCAGGTCGTCTTCCGAGATGGCTTTCATGACCGGCTGCAGTTGGTAGACGGGTTCGTGCTTCATCGGTTCGGGAAACTCCCCGCGGAGCATGGAGTCGTGATTGCCTTCCACGCAGTCCGCACCGCTCTGCCGCAGGCGGCGAATCACCTCAATGCCATGGGGATAATAAGAGACGCAGTCGCCAAGGAACACCAGCCGATCCGGACGGTCTTTTTCCATGGCGGCAAGCGTCTGTTCAAAAAAGGAGATGTTGCCGTGAATATCGGAAAAGACGCAGATTCGCATCAGCCCTCAATGATCTGACGGGAGAGGTCATTCGCCCAACGCACGGCAAAATTCATACCGCGATCCCAGGGGTAAATCTGGCTCATGGAGATGAGGTAAAGACCTTTGAGCGGCGTTTGCATGGCGGGAATTGATTTCGAGTGATTCACGAACGGCACCGGCTGTGCGTAATCCGCAGCGAACTTGGATGCCCCGATGATCTGACTTTTATCGAAGTTCGGGTTGATCTTCCTGAAGCCGGGGATCAGGCGGTCAAGCAGATCTTCCGTAGAGAGGCTGAAATATTCATGCCCCCGCGGCAGGTAATCGCCGGCATAGACGATAGTTTCACCGTTATAACGTTCCTTCGGGACAAAATTCGTATGCTCCACTAAAGCCAGGAAGGGGTAGCCTTCGGATTTCGGCAGATTATACCAATAATAGCCCTGCGGGGAAAGCGGCTGCTTGAGGCGAACACACAGGACGACAGCACCGAGATGCTTGAGTGCGCGCAGCTGTCCGGCGTAATCTTCCGGCAGAGACGGGCAGAGCGTGAGCATGGATTGCGGCGAAGTGGTGACAATAACGCGGTCATAGCCGTCTTTTCGCCCGTCGGAGGTCTCCAACGCCCAGCTGCCGTTCCCGTTTTGAGAGACGGATCTGACTTCCGTATGAAAGTTCAGGCGGACGCCCTTATCCCGCAAATACACAGCGATCGCGTTGAACATGGACTGCATACCGCCGTCAAAGGTACCGAGAGAAGTGGAACGGGAGTAAATGCGTGCCCAGAACCAGGCCATATTGACCTGTTCCGCATATTCACCGAACTTGCCGACGAGCATCGGCTCCCACATCGCTTTGTAAGCGAACTCACCGGCATACTTTTTCATCCATTCGACCGCGGTGACCTGCTCCATCGCCTGCCAATTCTTGGTGAGCTTGAGATAGACGCCCGCGAGGCCGAAGCGGATTTTATGGATGCCGTATCCGAGACCGGGATACGCAATCGCGGCGGGAATGGTATCAAAAGGATAGAACTTCCCCTTATGATACATGACCGTTTTCGGTGTGCGGTAGATAACCTTATCCCGCAGTCCGAGATCGCTCAGCAAAGCGAGCAGGTCACTGTCGGATTTAAACCAGTGATGATAGAAAAATTCAACGGAATCCGTCCAGCCGTCCGCTTTAAATCCGCGGGCGATACCGCCGGGTTCTGTTTCCTTTTCGTAAATATCCACATCGAAAC
>CAVESB010000026.1:0-8478 GCA_963618265.1 bacterium
GCGGTGGATAAAGCCCGTTCCGGTCAGCCGGACGAAGAGAATCTGGCGGATCTTGCCGATCTTTTCAAAAATTTCAGCGATACGACACGCATCCGCATTTTGTATACGCTGATCTCCGGTGAAATGTGCGTGTGCGATATTTCAGAAGCACTGAACGTCACTCAGTCGGCTGTTTCTCATCAATTGCGTATCCTGAAGCAGTCCAGACTGGTGAAAGCCCGCCGTGACGGAAAGAGCGTCTTCTATTCGTTGGCGGATGAACATGTAACAACGATCCTCTTCATGGGGATGGATCATATTCTTGAGTAAAAAGGAGTCAAACAATGAAAAAGGTTTATAAACTGAAGGATCTGGACTGCGCGAACTGTGCCGCAAAGATGGAAACCGGAATTAAGAATATCCCGGGGGTCAAGAATGCGTCGGTTAATTTCATGATGCAGAAAATGACCATTGAAACGGATGAAGCCGATATCGATGCGCTGATGAAGGTTGTTGTTGACACCTGCAAGAAGATCGAGCCGGACTGCGAAATCGTTCTCAAATAACCAATGACGAACGGCTTTGGTTCGTCCCTTTTCCTTTTGGGAGGCATCTATGAGTAACAAACAGAAACGCAATCTGGGTAAAATCATTATCGCCGCAATCTTGTTTCTGGCCGCAAAACTTATCCCCTGGAAAAATTTCCTGCCTGAGGGTGCAGCCTTTTGGGTTCAGGCTGTGATCTTCATGGCTTCTTATCTGACGGTCGGCTGGGAAGTCCTGCGCAAAGCCTTCACGAATATTTTGCACGGGCAGGTCTTCGATGAGAATTTTTTGATGACCGTCGCCACTTTCGGTGCGCT
Source organism: bacterium (assembly GCA_963618265.1). Lineage (GTDB taxonomy): Bacteria > Chloroflexota > Anaerolineae > Anaerolineales > Anaerolineaceae > Flexilinea. Next base: position 843 of record CAVESB010000026.1, read on the forward strand.
GGCACTGGGCGAGTTTGCGGAAGCTGTCGCGGTCATGCTTTTCTACCAAATCGGTGAGTTCTTTCAGGATTACGCTGTGGGCCGCTCCCGCGAGTCCATTGCTGCGATGATGGATCTCTGCCCGGAATACGCGAACCGCGTCAACGGCGATGATATTGAGGAAGTCGCCCCCGAAGAAATTGAAGTCGATGACCTGATTCTTGTTAAACCCGGCGAACGTGTTCCGCTCGATGGCATTGTTGTGGAAGGCGAGTCCCGTCTGGATACCGCCGCGTTGACCGGTGAATCCGTTCCGCAGGGTGTTAAGGTCGGCGACGATATTTACAGCGGTTCCGTGAACCTGAACGGGGTGCTGATAGTCCGCGTGACAAAGCCTTACGGCGAGTCTACTGTGGCGCGTATCCTTGAGTTGGTGGAGAACGCCTCCGACAACAAGTCTCGTTCCGAGAATTTTATTACGCGCTTTTCTCAGGTGTATACCCCAACTGTTGTTATCTCGGCTGTGCTTCTGGCTGTCATTCCTCCGCTGCTGTTCAGTCAGAACTGGGGGGAGTGGGTTCACCGTGCGCTGATCTTCCTTGTGGTTTCCTGCCCATGTGCCCTTGTGATCTCCGTCCCGCTGAGCTTCTTCGGCGGCATCGGCGCGGCCTCCCGCAAGGGTATTCTTGTCAAGGGATCCAACTACCTTGAGGCGTTGGCTCAAGTCAAGACGATTGTTTTCGATAAGACCGGTACGCTGACCAAAGGGACATTTTCCGTGACCGCAGTTCATCCGGATCGGGTCAGTGAATCCGAACTGCTTGAACACGCGGCGTACGCGGAAGCGTATTCCACTCATCCGATCGCTGAGTCGATCAAGACTGCTTACGGCAAAGAGATCGACAACAGCCGCATTGGGAAGGCGGAGGAAATCTCCGGGATGGGCATCCGCTCCGTGCTTGACGGGAAAGAAGCACTTGTCGGCAATATGCGCCTGATGAATGAATACAATGTTCCGGGTGCTCACGACTGCGAACTCACAGGGACGATCATCCATGCCGCGGTTGACGGGCAGTATGCAGGTCATATCATCATTTCCGACACGGTGAAGGAAGACTCCGTGCAGGCATTGCGCGATCTGAAGCAGCGCGGCGTGAAAAAGACTGTCATGCTCACCGGAGATAAGCGGGAAACAGCGGAAGCTGTCGCTGCGGAGCTGGGAATTGACGAGCTGCATGCCGAACTTCTGCCGCAGAATAAGGTCGAGATTCTTGACCGGATTATCAAGGCACAGCCCGCGGGCGAAAAGACTGCCTTCGTTGGTGACGGCATCAATGATGCACCGGTGCTGACGCGCGCTGATGTAGGCATTGCCATGGGAGCTATGGGATCCGACGCGGCCATTGAGGCGGCGGACGTTGTCCTGATGAACGACAAACCGTCGGACATCGTCAAAGCCATTGACGTTGCCGGGAAAACGCTGCGTATCGCGTACGAAAACATCTGGTTTGCCCTCGGCGTCAAGATCCTTGTTCTCATTCTCGCTGCGTTCGGCGCTGCGAACATGTGGATGGCGGTCTTCGCAGATGTCGGTGTGACTGTAATCGCCATTATCAACGCTATGCGTTGCTTGAAATAAGATTGGAATTCATCACAGGGACGTTCCGCACGGAACGTCCCTGTTGTATGTAATCAAGGAACTTTTTTCTGATAATTTCCGTATAATGGGTAAGAACTTGAAAGCGGCGGACACGAGCCGGCGCTCTTATCGAGATAAAGAGGCAACCATGATGAAAAAGAGTATCCTTTCCTTTCTTGTATTGAGCATACTTGCGATTACCGTATCGGTGTCTGCGGACGCAGGACTTTATCCGCTCCCGTTGTTTCAAAATACCAATCCGACAGCCGTCCCCGGTCCGCAGATACCGAATTATCCGCAGCCTTATTATCAACCCTATTATCAGCCTGATTATCAACCGTATTATCCGCAGCCGAATCAGCAGCCCTATTATCCACAGCCGGCACCGCAGTATCAGCCGAACTACGCGTCCTATCCGCAGGTGTCTCTGGGATGGAATAATGACGGCAGTTATCGGCTGACCTGGACGATCAAGAACACCACCAACGGCGGTTGGTCCTCTTCCGACGTGGATATTAAGTGCGTCTCCGGCTGTGAGCTGCTCCGTGATCAGTCCCGCATGCGCTGGGACATTCCTTATACGGTCGAGAGAAACAGAGATCTGACTTTTTCCGTGGATATCAACCGCCCTTATTACAGCGGCTACCGCATGACTTTCTCTCTGCTGAACGGCGGCGATCAGCTGTATATGTTTGACTTGTATATCTGATTTGAAACTCGGATATCGTTGCTGATGTGCGCAGTGTGATAAAAAAGCGGAGCCCGAATGGTTCACGGACTCCGCTTTTTGTGTGACAGATTACAGCGGGTTCTGTTTTTTAAAAAAACTGAAAAGCACTACGCCGGGACCGGTATGAACCATCATACAGGCCGGAGCGTTGTACATCGGGAAGTCGACACTGCCGAATTTCTTTGTGATACAGGCAGTGATGACAGCCGTGTCCGGGTTGTCAGGGCGGGTTGAAAAAGTAAAATCTCCCGCTTCGAGATCAGGACAGTTTTCCTGAAGAATGTCAATCATGCGGGCGATAGCCTTTTTCTTGGTGTGCTGCTTTTCGAAGGTCGCGACTTTCCCGTCCGCTAAGGTGAGAATCGGTTTCACCTGCAGAATATTGCCGAAAAGTTTTGCGGCGCCGCCGATGCGCCCGCCTTTGTAAAGATAATCAAGCGTATCGACCAGCGCAAAAAGGGCACCGCGTTCCGCCTTTTCTGTGACTGCGGCTTCAATTTCATCAATGTTCATGCCGGCGTCGCGCCATTTGACGGCATCCGAGAGCAGCACGGCAAGATTGGAGCCTATCCCATGCGTGTCAATAATGCGGATATCCAACTCAGGGAAATCGGCTTTGGCAGTGGTCGCACTGCGCACGGTACCGGACAAACTTTCTGACGGGCAGATGATAAGGGCGCTGTCGCCCTTGACCTTCATATCTTCAAAAATCCGGTCATAGAGCGCCGGCGGGGGCGCGGCGGTCTTCGGCAGTGCAGACGATCCCTCAAGTTTCTTCACGAACTCAGCGGGATTAATCTCTGTGTCATCGCGGAAGGTCTGTTCACCGAAAATGACGAGCTGAGGGATGAACTCGATTCCGAGGTTTCTGGCCTGTTCCAACGTTAGGCCGGACGTCGTATCTCCAATAATTCTGATCATAATCTCTCATTCTTGTTTATCCGCGGCACAGTGTCTGCCGGGGAGTGTAAAAGCCGCTCCTTTGGAACAGCTTCCTTGCAAAGCGGTTAGAAACCGTTGACACCCTTCTTGTCTGTCAGAACAGCGCGGATCGCCTGATCATTCATGACGGCGGGAATATCCGCAGTCTGAACACAGCGGGGGTAGCCCGTAACATCGGCAAACAGCCCCGTGATCTTCTTATAATAGGGAGGGCGTTCACTCAGACAGTAAAAAAGGTCGCAGTCATTGTAGAAAGCTTCTTCACCCGGTGCCAGAGCGGAGTGATCCGGCGTTTTAATGATATGCTGCTCCTCATAGAAGGTTTTTTCGGAACCGTCGGACATGACGAAGCCGACACGTTTAATCTCAATCGGTTTGCGTCCGATATTCTGTAAATACATATCAAAAGTGACAAAACTCTTCTTACGGAAGGACTCAAGCGTGACATCTTCCACTTTGAATGTGATGCTCAGCTCCGGTTTTCTGCATTTTTTTACGAGTACCACAATCAGACGGATAATCAGAACCAAAATGAAAAGACACCAAAGCAGGAACGCTGTTACGCCAAGAAAACTTGCTTTATCAAGTGACAGATACCAGTTGACCTGTGCTTGAATTTGTGTGAAAAACTGTCCCATGTTTGTACCTCCCTTTTCCAATTATAACGCAAAGAAAAGCATATAAAGACTGATTGTAAGCGAAAAGAAAAAAGTTGACATTAATACAGCAACACGGGCGAAACTTTCATCCGCGTGATATCGCTGGGCGAGAATGTAGTTATTCAGCGCAGCGGGCAGCATGCCGATGAGCGTCAGCGAGTTCAGCCACCAACCATCCATACCGAAGAGAAAACGTCCGACGGCGTGCGCGATGATGGGGCAGATCAGCAGCTTGAAAAAGGAGCTCAGTGCGCCGTGCAGCAGACTCTCCCGGGTGATGGTGAGTGTCCCGCCATAATTACAGGTAAAGCCAAGCGCAAACAGACCTAATGAAGTCGTCGGGCTTCCGAGCATTTGTACGGTTTTCAGAATGACCGGAGGGATCTGCACCTGCAATATGAGAAGAACCGCACCCAGGATCGGAATGTCGATATTAGGGTTTTTGAACGCTAACAGCACCATGTGAAGAATATCATTCCCTTTGCCGCCCTCCCTCTCCCGGTCAAAAAGGTAGGTGATGACCGGAAAGAAGAGAATCCCGTGTACCAGAACCGCGATGCAGTTCGGGATGATGTTGTCGTAAATCGCCATGAATACCGGGATGCCGACATAGGCAATATTGGAGTAGAATCCGCAGATGGTGTGGATCACCTGACGGCTGCCGTCAAAACCGCAAACCTTTTTGTAAAAGATCCACAGCAATGCGAACATGATGATCTCGAAAACGACCAGCGCCGCGGTGAACTGCAGGTTGAAGATGTCCCGAATCTCGGATGTCATGATGTTATAGAAGGAAACACACGGTGCGCAGAAATTGAACATGACGGCGCAGAGACGGTCGCCTGTGTCTCTCGGAAGCATTTGAAAATGCCCGGCGAGAAAACCTGCTGCCGCGAGAAGGAAAATCGGAATCAGATTGAAGAAAATCCCGTCCACAATCCACCTGTATAAACTATGCCGGTTCTGTCGGAAATGCCTGTTATAATGGAATGAAAAAAGGACTTCGCAGAACAGTTATGACATTTCCCGCTTTTATCTTCATGTTTTTGGTTGGTGCCTTTTTCGGTTGCCTTTGCCATTTCATTGTCGGCGGGAATGTGTTTTCTGTGTTTGTTTACCTGTTCTTCGGCGTCGCCGGTTTCATCGGCGGGCACTATTTCAGCCAATTGCTCGGCATGGAACTGCTGCCGCTCGGCATTATCAACTTCGGTTGGGGTGCCATTGTCTGCTTTTTCGTGCTGCTTGTGATCACGTTGCTCAGCAAACCGTTACGCTGATATCTTCTCTACTTCCACGGCGCGCAGTCCCTTGCCGTTATCCACTGCGCTGAAGCGAACCTCTTCGCCCTCAGCGAGATTTTTAAACCCGTCTGAAACGATATCCGTATAATGCACAAAGCACTCACGATTGTCTTCGGTGACGATGAAACCAAAGCCTTTGCTTGTGTTGAACCACTTTACTTTACCGCTGCATTTCTCACTCATCATTAAATGATCGATTCCTTTCAAAAAAAACTTTCGCGGTTTTAAGCGCACGCTCCGAATACTGGCCGGCGCGTTCTCTTTTAGATCTTGACGGCTTCTCCAATGGCGGCAGAATACCGAAATTTGCCTTCATCGGTTGGAAATGTTTCGCCTCGGCTGTCGCGATGTATTTGAACAGTGCGCCGGAAACCATGACTTCGGGGAGCTCCAATTCGTCTTCACCTTTGATGGCGCGTGCGGCGTTCATGCCTGCCAGCATGCCGGCTGCAATGTTGCCCATGTATCCCTCAATGCCGCAGAGTTGTCCTGCGACGTGAATGTGCGGATGGGCGAGCATGGCAAGGGATGCATTCAGCACGCCGGGCGCACAGATGTAGGTGTTGCGATGCATCTGCCCGTGACGGACGAATTGCGCATTTGCCAATCCCGGGATCATGCGGAAGACGCGATCCTGTTCCGGATAGAGCAGATTTGTTTGGAAGCCGACGAGGTTATAGAGGTCGCCCGCCTTGTTGTCCCGGCGCAGCTGCAGCACGGCATAGGGGCGTTTTCCCGTCCGCGGGTCGGTCAGTCCCACCGGGCGCAGCGGTCCGAAAGCAAGAGCCTGAACAGAGCGGGACGCCAAAACTTCCACAGGAAGGCAGCCCTCAAAGAAGCTCATTTTATCAACAGCGACGCCTTTCTCTATCTGTTCCTCAAAGGATCTCAGCGGAATACGCTTTGCCGCCAACAGTTCGCTGACGAAGGTTTCATACTCTTCGCGGGTGAACGGACAGTTGATATAATCGCCCTCACCCGATGCATCCCGGTCATAACGGGATGCCTGATACGCGATGTTGAAATCTACGGAGTCCTTCTCTACAATAGGCGCGATGGCGTCAAAGAAGAACAGATTGTCTGTCCCTGTGAGCCGGCAGATCTCCGCAGAAATTGCCTCAGAGCTGAGCGGACCGGAGGCAAGAACCACGGGCTGATCTTCGGGAATGTGCGTGACCTCTTCGCGGATGATCTCGATGTTCGGGCAGGACGCTAAGGCTTTCTCCACCTCCGCGGAAAATACGTCACGGTCAACCGCGAGCGCGTTCCCTGCCGGGACGGCGGCGGTTTCCGCACATTTGATCAGCAGTGAACCGCCGATACGCAGTTCCTCTTTCAGAACGCCGGAGGCGCGGTCAATGAGGTTGGAGCCGAGCGAGTTGGAACAGACCGGCTCCGCCAGGTTTCCTCCGGTATGCGCGCCGGTCATGGATGCCGGACGCATTTCATAAAGCTCGACGGGAATCCCCCGGGACGCCGCCTGCCATGCCGCTTCGCATCCCGAAAGCCCTCCGCCGATCACCATTAGTTTGCGATTATTAAAAGTCATGCTGATTATTGTATCATCTCATGCGGGAGGAGAGTCTTTTTTGGGTGAAAAGAGGCGGTATCCTGAATAAGAAACCGGACGCTCTGCCTCCTGCACAAGTTTTGTGCCAATTTCCGTTGTTGGCATATTTCTTGCAACTTAATTTTAAGGTATAATTAAGAAAGAGGCGCACGGATATGTATCAAAGTCAAACTCAGGAAACCAGAATACAAGCATCGGCTCACTTGGCTCAGACAATGACCATGTTGGGTATGTCCTCCGAAGAAATCAGAGAAAAAATTGAGGGCGAGCTTGCAAAAAACCCGTTTCTGGAACTGGTTGAGGATCGCGTTTGCCCTACGTGCAAAAGAAAACTCCCCGAAAACGGAAAATGCCCGATCTGTTCGAATCCGCAGTTAGATCATGAAGCCGAGAACATCATCTTCGTTACCCCGCGTGATGAATACAGCTACGGAAGCGGTTCCGCCGCTGCCGAGCCATATCGCGACGAGCCGGATTACGATTCCGCTCAGAGTGAAGACCTCGCTACCTATGTGCTTAAACAGGTCGGTCCGGATCTTGATGAACAGCAGAAACTCATCGCGGCTTATCTTTTGAACAGCCTTAACCCCGACGGCTTTATCACTGCCGATGTCCTTGAAGCCGCGCAGTATTATCATGTGATGCCTTCGGATGTTGAGGAAGTCATTGAGATCATTCAGCATGCCGATCCGCTCGGTGTGGGTTCGCGTGACCTGAAAGAGGCATTGCTTGTTCAGTTGAACCGCATTTCGGACTATGTCAATGTCCCGCCGCATACGCAGGAGGTGATCGAGACCTGCTTCGAGGACTTGACGC
>CAVESB010000026.1:8543-23264 GCA_963618265.1 bacterium
CCGCGAGATTGCCAAGCTCCTCGGCATCACGGTTCGTCAGGTAAACATCATCGAAAAGTTCATCGGCGATAATCTGAACCCCTACCCTGCCCGAGCGCATTGGGGCGGTACTGTTGCGGGTAAGTCCACTCGGGACTTTTCCCCCGTCATTTATCATGAGCCGGATATTATCATCTATTATATGAATGAGCGGCCCGAGAACCCGCTCGTGGTTGAGATCGTCATGCCGATTTCCGGCTACCTTCGCGTGAACAATTACTTTAAGAAAGAGTTGAAAAACGCTCCGGATGACCGCGTTGAAGAATGGCGCAATGACCTCGACAAGGCGAATCTGCTCGTCAAAAGTCTCTACCAGCGCAACAACACGATGTCAGACCTGATGACCATTCTGGTGAACCGCCAGGAAGAATACATTCGCAAAGGAGAGGAACACCTTCAGCCGCTTACCCGCGCGCAGATTGCTGTGGAAATGGGCGTGCATGAGTCCACAATCAGCCGTGCGGTTTCCAATAAGACCGTGCAGCTCCCGAACCGCAAGGTGGTGGCACTGTCGTCGTTCTTTGACCGCAGCCTGAATGTGCGCACCGTGCTCAAAGAGCTCATTCAGAACGAGACGAAGCCGCTTTCCGACGCGAAGCTTGTCACACTGCTTAATGAGCGCGGCTTTAATGTCGCGCGGCGTACCGTCGCGAAATACCGTTTGATGGAAGGGATCGGCTCTGCCCATCAGCGGAGCGCGATGCAGCAATAAGTTCATGAGCGGGATTCTGAACGAACGCTTGAACGAAAGAGAGACCTTTTTCCGGTCTCTCTTGTATTCGTGCTTTGTTCCGGCGTTCATTTGGACCGGGAATGGCCCCGAAGTGCTGATGATGAACGATAACGCGGTGCGGTTCTTTTCCCGCTGCCCGGTCAAAAACGGCACGGAAGTCGACCTGGCTGCCGCAGTCCCGGGCTGGCGGGATATTCCCGAAAAACTCAACCATTCCGTTTGGATGAACTTCAAATTTGTCGACGGTAGCCTGCAGGCGTATCAGGTTCGCAACAGCTGTCTTGATGAAGACGCCAATATTTGGGTGACAGTGCTGCTGAACGGCGGCGGCGACGCCCGCGTGCGAACTGTCGGCAATACAACTTTTTTCAGCCGTCTGGAGACACTGTGGTTCGAGATGTGCGAAAGCAGTGACTCCTGGCGCGAAAAGCTTCCCGATCTGACGTCGCTGATCATCAATGAGCTTGGGCTTACCGGTTTCACATACTGCCCGTCCGAGATTTTCAAGCAGTTTGACCTGTGGCAGGCACTGATAACCCCTGTTAATGAGAAATATGACGCCGCCATGCTGAAACAGGCGGAAACGGCTTGCCTGCTGCGCCGCGGCAGTTTTGTTGCCATGGAAAATGATGAGCCGCATCGAACCGAAACCGCCTTTTGGGGCTTTTCCATCCATAATGAATTCGGCGGCTTCTTTATTTTGGAAGGGCTGGATCCGCACCTGAAAGATGACATCTCTGACGTTTGTGACGTGCTGGCAAAGAAAATCAGCGGGCTGTATGACACTGTGTCATTGCGGCGTGACCGCTTCCTGAGCCGCTTCGAGAACGATATTAATGGTCTGGTTCTGACGAATATTTCCGAGGGTGTTATCATCACCGACAGCAGCCTTTCCATTATGTATATCAATCCGATCGCCGCCACAATGTTCGGGTTCAGCGGCACGCAGGTTGTCGGGCATGACCTCGGCAGTCTGCTCGTCACTTCCGACGGTGTTCAGTCGCTTATCGGTGATGAATCGTCCGCGGTTTCCATTAAGTATCTGCACCGCCGCAGCGGCAAGATCTTTCCCTGCGGTATTAAGACCTGCACGATGGAGTCCGATGGCGATACATTCAACATCTTCGTGCTTTCCGACCAAACGGAGACCGAAGAAAGCCGATTGAAAAACGAACAGTTGACACAGCGCGCATTTCTCGGGGATTTCGCTTCCCTGCTCGCGCATGAGATCCGCAACCCGGTCAATAACATGCGCATCTGGCTGGCGAATATCACGACCCTGGCGGAAGGCAATGAAGCCATTATCTCCGCCGCGGATCGAATTGACGGCGACTGCGAACGTATTTCACAGCTGGTCAGCAATATCCTTGCTTTTTCGAAGCCGATCGCCTTGAACAAGGAAGAGATTGATCTTTCCATGCTCATTTCGGAAATCATCGAGAAATGGCGCTTGAATTTTGCCAGAAAAAACATTACCTGCTACTTTAATCCGCCGAAGAATTTCCCGAAATTTTCAGGCGATCCGCGTACGCTGGAGCAGGTTCTCAATAATCTCATCGGAAATTCAGTTGACGCGCTGGATGGTCACGATGGTGTGATAACATTGAAGCTGTCTGTTAACGAAAATGAAACCGGGCGCAGGCAAATTATGATCACCGAATCCGATAACGGGCCCGGAATTCCGGAGGATAAGATCGACCATATCTTTGAGCCGTTTATGACGACAAAGAAAAACGGCAATGGCTGGGGGCTTGCGATTTCCAAGCGTATTATCACTTCCCACAAAGGTACGATCCGGGTTCGCTCTTTCCGGGGCGGTACGGTGTTCGAAATATTGCTTCCCGCGGCGGATGAGATGGGGTAAATTAAAGATATGAAAACAGTGATAATGATTGTCGATGATGAAGATAATTTCCGTGAGGGGTTTGACCAGTATCTGACGATGAAGGGATATGAGGTTCATGCCGCGTCGAACCTGGCAGACGCGCGCGCCATCCTCAAGGAATTCCCGGTCGATATCGTGCTGCTGGATGTTCAGCTGCAGGGCGAGTATGGACCGGATCTCTTGGATGACATTAACCTTATCCGCCCTACGCCGAAAACCATTCTCCTGACCGCTTACGGCGAAGTGGATACCGCTGTCAACGCTATGAAAAAGGGAGCTTTCGACTTTCTCGGCAAGCCGATTGATTTCGCCATTTTGGAAAGCTGTCTGCGGCGTGCCGAGGAGAATATGACCCTGCAGAAGGAACTGGAACGCTACCGCACAAGTGCCGAAAAGAAATTCGCCTATGTCGAAGGGCATAATCCGAAGATGCAGCAGGTATTCAGGGACGCTTCCCGTGCGGCTCGTGCCGGTGCTTCCGTGCTGATTTATGGTGAAACCGGCTGCGGTAAGGAAGTCATCGCCAAATATATTCATAAAAACAGTCCGCGCGCCAATAAACCGCTGGTCGCCATCAACTGCGCCGCGATTTCTCCGATGATGTTGGAATCCGAACTGTTCGGTCACGAAGCGGGCTCATTTACCGGCGCCACCGGCAAGACGCAGGGTCTGTTTGAGGCAGCGGACGGCGGCATCCTCTTCCTTGATGAAATTGCTTCCATGAGCATGGAAATGCAGTCCAAGATTCTGCGTTCGATTGAGGATAAGAAGATCCGTAAAGTCGGCGGCGTCAAGGAAATTCCCGTGGATGTTCAGATTATCGCCGCTTCAAACCGTAACATGAAGCAGATGATTGAGGAAGGTAAGTTCCGTGACGATTTGTATTACAGGCTGCGTGTAGTCAGTATTGACATTCCTCCGCTGCGTGAACGTCTGGATGACATGCCGGAGTTGGTGGGTTTCTTCGTCAAAGCCATCAACCAAGAACGCGGATTGAATATCACCGGCGTTTCGCCGCAGGTGCTCAGTGCTTTTATGAAGTATAACTGGCCGGGCAATATCCGTGAGCTGCGCAATATCATCGAACGTGCCGGTATCTTCTGTACCGGTGAAACCATTGAGCTTTGCGATATCGACAGAGACATCGCGGAAAAAGCATAAGGATCGGTATTATGAGCTTCAATCCTTCATTAATGATTCAAATCTGCGGGATGCTTCTCGCGGTGTTGGGCTTCATCACGCTGTTTTTCGGTTTGCGCGTACTTGCTCACTATGCTTTCTCGAAGGATATGGATGACGTCTCAAAAGAGGTGTCCCGCCTCACAAAAAAAGGCATTTTGAACGGATTAGACAGCTCGCTGCAGTCCGCGACTTTCCTGCTTCAGCAGCTGACCGAGCAGATCAAAACAGCCCAAGGTATTGGGCTTACGCTGATTTTTGTCGGCTTGGTCATGGTCGCCGGCGGTGTTGCCCTGTTCAAGCATTTGATCTGATCCGGGAGTCGTCTTATGGTTCAAATCAACCGCACGCAAATCATCACTCTGTCCAACGCAGCCTACCAGCTGAACCGGTCTACTTAGTCACAAAAAGCCCTGATCAGCTGGCTGAAAACCTATCCCAATGATTTGTGGATCCGCTACCGTCTGGCAATTATCCTCTACAAAGTCGGCGAATACGAAAACGCGATCCGGCTCTGTGAGCTGATCACCTCCGAGGACCCCGAGTTCTATGAAGTCTGGGGTCTGCTTGCCGTTCTTTATCCCGAGGGAACCGCTGAACGCAGCATGGCAGAGTTTCGTGCCCGCAGCTTGCAGGATCAGGAAGAGAAAAAGAGTTTCAGCCTCAAGAAACTCCTCAAGAAGCGTGCCGATGCAGATGATGACGTTACACTTGAAAATAACGAATTTGATATTTTAACCGCGGTGAACAACGCCAAGCTCCTTCTCAATGATGAGGATCGCGTCTCCGGCAGCCGTATTTTGAACATCTATTACCGCCGTTGGCCGAAGACGATCCAGTTTAAACTCATTCTCGGACATATTCTGAATCAGGTCAAGCGTGACGATGAAGGCATGGCGATCATCCAGAGTGCCGTTGACGCGGATGTGACAGGTCAGGTCGGCAGGCGCATCTGGGGCGATTCGAACCCGTATAAGAACCTTTGGCTTGAGCCGGATCGGCTCTCGATCGGCGTTGAGGGCTTGAAGTTTGCGCCGGAGATCGTGAAACTGGCGGGGCTTGAAAACATGGAAGAAATCATTGACCGCAGTACGCCCGCCACGCCTGTGACGTTTGATTCCGAATCCGAGACAGAGGAAAACGGCGATGCGGAAACTGTCTCAAGCGAGCCGGATAAGCCGCGTGAGGAAGAAGTATCTTCTGCTGCGTTTGAAGCAGACGAGGAAAAGATCGGTATCGGTTTCAGCGAGATCGGCGGGAAGGGATTTTTCGGCAGAAAGCTGCGCAGAAAGAAGGAAGATGACGTTATTCCGATTGGTGAATATGTCTATCGCCTGAAATCCGGCGAGGTGGATAACCGCACGCCGGTCTATGTGATCATGTCGTCTGTGACGAACCTGAAACGCAAGTACGGGAGCAATAACAAGGACTTCATCGCTCAGGAAATGAACGCTGTCGCGGCAGCTGTTTCCAACCGCAGCGGTTGGGAGGCTCAGGTTTTCTATCCGGATGAGTACGTCGCGGTCGGTTCCGGCGGTCCTGCCCCGGATATGATCCATAAGTCCCTGGTGAAGCTGGATGAGTCCATGAAGGAAAAAAACAAGATGATCGGCGCATTGCTGATCGTCGGTGGAGATGACATTATTCCGTTTTTCTCCCTTAAAAACCCGACCGGCGACAATGACACGACCGTTCTGTCCGATGCGCCTTACGGTTCGCTGGATTCCGAGCGCTGTTATGAGATGCAGTGGCCGGTGGGGCGATTACCCGGTGACGGGAGCAAGGACACCGGTCTGCTCCTGTCTCAGCTGCGCAATATCCAGGATTTCCATATTCTGAAGTACAGCAGCTCAAAGACTGCTGATAAACGCGAACGGAATGCGAAGAAGGCTAAGAAACGTGCCGGAAAATGCTTCGGCTACACCTGTGCCGCCTGGCTCACTCCTTCCAAAATTGTGTATAAGGTGATCTCCGACACCAACAGTCTCTCCGTCTGTCCTGCCACTACTTCGTCGAATTTCCCGCTGGCGAGTTTTGACAGCTGCGAATTTGCGTACTTCAACCTGCACGGCATCAAAGGACAGCCGAATTGGTACGGTCAGAAAAAATCCGATGACACCTCACCCGGTCCGAACATTCCCGTCGCGCTGGAGATAAGCAATGTGGTTAACATTAAGAACACCCCGAAAGTAATTTTCGCGGAATGTTGCTATGGCGCGGAAACACCGAAGCGCACGGAACAAAACTGCATGAGTTTGCACTTCCTTGGGAAAGCCACGCGCGTATTCGTCGGTTCCACGTCGATTGCTTACGGTGCGCTGAATTCCCAATTGACCGCAGCGGATCTGCTCGGCTACCTTTTCTGGAAACATCTGCTGACCGGTATCGGCTGCGGTGAGGCTTTCCGCCGGGCGAAGAAAAACCTCGCCACGGAAATGGAGCAGAAGAACGGCGGTCTGGATGCAGAAATTCAGAAGACGCTGCTTTCTTTCGTGTATTACGGCGACCCGCTCTATACCGTGGATGACACCGCTGACATCAATGACATTATGCAGCGTTCCAAAAATGCCCGCACGTATGAACTGCTGTGTGAGGAATTCAATTATGAGAGCTCCGATGCCTCGTCCATGTCCGGCGATATCTATAAAGAAGTCAAGGATGCCTATCACATCGGTTCCGCATCCGTCGATCACGAGCAGTGCATCATCAAGAAACAGGTCAACCGCAATCTGACCGGTCGCTATGCCGCGCATTCTCCGGAAGAACATTCAAGTTTTGTCCTGATTTACACGAAAGATATCCGCATCGGAAGCCGCAACGACTGCTCCGTGATCCGCGTGACGGTACGGGATGACGGTGTGATTCAAAAGGTGTCTTTCTCCAGATAAATGACTACGGCTTTTTCTGCTAAGCCCCGTATCGGAGGATCGGTACGGGGTCTTTTATTACAAAAGACGCATCCGTTTTAACAACCATCACGCCGTATTAGTGACAAACGTCACAATTGTCACTAATATCGTGAAATTCGGAACAAATAACGGAAACCTGCCTGAAAGTGTGTTATATTAGGTGTATAAGGATATTTTGAGAACCTCATATCCGCAAAAAAGAAATTATTCACAAAGTCGGATTTGAAAGATTTATTAAGGAGAAAAACTCATGGAAAAAGTCGTTATCGTCTCAGCATGCCGTACTGCAATCGGTAAATTCGGCGGCACTCTCGCAAATGTCCCTGCTGCGGAATTGGGCGCGTTGGTCATCAAAGAAGCTGTCGCCCGTGCCGGGATCAAACCCGAAGCGGTTGATCAGGTTTACATGGGCTGTGTCATCCAGGCCGGACTCGGTCAGAATGTTGCCCGCCAGTGCTCCATTAAAGCCGGTCTTCCGATTGAGACACCGGCTGTCACCCTGAATGTTGTCTGTGGTTCCGGTTTGGAATGTGTCAACAACGCTGCCCGCATGATCGAAGTCGGCGATGCCGATATCGTTGTCGCCGGCGGCACCGAAAACATGGACATGGCTCCTTTCGCGATGATGAAGGGTCGCTATGGCTATCGCATGGGCTACCCGATGGGCAAGTCCGAACTGGTTGACACCATGGTCAACGATGCGCTGTGGGATGTCTTCAACAATGTCCATATGGGCATCACCGCCGAAAACATCTGCGATCAGTGGAACATCTCCCGTGAGGAACTGGATGAGTTCTCCGTTGCCAGCCAGACCAAAGCCTGCGAAGCCATCTCCAACGGCTCCTTCAAGGACGAAATCGTCCCTGTCGTTATCAAGAACAAGAAGGGCGACATTATCTTCGATACTGATGAAGGACCGCGCCCCGGCACGAACATGGAAGGTCTTGCCAAACTGAAGCCCGCCTTCAAACCCGATGGCAAGGTCACTGCCGGCAATGCCTCCGCGATCAATGACGGCGCCGCCGCTGTTGTCCTGATGAGCGAATCCAAAGCCAAAGAGCTGGGCATCACCCCGATGGCCACCTGGGTCGCCGGTGCGCTCGGCGGTGTGGATCCCTCAATCATGGGTATCGGTCCTGTCGCCGCGACCAAGAAGGTTCTTGCCAAGACCGGCATGAAGATCGAGGATTTCGACCTGATTGAAGCCAACGAAGCTTTCGCTGCGCAGTCTGTCGCGGTTGCCCGTGACCTGAACTTCGACATGAGCAAAGTCAACGTCAACGGCGGCGCGATTGCTCTCGGACACCCGGTAGGTGCTTCCGGCTGCCGTATTCTGGTTACGCTGCTTTACGCGATGAAGCATCGCGGCGCGAAGAAGGGTCTTGCCACCCTGTGCATCGGCGGCGGTATGGGCTGTGCCACTGTTGTTGAAATGTAATTCAATATAAGGAAACTGAAATGGGATTCGTAAACACTGAAATTAACGGTGCGGTCGCTGTTATCACCATTGACCGCCAGAAGGCACTCAACGCTTTGAACCCGGAAGTATTGCAGGATCTCAAGGCCGCGTTTGAAGCCATTGATCAGAACGCCGTTCGCTGTATCGTCCTGACCGGCGCGGGTGAGAAGAGCTTCGTGGCGGGTGCCGATATCGCCTCCATGAGCAATATGACCAAGACTGAAGGCGAAGCTTTCGGCAAGCTCGGCAACGACATCTTCCGCATGATCGAGACCTTCCCGATCCCGGTCATCGCGGCGGTCAACGGCTTCGCCCTGGGCGGCGGCAATGAACTGGCGATGAGCTGCGACATTCGCATCTGCTCTGAGAATGCCATGTTCGGTCAGCCTGAAGTCGGCTTGGGCATCACCCCGGGTTTCGGCGGCACCCAGCGTCTCGCGCGCATCGTCTCCGTCGGCTATGCCAAACAGATGCTTTATGCCGCGCTGAACATCGACGCCAATGAAGCGTTGCGAATCGGTCTCGTGAATGCCGTTTATCCGCTTGAAGAGCTGATGCCCGCCGCACTGAAACTGGCGCAGAAAATCGCCCGCAATGCCCCGATCGCCGTCCGCGCCTGCAAGCAGGCTGTCAACGAAGGCACTCAGGTCACCATTGACGAAGGCATCGTCATTGAAGAAAAACTTTTCGGCAATTGCTTTGAGACGCATGATCAGGTTGAAGGCATGGCCTGCTTCCTGTCCAGAGAGAAACCGAAGCCGAAGCCGATTTTCACAAACAATTAGGTGAGGAGAAAAAAATGACATTCAAAGTTGGTATTATTGGTGCCGGTACGATGGGTCAGGGCATCGCGAAAGCTTTCGCCCAGATCGATGGTTACGAAGTCGCTCTTTGCGACATTGAACAGAGCTTCGCTGACAACGGCAAGAACAAGATCATTGCGGGCTACAACAAGCTCGTCTCCAAAGGCAAGATCAGCCAGGAAAACGCCGACCTGTGGGTCAGCCGCATTGCCGCCGGTCTGAAGGAAGACCTTTGCGCCGACTGCGACCTGATCGTGGAAGCCGCTTTCGAAAATATGGCTGTCAAGCAGAAGACTTTCGGCGAACTTGACAAGATCTGCAAGCCGGAATGTATTTTTGCTACGAACACCTCCAGCCTGTCCGTGACCGAAATTGCCAAGGGTCTTTCCCGCCCGACTATTGGTATGCATTTCTTCAACCCTGCCGACCGCATGAAGCTCATCGAAGTCATTGCAGGTGAGAACACAACCCCTGAGATGGTCGCGAAGATCAAGGAAATCGCCGTTTCCCTCGGTAAAGAACCTGTTCAGGTCAACGAAGCTGCCGGTTTCGTCGTCAACCGAATCCTCATCCCGATGATCAACGAAGCCGCTTTCATCAAGATGGAAGGCGTTTCCAATATCAGCGGCATCGACACCGCCATGAAACTCGGTGCCAATCACCCGATGGGACCGTTGGAATTGGGCGACTTTGTCGGCCTTGATGTTGTACTTGCCATTATGGACGTGCTCTACAATGAGACCGGCGACGGCAAGTACCGCGCCTGCCCGTCCATCCGCAAGATGGTTCGCGGCGGTAATCTCGGCCGCAAGACCGGCAGAGGTTTCTATGTCTATAACGCCGATGGTACCAAGACCCCGATCGACGAACTCTAATTCCAGGTAAACCACCGCCGGGTGCTTTCCCGGCGGTATTAACATTATCCTTTACGGAGAATCAGAATGGATTTCACTTTAACCAAACAGCAGCAGCTTGCCCAGAAAATGTATCGCGAGTTTGCCGAAAATGAAGTAAAACCGCTGGCCAAGAAAGTCGATGCCGAAGAGTATTTCCCGATTGAAACCGTCAAGAAGATGGCGAAACTGGGGATGATGGGTATCTACTTCCCGAAGGAATACGGCGGCGCGGGCGGCGATGTCCTGTCCTACGTGATGGCTGTTGAGGAAATGAGCAAGGTCTGCGCCACGACCGGTGTCGTCCTCTCTGCTCATACCTCTCTGTGCGCCGCGCCGATCCTTGAGTTCGGCACGCCCGAACAGAAAGCCAAGTATCTGCCGAAGCTCTGCAGCGGTGAATGGCTGGGCGCTTTCGGTTTGACCGAGCCGGGCGCCGGTACTGACGCCCAGGGTCAGCAGACCGTGGCTGTGGATGCCGGTGACCATTGGGTACTCAACGGCTCCAAAATCTTCATCACCAACGCCGGCTATGCCGACCTCTTCATTGTTATCGCCATTACCGGTACCGTTACCGACAAACGCGGCCGCACTTCCAAAGAGATTTCCGCGTTCATCGTTGAACGGACTTTCCCCGGCTTCTCTGTCGGTAAACCGGAAGACAAGATGGGCATTCGCGGCTCTTCCACCTGCGAACTGATCTTCGAGGACTGCATTGTCCCGAAGGAGAACCTGCTCGGTGTCAAGGGTAAGGGCTTCCAGGAAGCCATGGCTACGCTTGACGGCGGTCGTATCGGTATTGCATCTCAGGCACTCGGTATTGCCGAAGGCGCGCTGGATGAGACCATTGCCTATGTCAAAGAACGCCAGCAGTTCGGCCGCGCGATTGCCGCTTTCCAGAACACTCAGTTTGAATTGGCTGAGATGAAAGCCCGCATTGACGCTGCGAAATTCCTCGTCTATAACGCTGCTCTGGCTAAACAGCGCGCACTGAACGGCGAAAAGATCCGCTACAGTGTCGATGCCGCCGAAGCGAAACTCATTGCTTCCCGTACTGCTTCCGATGTCACCCGCCGCTGTCTGCAGCTCTTCGGCGGTTACGGTTACACCCGCGACTACCCCATCGAACGCATGATGCGCGACGCCAAGATCACTGAGATCTATGAAGGTACCAGCGAAGTCCAGATGATGGTCATCTCCGGTGCTATTTTGAAATAAGGACGACTGAACTAATGAAAGCTATTGTTTGCGTAAAACAGGTTCCGGATACTTCCGGAAAAGTTGCTTACAAACCGGACGGCACGCTTGACCGCGCGTCCATGCAAACTGTCACCAATCCCGACGATCTGAACGCGCTCGAAGCCGCTCTGACGCTGAAGGATGAGACCGGATGTGAAGTTGTCGTTATCAGCATGGGACCTCCGCCTGCCGAAAGCATGCTCCGCGAGCTGCTTGCCCGCGGTGCCGACCGCGCCATCCTCATTTGCGGTCGTGAATTCGGCGGTTCCGATACTTTCGCCACCAGCCAGATCATTGCGGCAGGCATTAACCGCGTCGGTGTCGGTCCTGAAGATATCGTCTTCTGCGGCCGTCAGGCGATCGACGGTGATACCGCTCAGGTCGGTCCGCAGATCGCCGAGAAGCTGCACCTGCCTCAGGTTTCTTATGCCGCCGAAATCAAAAAGAACGGCAATACCCTGACCGTCAAGCGCATGCTTGAAGACGGCTACATGATGCTCAATGTCAAGACTCCGTGCCTGATCACCTGCATCAAAGAGCTGAACGCTCCCCGCTACATGAACATTCGCGATATTTTCGAATGTTTCGACAAGGAAGTTGAAGTCTTCGATTACGAAGCGCTGAAGGATGATCCCCTCATCGAAGCCGACACTATCGGTCTGAAGGGTTCTCCGACCAATGTCTTCAAGGCTTTCACCCCTCCGCAGAAGGGCGCCGGTTCCATGATCTCCGGTGATGACGCCGCGGCGAAATTAGCCGGTATTCTCGCTGAAAAGCATTTGATCTAACGGAAAGGAACAAGAGAAAATGACTGATTTCTCTGAATACAAAGGAATCTGGGTGTTCTGCGAACAGCGCGGCGGCGAACTGATGTCCACCGATTTCGAGCTGATCAGCGAAGCCTCCAAACTCGCGAAAGAAATGAACTGTAAGGTCTCCGGTGTCCTGCTCGGCAGCAATATCGATGAGAAGACCGCGAAGACGCTCGGCGGCTACGGTGCTGATGAAGTCATCGTCTGCGATGATCCGCTTCTGGGCATCTATACCACCGACGCTTACACCAAGGTCATTTGCGACCTGGTCAATGACCTGAAGCCGGAAGTCCTGCTGATCGGTGCGACTAACATCGGTCGTGATCTCGGTCCGCGCTGCGCTGCCAGACTGCATACCGGTTTGACTGCCGATGCCACACATCTGGATGTCAATGTCGCCGAATATAAGGAATTCCTGCGCACTGCCAGCACCATGGATGTCGATTCCATGGCTTTGGACGAATCCGATCGCAACCTGAAGATGACCCGTCCTGCTTTCGGCGGTCATATGATGGCGACCATTATCTGCCCGCGCTTCCGCCCGCAGATGTCTACTGTCCGTCCGGGCGTTATGAAGAAGAACGAGTACGATGCTGCGAAGGCCGATGCCTGCGCCATTGTGAAGCCGAACTTCTCCCTCAGCGCTTCCGATATCAATGTCGAAGTCGTCTCCGTTGAGAAGGCCGCGAAGAAACTTGTTGACCTCATCGGTGCGAAAGTCGTAGTCTCTGTCGGGCGCGGTATCAGCAAGGACGTTGAAGGCGGTATCAAACTCGCTGAAGCTCTGGCTGAAGAACTCGGCGGTGTCGTCGGCGCTTCCCGTGCTGTTGTTGACGCGGGCTGGATTAGCTCCGATCACCAGGTCGGGCAGACCGGCAAGACCGTGCATCCGAAGATCTACGTCGCTCTCGGTATTTCCGGCGCGATCCAGCATGTCGCCGGTATGCAGGATTCCGAACTGATTATCGCGATTAACAAGAATGAAACCGCTCCGATTTTCGGTGTCGCGGACTATGGCATTTGCGGAGACCTCTTCAAGGTTGTTCCTGAATTGATCAAGAACATTCAGAAAGAAAAAACCGGCAAATAAGCCCGAAAATGTAAGACGGCGGATGCTTTCATCCGCCGTCTTACATTAATAAGGTATAATTACCATCAGACAGGTTTTAGAAAATATTCGGCAGCTGTTTCATAACAGCAGACAAAGCCTGAAGCGGGAATTGTGAATTTCCCGATAAACTGATAAATTCCGCGAAATGCGAATGATCCATTCACTCGTTGAAAAGAGGTTCTATGGAAGAAAAAATGAATGATGTTGTGGTACGCTCGATTGCGATATTGACCTCCGGCGGCGATGCCCCCGGCATGAACGCGGTCATTCGATCTGTGGTCCGCACCGGTTGCGCGAAGGGCTTGAAGGTCTATGGCGTTGAAGGCGGTTATACAGGCTTAATCAACGGCGATTTTACCATCATGGGGAAGCGCGATGTCAGCGGTATTCTGCACCGCGGCGGCACCATTCTCCGCACGGATCGCTGCATGGAAATGAAGACCTCGCACGGTCAGCGTGAGGCCATTCATCAGTTGAACAGCATGGGCATTGACTGTCTGATCGCCTGCGGCGGCGACGGCACCATGGCCGGTGCGAACGCCCTCTATAACCAGGGTTATCCGGTTATCGGCATCCCGGGCACGATTGACAATGATGTCTGGGGCACGGATTCCTGCGTCGGTGTGGATACCGCCCTGAACACGATTTGCGACGCGATCGACCGCATTCGCGACACGGCCGCCTCTCATAAGCGCGTCTTCCTGGTTCAAACCATGGGACGCGAATCCGGCTACCTTGCGATTCAGTCCGCGATTGTCTCCGGCGCCGAAGTCGCGCTGATTCCGGAGAATCCGATGTCGATTGAGGAAGTCGGCACCACGATTGCTGATGCCTACAAACGCGGGAAGAAGTTCTGCACCGTGGTTGTGGCGGAAGGTTACCCGATCCCGCTGGCTGATTTGACCAAGCAGCTTGAGGCAATGGATCTTGGCTTCGATGCCCGCGGTATCAATATCAGCTACATTCAGCGCGGCGGAAGCCCGACAGCGATGGATCGCATTCTGGCATCCCGTATGGGCTATTTCGCTGTAGATTGGGCAGTCAACAATCAGTTCGGCGTCATGACCGCGCTGAGCGGCAGTGAAATTGTTCCTATCGAAATCAAGGACGTTGTCGGGAAGCATCACGAAGTGAATCAGCAGTATGTGACGATTTCCAACGTTCTGTCCCGATAATGATTGTCAAAACATGAAATCCGCTGTTTGGACAAAGTAAATGCAACATAAAATGCTCTGAGAGGAAAAGCTGCATTTACTCGGGAAAACTGCAAAAAGGAATATTTAAAACCGGGAAAAAGGGGAGCAAAGCCCCGAGATAAATGTCATCGACAAATGTCGCAAAAGCCTGAAAACAGGAGGTTGAAGAATGACACTTTTATGTATCTTGCTTTTTTCCCTTGCAGTTTCAGCGGAATTACTTAAACTCAATATATAACCGACAAGGGGCTGTCGCAAATGCAGATTTCTGCAACTTGCGGCAGCCTTTTTATTTCGCAGAATAAGCAGAAAATATCACCAAAACAGTGATAAATCCATCCTTTTTCAGCCTGTATCGGGCAATTATTTAATTATTGTGCAATAAAAACCGAGAAAGAGGCACAATGCTCTTCGGGTTTCAAAATTGATTTGAAAAGTCAAAAAATATATCTTCAAGCAGATG
>CAVESB010000027.1:0-22724 GCA_963618265.1 bacterium
ATCGGAAAAGCTCGCCGAAAACTATGGCAGTATGCGATATACGGCCGACCGATATGACAGTGACGGCAAATTGGTTCAGCGCATCAGTGGGCAGTATTTCTATGACAGTGACGGCTGGCGGTATGAGGAAACCTATGATTATATCGTTTCCAAGGCGATGGCCTGCGGGCGCTCGGACAATGCAAATGCCGCTTTTTATTACACCTACAGACATGATGATTTAGGGGACGATGATATGACGAAAACCGTTACCGTTATCCCAAACGCTGACTTCAAGGAATTTGTAGGTGATTACATCAATATGTTCCGCGGCTGTTATGATGTTGATATTTTGAGCGTGAAGGAAGACGGTGACGCGCTCGTTGTGGAAGTCGAGGCGTCTTATCCCGGGGATGACGGCAGCAAGCTTTCTGCCTGGAGTATTGTTTACACCGCGGATGCAGAAACTCTGGCGCTGCGTTCGATTGAGGAAATTGATGAAGACGGCAGTAAGGGCATCACAACCTTCGTCTATGATGATCCGCAGGAATTCACCTGCGAGGCGAAAACTGTCTGTGAGACTTCTGCGGCAGGCACCACCGATATCACGGTGACAATCATTGAAAAAGATCAAAAGCCTTCTGTCCAGCAGTATACGGTTGGAAATGACGTCGGTGTTTACTTCAACTCCATTTACGGCGGGTATTTCTATAACGATGAATTCGGGCTTGACCCGCTCGACGACCTTATCCTTACCGGTGAACCGCTTGAGATTTATGCACTTGCCGGTGTGCCGTTAGGCTGATTGACACGGTAAAAGGGGATGCCGCTTGCAATACATTGCCGGCGGCATCCCCTTTTTTTATTGCTTTTGAGTTCTCAGCAGGTTTCAACGTAATTCACGCCTGCCATGGCATCCTTGCAATAAGCATCGGCACCGATCATGTCCGCATAAATCTGCGTCATCACCGCGCCGCCGACCATGGTTTTGCACCACGGCGCACGTTCGCGCAGGAGCTTGATCGTTGCTTCCATGGAAGGAACGGTTGTCGTCATCAGCGCGGAGAGTCCGCAGTATTCCGCGTGCTTCTCAATAACCGCATTCACGATCGTCTCCGCCGGGACATCCTTGCCGAGGTCAATGACATTGTAGTCGTAATTTTCCAGCAGCACCTTGACAATGTTCTTACCGATGTCATGGATATCTCCCTTGACTGTGGCGAGGATGATGGTGCCTTTCTTTTGGCGGGTCTCCCCGGTTTGGCTCATGTAATCTTTCAGTACCTCAAAGGCGGCTTTCGCGGCTTCGGCACTCATCAGCAGCTGCGGCAGGAAGGCTTTTTTCTGCTCAAAAGTCTTCCCGACAACATCCAGCGCCGGAATCAACTCTCCGTTGATGATCTCCAGTGCGGCGCGGCCTTCATCCAACATTCTCTTTGCTTGCGCGGCGGCGCCGTCTTTCAAACCCCGTTCAATGCATGCGCCCAGTGTGTCGGCATTGCCTTCGGCTTTCGCGGCGGGAGCACCCGCGGCGGGCGCGGCGGAGACGGTCTCAATGACGGGGTTCGTGTAGCGTTCAATGAACTCGGTGCAGTTGGCATCTAATCCCGCCAGCGCACGATAGGAATAATATGCCCGCATCATCGGCTCGGCATTCGGGTTGATGATGGCGGCGTCCAATCCGTTCGCCAGTGCCATGGTGTAGAAGGCGGCGTTGATGATCTCACGGGAGGGCAAACCGAAGGAAATGTTCGAGACGCCCAGCACGGTATGCCCGCCGAAGTCCTGCTTGATTCGGCGCAGGGTCTCCAATGCGGTCATGGCGGAAGTTTGGTCGGAGCTGATGGTCATTGCCAGCGCGTCGATGATGATGTCTTTGCGTGCGATGCCGTATTGTTCGGCAGTCTGATAAATCCTCTCCGCGATGGCGGCGCGTCCTGCGGCGGTGGAAGGGATGCCGTCTTCATCGAGCGTCAATCCCAGCACGACGCCGCCGTACTTCCTGACCAGCGGGAAAATGGCAGCCATGACCTCGGCTTTGCCGTTGACGGAGTTCACCAGCGGTTTGCCGTTGTAATAACGCAGCGCCTTTTCCATGGTTTCGGGCGAGGTGGTGTCGATTTGCAACGGCAACCCGATCACGCCCTGCAATTCATAGATCACATCAGACATCATTTGCGTTTCATCAATTTCCGGCAAACCGACATTCACATCAAGAATGTGAGCACCGGAATCCTGCTGCTTGATGCCTTCTTTGACAACATACTCGATATCGTGAGTGCGCAGAGCTTCCTTGAACTTCTTTTTGCCGGTGGGGTTGATGCGCTCACCGATAATAACCGGCTCGGGTCCGATCTCAACCGTCTTCGAGGTGCCGCAGATCAGCGTGCGGTTTTTCTTCTCGATCGGTTTCGGCGAAACACCTGCGCAGCGTTCAATCATCGCCTTCATGTGCGCGGGTGTTGTGCCGCAGCAGCCGCCGGCGATCCATACACCCGCGCCGATCAGCTCAGCCATGACCTCCGCGAACTCTTCCGGTCCGACATTGAAGACGGTTTTCCCGTCAACAGTGCGGGGAATGCCGGCGTTCGGATTGACGATCATCGGGGTTGAGCTGTATTCCAGCATTTTCAGTGCAATGGGCTTCATCTGCGCCGGACCGAGACCGCAGTTGATGCCGAGCATATCCACGCCCAGACCTTCCAGCAGCGCCACTTCCCCCGGGACATCGCCGCCCGTCATCAGGCGTCCGTTTTCGTCATAGGTCATGGTGACCGAGATCGGCAGGGAGCAGTTTTCCTTGGCGGCCAGCACTGCGGCTTTGACTTCGTAAAGGTCATTCATCGTCTCGAAATGAATGAAATCCGCCCCTGCCGCTTCAGCCGCGCGAACCGAGCGGGCGAAGATCGCATACGCCTCGTCAAACGACATCGTGCCGAGGGGCTTGAGCAGCTTGCCGAGGGAGCCGATGGAGAAAGCGATAAAGCGCGGTTCCGCTGCACCGTCCGCCTCATCCGCCTCCTCGCGGGCGCGCTGAGCGTTGTCCACGGCGGCATTCGCGATCTGCTCAACGCTGTAATCGCCGTTATCCGGGAAGTTCAGCAAATGACAGCCGAGAGTGTCGGTTGTGACGATATGACACCCTGCTTTGTAGTAATCCAAATGGACGTTCTTGACTGCATCCGCATGCTCAATATTCCAGCGTTCCGGTTCCTCGCCCGGCTGCAGACCGGCCGCCTGCAGCAGCGTCCCCAGGCCGCCGTCAAAATACAGCATCTTTTTCCCAATCAGCTCACGAATGTCCATATCTGTCTCCTTCAACTATGCGTGTGATTTTTTACCGCATTCTTTCATATTATAAATCAATTCCGCCGTCCGCTTGATAATGCTATAATGAAGGCTGTAAATCTATGCTTCGGGAGGTATTACATGACGACGTTGCTTGTCAAAAATATTCATACATTGGTCACAAACGATGACGCACTCGGGGACATCCGGGACGGCGCGCTGTACGTGGTGGATAATGAAATCAAACAGGTCGGAAAGACGACAAACCTGCCGCCCTCGGCGGATCTTGTGATTGACGCATCCGACCGCATGGTCTGTCCGGGCTTTGTCAACACGCATCATCATTTCTATCAGACCCTGACCCGCGCGGTGCCGGGCGCGATGGATGAAAAGCTCTTTGACTGGCTTGTCCGGCTGTACCCGATTTGGGGCGAACTGGATCCCGAAGCGACTTATATCTCATCCCTGACCGCAATGGCGGAATTGATCCTCAGTGGCTGCACCTGTGCTTCCGACCATCAATACCTCTGGCCGGCGGGCGCGTCCTTGGAAGATCAGATCCGTGCGGCGAACGAGATCGGTCTGCGCTTCCATGCCGTCTGCGGCTCCATGACCCTCGGCCGCTCTCAGGGCGGTCTGCCCCCGGATCATGTGGTGCAGACAGCGGACGTGATCCTGAAAGACAGCGCGGACGCGATTGAGAAATACCATGATCCGAAACGCTTCGCCATGACCCGCGTGGCGCTGGCTCCCTGCTCGCCTTTTTCCGTGGATGAGTCAATCCTTGTGGAGTCCGCCAAGCTCGCTCGTTCGTACAGGAACGGGGTCATGCTGCATACCCATGTGGCGGAGACGAAAGACGAAGAAACCTTCACCATGCAGCGGGCGGGTCTGCGTCCTGCGCGGTACATGGAAAAACTCGGCTGGGTCGGTCCCGATGTGTGGTGGGCGCACTGTATTTGGCTGAATGAAGATGAGGTGAAAATGATGGCGGAGACCGGCACCGGCGTCGCGCATTGCCCGTCCTCGAATATGCGTCTCGGTTCCGGCATTGCGCCGATTCGTGAGATGCTGGATGCGGGTGTGAAGGTCGGGCTGGGTGTGGATGGTTCCGCCAGTAATGACTCAAGTCATATGATCGCTGAAGGACGCATGGCAATGCTGCTCCAGCGTGTGGCGAAGGGTGCAGACGCGCTGACAATCCGCGAAACGCTGCGTCTGGAAACCACCGGCGGCGCGGCGGTTCTGGGACGGGATGATATCGGCGTACTGAAGCCCGGCATGGCGGCGGATTTCATCGGTATTGACCTGAACACCGTGCAGTTCGCCGGCGGTGCCTGCCATGATCCGCTGGCTGCGCTCTTCCTCTGTGCGCCGCCGCAGGTGGATTTCTCGGTCATTAACGGGCGCAAGGTCGTCGAACACGGTCAGCTGCTGACGCTTGACCTTCCCTCGCATCTTGCGAAGCATAATGCAATTGCCGGGCGCATGGTCGGAAAGTACCCGACACCGGAGCGGTTCAAGTTAGTATAAAGACGTTCTGCGTTTACTGCGCGTTCCGTCGGAACGCGCAGTCTTTCTTTCCGCAGACCTCGCATCCTTGGCGGATGCAGTCGGTCGGGACGGAGCTGATGCCGATGACGGCGGTGACGGATTTTACCGGAACCATGAGACCGGAGTCGGTCAGCGTCAGCCCGATTTCTTTCGGCGCCTGCAACACGTGGATGATCTCCTGCTGGCAGCTCAAGTCAAGATCCCCGTAACCGGGGCTGAAGCGGGGGCGCAGGTACAGCCCTTCGCCCGTTACCTGACGGCGCAGTCCGTCATTCAGCTCATCGCAGTACGCCTCGATGGCGGCAGCGGCGGCGGCCTGCATGACGAAGCCGCGGGCAATGTCCATCAGGGACGTGCGGCGGATGAGGACATCCACGGCGGTGCCGAGCGTAGCTCCGAAGAGGAAGACCTCCTCACAGCCCGCAAGGTTTCGCCGCAGACTGTCGGACCTCAAGGTCACGGATGCCGCGTGAAAGCTCCCGTCGGTGAGGACTTCCAGGGGAAAGCGTTTTACGACCGAACGCGGAACCGCGGCATCGTTGACAGCCGCGATACATTCCCTGATCAGGGCACCGACCTGTTCGTCGGGCTCGGTTCCCCGATAACTGAGGTAGCGTGAAACTTCCTTGGGGTCGATCTTCAGCATAAATTACAGAATTTCGGACAGGTTATTCTTGATGGCGGCGGCGACCTCCGGCTTGTTCATGGAGTATACATGAATGCCCTTGACGCCGTTGGCGACCAGATCGATGATCTGTTCGGTGGCGTAAGCGATGCCCGCCTGTTTCATGGCAAGCGGGTTGCCGCCGAATTTGTCGGCAATGGAAAGGAAGCGCGCCGGAAAAACAGTGCCGGAAAGTTTAATCGCTTTCTCAATCTGACTGCGCTGAGTGATGGGCATGATGCCTGCCAGAACGGGGACGGTGATGCCGATTTCACGGATGCGGTAGAGGAAACTGTAAAGAATGCTGTTATCGAAGAACATCTGCGTCGTCAGAAATTCACAGCCGGCATCCACTTTGCGCTTCAGGTTCTCCATGTCCTGCTGCTTCGTAGCGGATTCAGGATGCCCTTCGGGGTAGCAGGCCCCGCCCACGCAGAAATCGCCGTATTCCTTAATCGCGGCGCAGAGCTCGTTGGCGTGCGAGAAACCGTTCTTTGACGGAAACTCGATCCCCTCCGGAACATCGCCGCGCAGGGAGAGGACATTTTCGATATTTTTGGATTTAAGGTCGTCCAGACGTTCATGCAGCATATCCCGGTCGCAGGTCACGCAGGTGATGTGTGCGAGGGCAGTGACGCCGCGCTTTGTCTGAATGTCGGAAGCCAATTGGAACGTGTGACGACGGGTTCCGCCGGCGGCTCCGAAAGTCACGCTCATGAAATCCGGCTTCAGCTCCGCGATCTTGAGCGTGGCTTCCTCAACTTTCGGGAAGAGATCATCGGTCTTGGGCGGGTACACCTCGAATGAGATGGTCGGTTTTTCCTGTTTCAAAATGTCTCTGATCTTCATCGTAATGCCTTTCGTTATCGCAATCTCTCTTTATCCTTATTTATTTTATCTCAGCTTTCGCCCGATTCCGTGAAAGAATGAACGTCAATGCGGGTGTTCGTGCTTTATGCTTTATAATTGAATTTCCGAAGGAAGTTTTGGGGGTGTTGATGAACAGAAAGCAATGGATACTGCTTACCGCCGCGGTCTGCATACTGCTCGGCGGAATTGCCTTGATCAATCGCGATGTGATGCATTGGGAGGCAGCATTCGTATATAAATTGGCTTTGAATCCGAATGAATATACCGAAGATTTCTATCATCTGGATATGCGGGATCTGGTACTGAAGCCGGGTACTTATACGCTCACGATCAGCGGAAATTTAGGCGCGGAAGACGGTGCGCGAAGCTCAATCAAGGTTGATGATTCTGAGGGAGAAATCCTGTTCCAATCTGATTTTTATGGGGGGGGTAGAAAATAAGTTCGATATAAATATCGAAAATTATGCCCGTAAAATCGGGATTCATATTTTATATACTCCCGCATCCGGTGAGATCAGCGTTGATAAAGTTAGGATTTCCTCCGAAGCGGTTCTGTACAAAGAGTCTCTTCTCCGCCATCTGACACTCACGGTATTCTTTATTCTGCTCTGGACGTTCCTGACCTTTCGGCTTGTCTTCCCCGAACGCTATCGAAAGTGCTTCCCGAAAATCGCAAAACCGGATACCGAAGTCTCGATTTTACTGATTCTGTTGCTGACGGTAATCAGCTGCAGTCCTTTTTTCATATCCGGCAGTTTATATCAGGCCGATGACCTTTATTACCATCTCGGCAGTATTCGCGGAATCTCGGCTTCCTTTGCTGAAGGTTATATTCCCGCCCGTGTGCTTTTGGATTGGCTCGAAAACTACGGTTACGGATCAGGCTTTTTTTACCCGAATTTCTTTCTTCAGCTCCCCGCGGTGCTGATGCTCTTGGGCTTTTCCACTATCGTTTCATTTAAAATCTTTGTTTTCCTCTGCACCTTTTTCGCACTGTGCTCAATGTACAGCTGCACGAAGAAAATCAGTGGAAAAATTTCTGCTGCACGCCTTTCCGCTGTCTTATATGCCTTCGCGGCTTACCGCCTGGTGGATGTCTTTTACCGGGCGGCGTTGGGTGAAATTCAGGCGTTTGTTTTCATCCCGATCATTATTCTCGGACTGTATGAGATCTATGCCGGGCATCTTGAGAAATGGCTGCATTTCGCGCTGGGCTTTACGGGGCTGCTGATGTGCCATATGATTTCGCTGGCAATCTGCGGCGTTTTCACGCTCGCGTTTGTGCTGATCAACTTTCGGAAGACTTTCGGCGATCGCCGGGTCTTCATGGCGTTGGTGAAATCCGTACTTCTTACCCTCGCGCTGGGCGCGTTCTTTCTCCTGCCGATGCTTGAACAGCTGACCACTGTCGAGCTGAAGATCAATGGAATTATTGCATCTGATATTACAACATCTAAGATAGAACGTTTTGCCGGCAATGCCAAGATAGAAAGTTTTGATCGCCTTTTTTTATTTTTTGACCCATGGAGATTCAGTCGGACAATCCCGCGTAATGTATATCCCGGACTGATCCTGCTGATCATCCCGATGCTGCGCTTGATATTTGTACGGAAACGGACGAAGGCAGTTGCAATCGCCGATACGCTGAGCTTATTCGGAGCTGCGGCATTGTTGATGTGTACGAATCTTTTTCCCTGGCGTTATCTGCTTTGGTTTTTATCCCGCATTCAGTTCTCATGGCGTATCATGATGATTGCGACGGTTTGTCTTTGCATCAGCTGTGCGATTTACGCGGATTTGATCTCGGACTCGAAACGTTTCGTTGCGGCGGTCATCTTAGGGTCGGCTGTCTGCGGCTTGCCGATTATTGTTGAAACTGCTGAGAACCGTATGCTTCCAATTGATGAGTATCTTTATCAGTCTGAGTTCAATTCGCTGTCCGGTGCTGAGTATCTTCCGAGCAATTTCAACCGCGAAATTGCCGAGACGAACAAAGACACTGTTTTTTCAAATGCCGCAGATTACGAAATAACACAGCGTAAGCGCAAAGGCTTGACGTTCGCCTTCTCTTATGAGGTGAAAGACGGCGGGGAGGATACTTATTTCGCTGTTCCCTTGATCATGTATACCGGCTATCAAGCCCAATTGACCGCCGCGGACGGTACGGTCATCGAGCTGAACCCGGAGGCGGATGACATCGGTCTGCTTCGCGTGTACACGGGTGGAGTGGACACCGGGAGCATTTTCGTGCATTATGAAAAGACGCTCGTTCAGATCGTATCCGAAATCATCAGTCTGTCCGCGCTTGCGTTTATAATGATTGAGAAGTTTGTTAAAAAAAGGAACTTGCGCTCATGAAAAAGAAACTGATTTCCGCAGTGATTCTCCTTTCGCTTCTCGCGGCTGCCTTGGTGTACGTCAATCGTGATCTGATGCATTTTGAATATGCTTATCATGCCGTGCGCACCTTCATGCCGGAGGAAGACGCGAAAGCTCGTTTTATGCTGACGGAGACATTCGTTCTCAAGCCCGGGGAGTATGCGCTGACTTTTGAAGGCAATGCCGGAACATACGGCAATTCTGTTTTTTTGGAAAACAGCGACGGCACGGTTCTGACAGGGTATGAACTGAACGCAGAGCCGGAACAGCGTCAGGTTTTTACCGTCGCGGGCAGTCCTGTCAATGTGCGCATCGGCTTCAGCTATGACCCGATGTTTGGGAATGCGGAGGTACGGCGGATCAGCGTGACTTCGGATCATGTCCTTTATAAAGAGTCCCTGCTGCGCCACGCTGTGATTTCCCTGCTGCTGTCGGTTTTGGCGGTGTTGATCTGGGTTCGCATCTGCATCCCCGGATCTTTCAAGTTCCTGCGCGGGGAAAATGAAAGGCTTCTTGTCTTCTTCGTTCTGCTGAGCGCGGTGCTTTGCCTCCCGTTGCTGTTGCCGGACAGCTTTGGAATCACAAATGACGCGATGTTCCATATGTCCAGAATTCTCGGAAAAGCGGAGAGCTTGGCGAACGGGTATTTCCCCGTGTATGATGAATTATTCTGGCTGAAAGACTACGGTTACGGAACGGGTTATTTTTATCCGGGCGTACTCCTTTATTTCCCTGCGGTTCTGAATCTTTTGGGATTCCCGATCCTGACTTGTTACAAAACCTTTATCGCGGTCTGTACATTTCTGTCGCTTTGCTCCTTTTATATCGCGGCGAAACGGATCAGCGGCAGCCAAAGCGGCGCGATCGCAGCGGTTCTGTTGTACGGCTTTTGCGCTTATCGCGCTATCTGCGTGTTTTATCGCGGTGCGCTGGGTGAAGTTCAGGCATTTATCTTCCTGCCGCTGATCGTGCTTGGCTTATATGAGATGTTTAACGACCGCCCGGACCGCTGGTGGATCTTCGCGTTTGGCTTCTGGGGACTGCTTTCCTGTCATCTTATCAGCATCGTGACTGCGGCGCTCGGCACTGCTGTTTATCTGCTTTGCCGCATCCGCACGATTTTCCGCGACCGCCGCATTCTGTTCGGACTGATCAAGTCCGTAATCGCTGTCATGCTGGTGAGCGCCTCGTTCCTGATTCCGATGGCAGAGCAGCTGCAGTACGGCAGCCTGAAGACGAATTTACTGCTGTCTGCCGAAGTCGGCTCTACCGATCTGCATCAGGCAATGCCGTGGAAATGGCTTTTCACTTTCTTCCATGACAGGAGCTTTAACGCGAACTGGCAGCGCTGTGTTTATCCGGGCTGGATGCTGCTGCTTGTCCCGCTGAGCCGCATTCCGCTGTGTTTCCGGAAAAAGCGTTTCCGCGCCGCCGATACGATGCTGCTTGCGGGGATCATTTATATGATCTGTGCGACCAATCTCTTCCCCTGGAGAACCTTTTCATGGCTGCTGAACCGTATGCAGTTCAGCTGGCGAATGTTGCTTGAAGTCAGTGCCCTGCTGCCGCTGGCCGCGAGCGTATATTTCCGTGAATACTTTGAGAAAAAACACACCACCCTCGCTTTGGCAATCCTTGCCGTGGGCTGCGCCGTGTGCGCTTTCCCGATTTACCGCGACACGATCGTCAACCGCACGGTGTCGGAAGATGAATTCATCATGCAGGATAACCGCGCCATGGGAGAGGAATATCTGCCGCAAGGGCTGACGGCTGAGTTCATTGACAAAAACGCTGATACCGTGCTGTATGATACGGACGCTGAAATCCTGTCGCATAAACGGAGGGGATTGAGCTTCACCTTCGCATACGCCAATGCCGGCGAAGACACGGAGTTCATCGTTCCGATGACCGGTTATTACGGCTTCAAGGGCGAGCTGACCGATGAGAGCGGGAACAAATCGGAGCTGCCGGTTGAACGCAGTGCAAACGGACTGCTTTCGGTTCATGCGGGCGGGGATGGAACGATCCGCGTTTGGCTGGCAAAAACGACAGCTCAGCGCGTCTCGGAATGTGTCACGTTGTGCGCGGTTGTCTGTATCGCAATCTACTGCCTTCGCAGGCGGAGAAAGTCCCGCGCGGGAAATTGGTGATCGGGAAACGCAATACTGACTTTTGAAGCGGAGGCGGGAAAACACGGCAATCCATGGCTCTGTATGCCGCAAAATAAGGTTGATAAATCATAAGTTGGAGAAAAGTGATGGAAATGCTGAGAAAAAGAGGTCTGTCGGTTTTCGGACTCTGTCTGTTCTTGTTTTCGTTTGCGTCCATACAGTATTTTATCTGGAGCGATTTGTTCATCATGGAATTCGATTCGGATAATGCAGAAACGATTCTTTGGGCGCAGGCTTCCGTGGAGAGCGGTACGGTCATTTCCAATGACTTTGAATATCCGGTGCAGCTGATTCCGTTTGGCGGGCATCTGTTGTTTGTTCCGTTCGTCAAGGCGTTTGGCGTGAGTATTTTGTCTTTGCGTCTTGGGTTCTGTGTTTATTCGGTTGTGTTTTGTTCACTTCTCCTTCTGCTGTTCAAAAACCTTGGCTTTGCTTGGGACACCGCATTAACCGCTTCGGGATGTATTCTTCTTCTTACGGTCGTTCATGAGGACATGCGCGATGTTCTGTGGGCGCATTGTGTTTATTATGGGATGTCGGTTCTTTTTACGCTGCTGATTTTTAATTCTTATATGTTCTATTGCGGTCGTAAAGACAGCCTCGGAAAAGCAATCGGTTTGTTTTTGTTAATGTTTTGCGTCTTGTTGGGCAGCATTAACGGAGCCGTCATCATTCTTTATGCGTCATTCCCGTTTGTTTGTGCGCTTTTGCTGTTTGAAATTCTTCGCATGAAAAAAAGGACGGACCGGCGGAATTTGATTCTTCCGTTGGCGGCAGGCTTCGTTTTAATCATTGGCTTTGTGCTGAATAAACTTGTAACAGCGCCTGTTGAGTCATGGTATGCCGACCATTATTCAATGCTTGTTCCTGCCGATCAGTGGGTAACGAATCTTGAACTGTTTCCGACTCGTTGGATCGAACTGTTCACAACACTTCCGGGGCAAAGCGTCCCTGTTTTCAGCAGTGTCGGCCTCAAAATGGTTGTCCGCATCGCGGCGGCGTTGGCTGCCTTTGGATTGTCATTCCTTTCTTTTCGCTGTCTCAAAAGCATCGAAAGTGAAGGCGCACGGGTATTCGTTCTGTCTTATTGGATCATGCTGTGCGCGATTCTTTTCTTTTTCATTTTCGGAAACATCTCTGATTTCTGCAGACGTCTGATTCCCGTTTATTTCACGTGCCTGGTTGTTGACGTGATCATCATTGATAAAGGAATCGGTGACGCACGGGTTTCCTTCGCAACGAAAAGCCTGCTTGCGGGAATCGCGGCTCTGGCTGTTTTTACGGGCTTGCTGAATGGGGCTTCCGTTTTTCGGAAGCCGATTGACCTTTCGCAATGGTATGGGCAGGGTACGATATTGAAAACGCTTATGGATCATGGGCTGACACATGGGTATTGTACAAATTTCGGGTACGCGAATTCCATTACGGTCTTGACCGATGAGCATATCAAGAGCCGTTGGATTTTCATCCAAGGCGGTAATTTGATCAATCCCCGCGGAGTCGGCAGCAAAAGCTGGTACGACGGATCACATCAAGAGGGTCGTACATTCATTGTTTGTGCGGAAACTGAATATTATGGGCAGCCGGAACTTGAGGAGGGCTTGGTGGAGGTCCTGCGTGCATCACAATATTCGCCTTCATTTGGGGATTATGCCGGTTATTTCATTCTCGTCTATGATGAAGACCCGCTCTCGCGGCTGATGATACAGAAATAATGGATAATTGCGGTGCTCTCCGGCTTTCTTCTTATCATAAATCAATCGTCCGGTCGGGTGTTTCCCTGTATAATTAGGCTGAATCATTATGTGAAGGGTGAATCACAATGTTTGAATCTGAACAGAAATCGCTCGCAGAGCAGATTAAGAATTACCTGAAAGAGAACAACCTGCCGGACATGGATGTCCAATGGTCGTGGATTCCGTTCAGCGGAAACTGGGGCATTGCTACTTCTTTCTTTCAGTTGGCATCCCGCGATGCCGGGGAAAAGGGCGTCAAGATGAACGTTCCCGCCCATGCGCAGGAAATCGCTCAGGGGATTGCCGGCACGATTGAGCTGCCCTATGGCTTTGAACGTGCGGAAGCGGTCAAGGGCTACCTGAATATTTACTTCTCTTCGAAGATTTATTCTCAGCGCGTTATTGATGAGGTGTTGGAACAGGGCAATGACTATGGCAAGGGTCAGCCGACCGGCAAGCGCGTCATGGTTGAATTCAGCCAGCCGAATACCCATAAGGCGTTCCATGTCGGTCATCTGCGCAATGTCATCCTCGGCAACTCCGTCTGCAACATTCTTGAGAAGTCCGGCGACGATGTGATCCGCACGAACTACCTCGGCGACATGGGTCTGCATGTAATCAAATGGATGTGGTGCTACCTGAAATATCATAACGGAGAGCAGCCGTCCGGCGACACTACCCGCTGGATGGGGGATATCTATGCCGAGGCTTCCCACCGCCATGAGACGGAAGCGGATGCTGACGCGGAGATCCGCGCACTCTTCGCCCGCTGGGATCGCCGCGACGAGGATGTGGTCGCACTGTGGAAGACCACCCGCCAATGGTCTCTGGACGGTTTCGATGACATTTACCACGAACTGGGCGTTCGCTTCGACCATCTCTATTTCGAGAGCGAAGTGGAAGACTCCGGCAAGGTCATTGTGGACGAGCTGATCGAGAAGAAAATCGCGGTTGACGAACGCCCGGAAGGCGCTGTCATCGTCAAACTTGACGATCTCTGCGGCACCAAGGATAAATACCGCGTTCTCGTTGTCCTGCGCTCCGACGGCACATCGCTTTACGCGACGAAAGATCTCTCCCTCGCCATCAAGAAGTTCGAGCAGTTCAAGCTTGACCGTTCCGTCTATGTGATCGACGTCCGCCAGTCCCTGTATATGCAGCAGATTTTCAAGACCATGGAACTCATGGGCTATCCGTGGACAAAGAACCTCTATCACTTGGCGTATGAAATCGTCAACCTGCCCGGCAATGTGACCATGTCTTCCCGCGACGGCACGGTTGTCTTCCTGCAGGATCTGTTGACGGAAGCCACCGCCCGTGCGCTGGAAATCGTCAACGAGAAGAACCCGTCCCTGCCGGACGAGACGAAAAAGCAGATTGCCCATACCGTCGCGCTGGGCGCGCTGAAGTATTCCATGCTCTCCCGCGACAACACAAAGATCGTCACCTTCGACTGGGAAGCCGCGCTCGACTTCAACGGTCAGGCTGCGCCGTACATTCAGTACGCCGCCGTCCGCGCCAACTCGATCCTGCGTAAAGCCGGCGGTGCAGTGCCCGAATCCCTGATGCCGGATTATGACCTGACCGAGAGCGAAGTCGCGCTGATTGACCTGATTGCCCGCGTTCCGAAGGAAGTACAGCGTTCCGCGAAAGAAATGAAGACCCTGTACCTCGCCAACCTGGCTTACGATATCGCTCAGGCGTACAACACTTTCTATCGCGTCTGCCCGGTGATTCAGGCGGACGAAAACACGAAGAACTACCGTCTGCGTCTTTCTGCCGCCGCCCGTCAGGCGATTGTGGTCTGTCTCGCTCTCCTCGGTATCGAGACACCGGAAGTCATGTAAGATTAATGAAAAGCGAGCGCCGTTTACGGCGCTCCTTTAGGTTTTATTGAAAGCAACGATAATTTTGGCTCTTCACGGATGCTTAGGGAAAGACAGTGACCGAAACTTGATAAGCGTGAAGAAATCATCATGAACAATGCGTTTGGCGAGAGTTTGTGAGAAAAAGTCTGCAAAAGGTCTTCTGCGAAAAAACATAAGAGCCCGCTGTGGCTGTGCTTTTGATGGGAGCTCCTGCAAGGAATTTGGCTGCCAAAGCATATTTCTCAGCAGCTGTCCATGCTCTACCTCGTGCTGTGGACCGCAGTGCCTCTGACCACTGCCCATGACGGTACCGCGCAATGCGCATTTGTTTGTATTCAAAGCTGTATTTCTTGATAAACATACCCCCCATTTCCAAAAGTCCAAGTTTTGAGGTGCATATTATCCAAGAGGGTGCCCCTTTGTTTGGGGACACCCTCTTTACAAATCCCAATTACCGCTATTACTTGAGTATGGAAATTTGAAACGCAGACGGCTGCGCCTTTATCGGCGGGCGCGTTCTGTTTCCATGATACAATAGAATCAGAAAAATTATGGATTGAGGCATTGAAATATGTTTATTGATGAAGCTGAGATTTACGTGCGTTCCGGCAAAGGCGGGGACGGCGCGATGCATTTTCACAGAGAGAAATTCGTATCCCGCGGCGGCCCGGACGGCGGCGACGGCGGGCACGGCGGGAACCTCTACCTGAAAGTGAACAAAAAGCTGAACACGCTGGCGCAGTTCCGCCATAAGATGCGCTACATCGCGGAAGACGGTCTCAAGGGCGGCAGCTCAAACAAGACCGGCAAATCCGGCAACGACCTTTATGTGATGGTTCCCGCCGGCACCATCGTGCGCGACCGCGACACCGGCGCATTGCTCGGCGACCTGACGAAAGACGGGCAGGAGCTTCTGGTCTGCAAAGGCGGACGTGGCGGCAAGGGCAACCAGCATTTCGTCACCCCTTCCAACCAGGCGCCGCGCACCGCCGAGAAGGGCGCACCCTGCGAAGAGAAGAACCTCGCGCTTGAGCTGAAACTCATCGCGGATGTCGGCATTGTCGGCGAACCGAACGCGGGGAAGTCCTCGTTCCTGGCCGCCGCTACCAACGCGAGTCCAAAAATCGCCAACTATCCCTTCACCACGCTGGAGCCGAATCTGGGCGTCGCGGAATTAGACCTGGATCATTCTCTTGTTCTTTCCGATGTCCCGGGTCTCATTGAGGGCGCACATATGGGCGTCGGTCTGGGAGATTCTTTCCTGCGCCACATCCAACGTACCAAGGTCATTATGCATGTGCTGAACGGTGAGTCGGAGGATCCCATTGCGGACTTCGACCAGATCAATCAGGAAATGGCACTCTTCGACCCGCATCTCAGTGAGAAGCCGCAGCTGGTTGTCTATAATAAGACAGACATTCCCGAAGCGGCGGCGCGGTGGGATGAGATCAAAGAGCAGCTGGAAGGGCGCGGCTACACCGTCATGAGTATGTCTGCCGCCGCTCGTGAGAATATCAAGCCGATCCTGTGGAAGCTGTACGAGATCCTGCAGACCGTACCGGAAAGCGAGGAAGAGGACACCGAGGTCATGCCGCTCTACACGCCGCAGGACGACCCGCGCACGTTCAGCATTAAGCGCAATGATTACGGCGATTATGTTGTCCGCGGCGTCGCGATTGAACGCGCCGCGAAGATGACCTACTGGGAGCACAGCGGTTCCCTGCGCCGCTTCCAGAACCTGCTCCGCACCCTCGGCATTGAGGATGCTCTGCGCGAAGCCGGCATTGAAGACGGCGACACGGTCATGATCGGCGATGATTTTGAACTGGAATGGGTTGATTAATTCGGCTTTTCTCCCGTCCGCGTTTCCGCGGGCGGGTTTGTTTATCAACAAGATTAAAGATATCAAGAAAGAGAGAACATGAGCGAAGAAACCAAAGAAACGAACATCTGCCCGGAACCGGCGGACAACCTGATCACAAGCAAACATTCTGTCACCATCAACGGGAAAAAGATCAACTACACCGTCACCGTCGGCACGATGGTCGTCAAACAGGAAGTGAA
This sequence comes from bacterium, assembly GCA_963618265.1. Classification (GTDB taxonomy): domain Bacteria; phylum Chloroflexota; class Anaerolineae; order Anaerolineales; family Anaerolineaceae; genus Flexilinea. The sequence continues at coordinate 16,574 of CAVESB010000027.1, forward strand.
AAAGGACGGCATCTATGAGGGCGAGAAGGCAAAATACGAGATTTTCTTCACCGCTTACACCCTTGACGGCGTCAAAGACATCACCGCTCGTCCCCTGACTTTCTCCTATAACGGCGGACCCGGCACCTGCTCCATGTGGGTTCATATGGGATTTCTCGGTCCGCGCCGCGTACAGCTGGATGCCGACGGCAATGTGACCAAGCTCCCCGCGCCGATTATCGACAATGAATACTCGATTCTGGACATGACCGACTTGGTATTCATTGACCCGGTACAGACCGGTTACTCCCGCTCAATCAGCGGCAACAAGGACGAGGAATTCATCGGGTACACGAATGATATTCATTCCGTCGGCGACTTTATCCGCCTCTATGTTAACCGCAATCAGCGCTGGGGTTCCCCGAAATACCTCGCGGGCGAATCCTACGGTACGCCGCGCTCTGTCGGTGTCTGCAAATATCTCTCCGAGGAATACGGTCTCTACCTCAACGGCATGATGCTCATTTCCACAGCCAACGATTTCTCCACACTGGAATTCGAGCCGGGCAATGAACTGCCGTTCATTCTGTTCCTACCCACTTACGCCGCGGACGCTTGGTATCACAAGTGCCTGAACGAGAAATACCTGAACATGAAGCTTGAAGACTTCCTGCGGGAAGTCCGCGAATTCGCCGGCGGCGAATACCTGACCGCGCTCTTCAAGGGCAGCCGCCTCACAGACGACGAACGCGACGCCATCGCGGACAAACTCATGGCTTATACCGGCCTCAGCCGTCAGTTCATTCTCAATAGCAACCTGCGTATTGAGATTGCCAGTTTCTGCAAAGAGCTGCTGCGTGACAGGCATCTGGTCGTCGGCCGCATTGACAGCCGCTACACCGGAACCGACCGCAACAACATCGGCATTGAGTTCGAAGATGACCCCTCCGGCTATTTACTCTCAGGAGCCTTCGGCGGCGTCATCAACGACTACCTGAACCGCGAGCTCGGCTTCCAAACCGACCGCCGCTACAAACTCTCCACAGACTTCTGGAGCGATCATTCGTGGCATTACAAAGAATACGAGAACCGCTACCTGCAGCAGCAGGCGATTATCCGCGACGATATCGCCCGCAACCCGTTCATGAAGGTTTGGGTCATCTGCGGTTACTACGACCTCGCAACGCCCTTCTTCGCGGCGGAATGGGTCTATGATCATATCTTCCTGGAGCCGGAATACCGCAAAAACCTGAGCTTCACCTACTATCCCTCCGGGCACATGATCTACCTCCACGAACCTTCCCTGAAGCAGTTCCGTCAGGATGCGGAGAAATTCTATCCGGATTAATTGCCTGAGCAATGTGGTATGTGACACACACGAAAACCGCGGGAAGCCCCGCGGTTTTTCCTATTTGCGTGTTCAATTGTGTTTATCGGCGGCCATTGACCTTATGCTGCCGCTCCTGAACAGCACGAACTTCATTGATCGCAGCCGGAATGAAGTTGATAATGTCGGACGCTGTCACAGCATAGTTATTGCCGAAATGCGCCGCAGCGAGGATGCCGGCGCGCGCGTGGATATCCGCGCCAAGGCAAGATGCTTCATAAGGCTTCATGCCCTGAGCGCCGAGTCCGGCGATCACGCCGGAGAGTACGTCGCCGCTGCCCGCAGTTGCAAGAGCGGAGGTGCAGTAAGTCAGGATGCGGATGCGCCCATCAGGTGAGGCAATGACCGTATGTGCGCCTTTGAGCAACACAACCTGATGCCACTGCTGCGCACAGTAGAAAGCCGTATCGCGGCGGTCATACTGAATGGCGGGTATCGAGGTGCCGCAAAGGCGGGACATTTCTCCCGGATGCGGGGTCAACACACAGTCATCGGGAATGGATTGATACCATTCGGGATCGGACGCCAGCAGGTTCAAGGCATCCGCGTCAAGGAGCGTCATGGATCGGTTCTCGGACGCGCCGCGAATATATCCCGGCAGACGTTCCGCCGTTTTGGGTTCCTTTCCCAAACCGGGACCGATAACCGCAGCTGTCCTCTGCTGATGTTTGGGGATGCGGCCTTCCTCATATGCCGCGCAGTTCCAAATCGCTTCGGGGAAAATCCCCGCACCGCAATTCCGCACGACTTTCGGAACAATCATCTCCACCAGGCCGCAGCCAATTCGATAAGCGGCCCTGCCGCTGAGCAAGGGCGCACCAAGATAATTTTCACATCCCCCGACGATCGTGACCGTTCCGAATGTGCCTTTGTTGCCGTCCTCCGTGCGATAAGGGAGGGGAAACATCTCATCTTCTTCGTTCATTTTCTCAAGCCCTCTGTGAACCGCTCCGGGTTCATGTGTTTTTGATAATTTGATTATAGCATAAAGACCGACAGCGTGGAAAGATTGGAGGTTCCGCGAAATCCGGTTTTCCCGATTTCGCGATTCGGAAATCGGCTTTAAACGATTATAATTTTTCTAAAGAAATCTGATTTTTCAGGAGGATCATATGTCACGCCAGCAAGATCCGCTAACGATTGATTTTCTTCTGCTCGGGTTGATCGGTCAGACCCCGATCCACGCTTACGAACTGTACAAAAAGCTCACAAGCGATCCCGAACTCAAAACGATCTGGACTTTCCGCCAGAGCCGCCTTTACGCGGTGTTGGATAAAATTGAAAAAAACGGCCTGATCCGAACCACTGTTGACTCAAGCGGTTCCCTTCCCGTGCGCCGAATCTGTGAACTGACCAAAACCGGAACTGCTGCGTTTGAGGACTGGCTTCACACGCCCACGCAGCACCTTAACGAACTGCGTTCCGATTTTCTGGCAAAATTGTATTTTCTCAAAGATCGTCCCGAGGCGGAACGCCGCAGCGTAATTGAGACGCAGATCGCGCTCGCCGAAAAATGGAACGCCGTCGCGACAAAAAAGCTTATCGAAAACTCCGACAAGGCTTCTTTTCTGAACGCGCTGTATTCCTTCCGTGAGCAGTCCATCAAGGCAGCACTCGCGTGGCTGAATGAAAGAAAAGAAATCTGATGAACGAAAACAACCGCGAGCTTGAAGTAAAAATCCCGACGCAACATATCGCCGAGGTCGAGGTGTCCGCCATTGCCGCGGGCGGAAAACTCATCCAGCCGATGACACTTGAACGCAACCTGCGCTTTGACGACAGCGCAAATTCACTCGCTCAAACGCATCGTGTGCTGCGCCTGCGCGACAACGGCGGTGAGTATATTCTGACCTACAAGTCGGAAAAAGAGAGCAAAAACGGAATCGCCGACCGAGAGGAAATCGAGACTTCTGTCGGCAGTTTCGATCAGGTTCGTCTGATTCTTGAACGGCTGGGCTGCCGTGTCTGTTTCATTTATGAGAAATACCGCGCCGTCTATCGTGTCAACGGCACGGATGTCATGCTCGACCACACCCCCATCGGCGACTTCATTGAGATTGAGGGCGTCGCTGAGGCGGAAATTCAAAGCACCGCCGAGCTTATCGGGCTCGATTGGGAAGCCCGCACGGCTCACAGTTACAGAGCGCTTTTCCGCGAATGGAAGGCACGCGCCGGAAGCAGCGCACTGAACATGACCTTCGGAGAATGCGCGTGAAACATCTGCTCACCACTATCCTGTCCGCAATCGGCGCGTTGTGCTGCGCCTTTGTCCTTTACTGCGAAAAGCTGCAGTTCGTTCCGCTTTTTTCCGGGTATTCAGCAACCCGCCTCGCCGCTGTATTTATCACAGCGTTTGCGGTATTCTTCGCCGCGCTTGCCGCTGTCCTGCCCGCATTTCGCGGACTCAAGCCGCGGGTCAAAGCCTGCATTCTGACACTCACGCTGATCCTTTCCGTCTGCGCGTTAGTCTGGTTCGACCCACCGCAGAGCGGTCTTTACCGGGAACACACGTTGATCGTGCGTGCGTTGCCGGATGAGAACGGCGTCACCGCCCCGGTCACACTGACATGGGTCAACCACGCCGGCGGGGACGTATCTCTGAGCACTGTCCAATGTGAAGGGAACTGCGACGGAACGACACTGACAGACAATGCTTCCGCGCTGAGATGGAGCGGGAAAACGGGAAACATCGCAACCGTGGAATTCATCTCCGGCGAAGGCATGGGCATCGCCGAAGTAAGCTGGGATGACAGTGTCCGCAAAGTCGGTCTGAGCAACCCCAACCTCAACCGCATTTCCCTTGATCAAGCCTTTCCATCTGCGGACGGGATGCCCGAATTTTCAGCGGAATGGGGAATCAGTTTGCTGATCTGCTTCATCGCGCTCAGCGGCGCGGTCGGACTGCTGCCGAAATGGAGCGTCCGCCGCTTCTTCGTAACTGCGTTCGTCTGCTTCGCGATCTTCCGCGTCTGCGTCTTCATGACCGCAGAGGAACCGCTGTACTTCATCGACTCACAGTCCTACCTCGGCATGTCGGAAATGTCCGTGGGAGACATCCTCAAGGGTACGCCATACTGCCATGACGGCATATGGTACTGCATCAGCCGCCCCGCCTTCATTCCGCTGGTTTATAAACTCTGCGGACAGAACGGACGGGTCATCGCCGCCGTACAGCTCGTCATTTCCATCCTTGCTTGGGGATTCTCAGCAGCGGCGGCCTCAACACTCTGCCGCGCACGCTCCCGAAAAGAAATCCTCATCGCTATGTTCCTCGGTCTCGGCTGCGTACCGAATGTGACGCGCTGGGATCCGATGATCATGTCCGAATCCCTCTCCATCTCCGCCGCCATGTCGCTTGCCGGGAGCTGTTTTTGGCTCACTGCCCCGAACGAACAGCGTGAATGGCAGATCGCGCCCGCTGTCTGCGCGGCGGTAAGCGCACTGCTCTACGTACAGTCCCGCGACAGTGCATCATGGACGGTACTGCTGATCGCGGCACTGCTTCTGCTTCTGACCCGCCTGCGTCAACGGCGAATCATCCCAATCGTCCTCGCGGCGGGGATGACCGTCTTCTGCCTCGGCGTCATGACCAACACCGGCGGACGCTGGCAATATCCCTTTGAGAATGTCCTCTTTAACCGTATCGCCCGCGATCCGCAGGCGGAGGCGTTTTTCATCGAAGCCGGTATGCCGACCCCGCCCGGAATTGAGGAACTTTACGGGGAGGAACACATGATGGGTTCAGCGCTCTTCAACTCGGACGCGATGGCGCCCCTGCGTGAATGGATCGCCGCGGACGGATTGAAGACTTATATCCGCTGGATGCTGAAAGAGCCGCTGCGGACGCTGCGCATGACCTGGTACGGCGGCTATGAAACAGAGTCCTTCGAGCAGATCGGCTACACCTTCGCGCCGAAGGGCTTCAATGCCCTGCTGCCGGAAGCACTGAGCAAATTCTTCTCAATGAACCTGCCGGGCGTACTCGTCACCGGCATCGGTCTCGTCTGCCTGTGTTTTTCAATCTTAAAAAAACAAGGAGAACGATTCGCGTTCCCTGCGCTGCTGATTCTGTCGTCGTACATTCTCTGCACGGGTGTATTTATCGCGGACGAATACGAACTCGCCCGTCATTCAATGGTGATTATTTTGTTAATGAAAGCAAGCGTTGCTCCGGCTCTGTGTATGATCAGCGAAAAGGACATTGAGTGATTCAACCCGTCATTAACATTTACCGCTTGCTTCCGGGATAAGATCAGCGGACATTCTCCTTTGCTTCAACGAACCACTTGTCTCCTTCATGGAAAAGGAACGACTCCTTTCCCCTGATCAAAACCGTGTAACGGATGCCTCCGCCTCCAACCTTCTTGGATGCGGCGCGGCATTTGTAAAGAATCCGGTCAATCTGAAAGTTCACTCCGTTTTCCCAGCGGATAATGCGAGGAAAAATTGACCCTTCCTTGTCCACATCCAGCGTAACCGAGACGTATGTCTTTCTGTACTGTGCTGCCATTTTCATTATCCTCACTCCTGTTCCTTCGTACCGGCATGTGACGGTACGGATAATCTCCGGAAGAACAAACGCCTGTCCGTATGAACTGCTCAGAACATGCAGCTTTTCTGTGCACAGCTGCTCATACCTCTTGACATGATGAGCAATTCAGGGTATACTATGAGCAGTTGGATTGCTCAGCTATTATTGTACGCACTTCAAGTACTCTTGTCAATAGACATGCGCAATTTGATGTCGCAAACTTTTTGTGAACAGGAGTGATTACCAAAATGACG
>CAVESB010000028.1:0-22172 GCA_963618265.1 bacterium
ATTCAGAACAAACATAATATTATACATACGATCAAATTTCCTCCATTTTTAATTATACTGCAATTCGTCGTGTTTGGAGGCGAAAGATGTTACATTTTTCTGAATGCCGGTCACTGCTTCGGCTCGACAGGACGATCCCGCCGGACGAATCGCTTTGTGTGCCGCACGCAAAAAAAAGGCTCCAATTTCTCGAAGCCTCGTTGCTTTCAGCGGTTGTTCACGTTTTCCGGCATCATGTCGTGCTCGGAGAGGCGTTTCCAGGCGACTGCCTCCCAGCGGGTGCCGGGCTTGCCGTAATTGGCGTAAGGGTCGATGGAAAGCCCGCCGCGGGGGAGAAACTTTCCCCAAACCTCGATGTATTTCGGCTCCAGCAGGGCGATCAGGTCTTTCATAATGACATTGACCACATCCTCATGGAAATCGCCGTGATTGCGGAAGGAGAAGAGGTAGAGCTTCAGGGATTTGGACTCCACCAGATATTGATCCGGGACGTAAGAAATGTAAAGCGTGGCGAAGTCCGGCTGACCGGTGATCGGGCACAGGCTTGTGAACTCGGGACAGTTGAATTTAACATAGTAATCGTTCCCGGGATGCTTGTTTGAAAAGCGTTCCAGTACCGACGGATCGTAATCCATGGAATAATTCGTGACCTTGCTGCCGAGCTTGGTCAGGTTTTCTTTTTCTCTCATTTTATTTCCTCACAACAGCGTATTTTTCTTCATCATCGAAAGCTCCGTCCCTTCGATTTTGTTCAGGCGGCTGACAGCCGCGTAGAGCAGCGGCGTGCAGAGCGCTTCATAGCAGACCTTGAAAAGATATTGAAACAGCACCATCTGCCACAGCGCGGAAGTCGGCATCGTTCCGTAGAAAGAAACCATAATAAAGATGATCGAGTCGAGCCCTTCACCGACAAGCGTTGAGAGGATCGAGCGCACCCAAAGCATGGAACCTTTCGTGACGGTCTTCATTTCAGACATGATCACAGCGTTTGAGAACTGTCCAAAGAGGTAGCCGATAAAGGATGCCGCCGCCACGCGCGGCGTGTTTCCAAGAACCGTCGCGAAGGCATCCTGATTCGCCCAGGAAGCGGGATGCGGCAGCGCGACAGTGACTGTGCCGACGAGCACAGCAAAAAAACAGGACGCGAAGCCCGCCCAAATGACCGCACGCGCCTTTTGGAAGCCGTAGACTTCGGTGAAAGCGTCTCCGAGAATATAAGTAAGCGGGAAGAGGATCACCGCCGCGGGCAGGGTAACGGACGACGTGACCGCCCACATCTTGCCCGCAATCAGGTTAGAAAGCAGCAGACAGGTGATATAGACGATCGCGAGAACCATGAAGGTCGGAGACAGGTTTTTCTTTTCTTCCATGAAAAGAATCTCCTTATAAAACAAAACTTTGTTATCGCAAAGCCGTCACAGCAAAGGCGCAGGGAAAAGAAAACCGGCTCCGAGCGTACGGAACCGGGTTCAAGACACAGCGTTCATGTCGAGTCCCGGTTTTGCTTAACGACAGGAAGGTACCAATGAACTGTCGGCTCCGTTAAGGAACGCAACCATTATATCACAATCATTTTGCGCACGGCGAATTTTATGCTAAAATAAAAACTGTTTGGAGAGATGGCCGAGCGGTTGATGGCGCCGGTCTTGAAAACAGGTGTGGGGCAACTCACCGTGGGTTCGAATCCCTCTCTCTCCGCTAAACAATGCAAACCCGAATGAGTTCTTCGTGAAGCGCCCATTCGGGTTTGATCTTTCCGCGAGGCTGTCTCAAAACAGGACAGCCTCGCTGCAATTCCGAATTGTCAATTTTTCCTGACCCCGGGAATCCGAAACGCGGACAAGACAATCTCAAAGGTTGACTTTCACGCTTTTGTATGCTACACTTTAATTCCAAAATCAGTATGGATTTTTCTGAGATAATAAGCTCATTTTTCGCCATACACTCTTTGCGAGTGTGCGGCGTTTTTACATTTTCAGGGAGGCATTGTTATGACAAACGAAGTATTGAACACGATCAAAACACGCAGATCCATTCGGGCATACAAGCCCGATGCCGTTCCGGCAACGCTGCTCGATGCGGTTCTTGAGGCAGGGACTTATGCGCCGACCGGCGGCGGACATCAATCGCCGGTTATCATTGCAGTCACATCGGAAAAATTCCGTAAGGAAATTGCCGAGCTGAACGCCGGCGTGATGGGCAGCAGCAGTGATCCGTATTACGGGGCGCCGGTCATCGTCCTTGTACTGGCGGAGGGAACGGCAAACACCTTCGTTGAGGACGGAAGCTGCGTGCTTGAGAATATGATGCTCGCCGCGTCATCGCTGGGGCTCGGCTCCGTATGGGTACACAGAGAACGCGAAATCTTTGACAGCGAAAGGGGCAAAGCCCTGCTCCGTGAATGGGGACTGCCGGAAACCCTGCGCGGTGTTGGCAGCCTTGCGCTCGGATACCCTGCCGCAGAACCGAAGCCGGCGGCAAAGAGGAAGGACAATTACATCGTTCGGGTGTGAGTTGAAGAGCATCATTTCCGGACCGGTAATACAGTTCGTGAATGATAAATCGAAGCAGATCTTTTGTCTTTGAGGCGGTTATCAATCATCAAGGGAGGTGTCAGTACCGATGCCTCCCTTGACAGCGATCGCGAGCAAAAAAAGACTGCTCGAAAGCAGTCCCCGGTGTCTGTTATGCATCGCCCTGTTTCGAGAGCCTTAATCCTCCATGAAGGCGTCAAACTCTTCGATTTTATCAATCCACCAAAGGTCATCCGCGTCTTTTGCGCGGCGGCACGTTCGCTTCAGCGGAACATTGTTCCTGTTCTTATGATCCTTGATGAGAGCATACGGCAGATAGAAGGGCAGAAAAATAATGAGGATTGGAACGAGGCAGAGATACATCAAGACGGTTCCGATTAGCTTGAAAACCATCTTGAATATCCAAAACAGCAGCTTGAATGCCGAAAACACTCCTTAGCCCTCCTTTTTCAGAATCACTTCGTGAAGATCGGCTCCCCCCTATCTTCATTTTACCATAACGACCATATCCCGATTCGGTTTTTTTTATATATTTTGCAGTCGAACACGCAAAATTTGCAAATATAAAGTACCGCAACGGTATCGGCGCAGGGACTCTGTTCCTGAGCCGTACATGCGAATAAAGCCGCCGCCATAGTCGGCGCAAAAAAGAAATTTCTCTTGCGTCTCCCTGCTATTTCAAATAATCAACGGCAAATTGCGCGGCAAGCGCGGAACCCATTTTCAGGACGCTCTCATCGCAAGTGAAATTCGTCTGGTGGTTCGTCGCGGTCAGCCCCAATGCAGGGTTGCGGGTGCCGATGAAAGTGAACACGCCGGGAATCTCACGCATAAAGATCGAGAAATCCTCCGAACTCATCATGAGCGGGTCATGCAGCAGAGCCTCCTGACCGTACAGTTCCGTCACCGCCTGCGAGGCGATCGCGTTCAGGGCGGCGTTGCAATTGTCAATCGGGAAATTCAGATACTGATAATCGAACTCGTAGTCCACTTTCATGGCGGAGGCAGTGCCGGCGATGATGCGGCGCATTTCTTCTTCAATGGCTTTATCCTTGCGGAAGTGGCGCACAGTGCCTTCCATCACGACTTTTTCGGGAATGGAATTATACATATTGCCGCCATGAATTGTGCCGACGGTCAGCACCATCGGTTCAACGGCATTGTTGAAACGGGAAGAGACCATCTGCAGCTGCATGATCAGCGACGCTGCCGCGGTGACAGCATCCGCGCCCAGATGCGGCGCAGATCCGTGGGCGGTCACGCCTTTCAGCATGATGCGGAACCCATTGTTGGCGGCCATACGCAGCCCGGCGGTCACGTCAACCGTGCCGGCAGGGCGCGTTCCCCAGATATGTGTGCCGTAAATGGCGTCCGCGCCTTTCAGCGCACCTTCTTCCAGGCACCAAGCGGCGCCCATCGAGATTTCCTCTCCCGGCTGAAAGAGCAGGCGAACCGTACCGTTGAACAGATCCCGATGTTCGGAGAGAATACGGGCGGCGCCGAGCTGCATGGCGATATGGCAGTCATGACCGCAGGCGTGCATACGCCCGTTATGCGCGGCGAAGGGCAAGCCGGTGGTTTCGTCCCCGGGCAGCGCGTCAATGTCCGCACGCAGGATCAGGGTCTTTCCCGCTTTTGCACCTTGAATTTCGGCAGTCAAGCCGTGATGCTTCGCGAAAAGCTTCGGCTCCAGTCCCATCGTGCGCAGATCCGCCGCAATCGCTTTGGTTGTTTCAATTTCCTCCCCGGAAAGCTCCGGGATGGCATGATAAAAGCGCCGCCGTTCAATGATATAGGGTTCCAGCTGTTCCGAAAGTTCTCGAATATTCATTCCTGTCTTTTACTCTTTTCTCTCAATTCATTGCACATCAAATCAGCGCACTTCAAAGATCTCAATCGCGTCCTCAAAGCGCAGCGCGATAAAGCGGGAATCAAAGGACCACAACGACTGCAGCACATCCGAGCCGTCCACCGGCAGTTTGTACTGCTGCTGAAGTCCTTCCTTGAGAATCCACGCATCGCCGCGGTTATCCGTGTAGAAGACATACATCTCATCCGGCGACCAGTTCGGCATGTTCATCGCCGGATAATCCCGGTCATCATATTCGATAACATGGTCTTCCTGTTTCCGCCCGTCATGACCATACTTTCGGGTTTCTTCAACGACTTGCGAGATGCCGGAGCGGACATTCACAGTATAGATACGTTCGCAGTCAATGCCGCAGCTGCTTGAGACGCGCAGGTTCTCCTCATCGTCCCAGCCGAGAATTGATTTATCCGAGGCATACTCATCGGTTTCCGCGGCAGAGCCGGGAAAGAGATCCGTGACCTCCTTGAGTTCGGAGTCAAGCCGCGACACCATCACCGTGTAAAGCTTCTCACTCTGCCGCAGAGTGACAAACGCCACATAGGTATGATCCGGACTGAAAGCGAAGTCGCCGAAAGCGTTGACATCCGTTGTGGAATATTCATGCGGGGCAAGCCCCTCGGGAATCACGCCGTCTTCATCAGGAACTTTCGCATCTTCAGCAAAGTTCAGCACCACCGCATCGCCGGAAAACCAACCCCAATAGCGGTTTTCGGGTGCGACATAGGCAAACAGCGGAGCGTCCGCCGCCCATTCCATAATGCCGAGATTCAGCAGCCGATCCTCAAGCAGGGATACCGCAACGACCTCGTAAGCGTTCAGTGACATATCCTCCAGCACTTCGTTCCCTTTCAAGTCGAGCGTCGGCGGAGGAGAAGTCGGCGTGACCATGGCCGTCAGTGTCGCGCTTTGCGAATCCGTCGTTGAAAAGCTCGCCAGCAGCGTATCGCAGGCAGCCATCACGAGCCCCGCGCAGATCAAAAGGAAGGCAAGCAAAATCTTCTGTTTTTTCATGCGTCCACCTCACCCAATGCCACAACCGAAGCCGCCGCCATCGACTTGAGATGCGTAATGGAAACCGTCCACTGCTTCAGCCCCTGACGTTCGGCTTCCGCTGCCGCCTCTCCATGCAGGTAGAGGCACGGTCTGCCGCTGTCATCATTCAGGATCTCGATATCCTGCCAGCCAACTTTTCCGATGCCGACACCCAGTGCTTTCGAGACGGCTTCCTTGCAGGCGAAACGGCCGGCAAGATGTTGGGCGTTATCCCCGCAGTAAGCGCGTTCAGCGGCTGTGAAAACCCGTTCAATGAAACGCCGGCGTATTTCCGGAGACTGAGACTCAAAACGGGGAACTTCGATCAGGTCAATACCTGTTCGCGCAATATTCATCCGCGCACCGTCGTCCCCGCGGTCACTCGAACCATGTTTTCGACATCCAGCCATTGACGGGCGGTTTCAAGAATGCTTTCCGCCGTCACGGACATCACCCGTTCACGAACCCGCATGAGGTAATCCAAACCAAGCTGATAATTTTCCATGTTGAGAACGGCACGGGCAACCCCGGCGTTGCTCTCCAATGACAACGGAAGGGCGCCGATATAGAAAGACTGCACATCGCTCAGCTCTTCTTCCGTCACCTGTTCCGTGGTAAAGCGGCGCAGCTCCCGCATGATCAGCTCCGCCGCAAGCTCCGCATTTTGGGGATTGACACCCGCACTGACGGACCAGCTGCCGCCGTTCGTGACAGCAGTCATTGAGGAACCGGCATAATAGGCAAGGCCGTTTTCCTCACGCAGCACGGCGCCGATGCGTCCCATCATGCCGAACTCGCCGAGGATACTGTTCCCCAGCACTGCGGATTGCCAACAGGAATCTTTGCGTTTCGGGCCGAGTGTACCGATCACGAGGGACATTTCGCTCTTTTCCGGGATCTCAATGTGACAGGTGCGCGGCTCGGTAGGTTTCCTGATTTCCGGGAAAAGCGTGTCCTCATTCCAATGTTCCTGCGGCTTGTGCCAGCCGCCGAAGATCCGTTCGCAGACATCCATCATCTCCGCCGCGTTAACGCCGCCGCTGATGACAAGATTCATGCCGGCGGGTCCGACCCAACGACGATGAAACGCAACAAGGTCATCACGACTGATGCCGCGGATGCCCTCTGCGGAGTCAAAGTCCGGTCTGCCAAAGGGATGATCGGGATAGAGCAACGCGTCAAAAGCCTCGTCCGTCATACTCTCCGGGTCATGCAGATGCAGCTCATAGGCAGAGAGCGCACGTCTGCGGATGACCTCAAGATGCGGTTCCGGGAAGGAAGGCTGATCCAGAACCTCGAGCAGCAGCTCCAGCAGCATAGTCAGGTCCTCAGCAAGGCACTGTCCATGGAAACCCAGGCAGCGACATTCGGCATTGAAGCCGAGGGAAGCGCCGGAGGACTCCAGCATCTCGTTAATTTCATTGAAGTCCCGCTTTGCCGTGCCCGAAGTCAGGCAACCGGCCATAAAGTCCGCCGTGCCGCCTTTGCCGATCGGGTCAAGGGCACTCGGACATTCAAGGTTGCCGCTAATCGCGGCGGAACGGCTCGCGGAATTCCCGCGAATCAGGACGGTCACACCGTTCGCGAATTTTTTTCTCAAAATGTCATGAGGTCCCGGCAGGGACGCGGTCATATCATAAGTCATCGGGAACCTCCTTTATTTGCTGTAAATGCCGGTCACGCAGTGTTCCGCGCCGAAGTATTCCGACGCGATTCGACTGACATCTTCCGCGCTTACCCGCTCAAGATTGCCGACATAGCTCTCATACCAGGACGGATCGGCAAACATTGAGGTATAGCCGAGCCAATACGCTTGGTTGGTAATGTTCTCGCAAGAATAGGCAAACATCGCTTTCGCCTGCTTCTGTGCCTTCGCCAGTTCCGCGGGTGTGATCCCTCCGGCGGCGATACGCGCAAGCTCTTCATGCACCGCACCCGCGACCTCGTCTACACCACAGCCGGGGTTGACATACGCGCAGAAACTGTAAAGAAAGGGGTCGATCGTGGTCACATAGGAACCGCTCATGGCGGCGGTCATCCCTGAGCGCACGAGTTTGGTATACAGGCGGGAAGTGCGGTTGGAGATGCCGCCGCGCCCGAACATATTCAGGGACGAAGGACCGCTGAGCACGCTGTCAAGGATGGTCAGCGGGTAAATGTCCGCACTGCCGCCGGCAGGGGCGCGCCACACCATTTCCATGATGGTAACGTCGGTTTCGCCGTGTTCCTCCACCGTGGACGGGGACGCGATCTTTCCTTCGGGCTGAATGTGGTATTCGGGAACCGCGCGGGCGGGCGTATCTCGGTACGCCTGCACGATCCGATGCAACATATCATCCGTCTCGAAGTCGCCCGCCATCACCAGCACCGCGTTGTTCGGCGCGTAATGACGACGGTAGTGCGCATACAGGTCGTCGCGGGTAATCGCGCGCAAATCCGCCGTCTCTCCGATCACCTCGGTACGATAGGGATGTGTTTTGAAGGCGGCTTTGTTCACCGACTCCATCAGGCGGTACATCGGCTCGTTTTCGTGCCCTTCCCGTTCGGAAATGATGACAGTGCGTTCCGATTCCACTTCGTCGGGCAGGTAGAGCGCGTTGGACATACGGTCGGCTTCAAGGTCAATGGCGAGATCAATCCTGTCCGCGGGCATGGTCTCAAAAAAGGCAGTCCAGTCCAAATAGGTAAAGGCGTTCCAGGTGCCGCCGTTGCGGGAAATTTCCCGATCCAACAATTCGGAGGGGTAACGCTCCGTGCCCTTGAACTGCATGTGCTCAACCCAATGGGAGATACCGGTCAGACCCGGCACTTCATTACGGGAACCGACGCGGTACCACACGAATTGACTGATCAACGGGGCGGAGTGAATCTCTTTCAACAGAACGGTCAAGCCATTGTCCAGAGTATGTTTACTGTAAGATTCGGTCATACTTATTTCAATTCTCTTTCAACTCAATGATATCCGCAGAACGGATGTGTTTCCCGTGAACCGTAAGCGGGTATACGGGAGACAAAATGAAAGAACGCTGTTTTCTCATGAGGATAATTATAAATGATAGTTCGTGGTTCGGAACGGGTTTCAATAGAATGGTATAATGACGGGCAGGGCATTGCCCTCGAAAATCATGAAACAGGAAGCGTTTTTATGAACCTTTTAGTCTTCAACTGCGGGAGCTCCTCACAAGGCTTCACAGTATTTCATCAAAACGAAAACGGAGAGCCGAGCGTCACGGCACATGGCAAGGCACACAATGTCGCCACGAAGACAAAAGCCGCCGCGCTCCTCGAATGGACCATTGACGGGGGCAAGGGCAGTGCGACCGGGGACTTCTCAACACACCGTCTCGCCGCAGAAGCCATTTTAGCCGTACTGAAGGAACATCATGTTGCAATTGATGCCGTCGGTCACCGCTTCGTCAACGGCGGCGGCAGCTTCAAGCGCGCCGCGAAGCTGGATGATGAGGCACTGGAGAAACTGCGTGCCTGCCTGCCGCTGGCGCCCATCCACAACCCGAATTCCTACAGCGTGATCGAAGTCTGCCGTGAACAGCTGCCGGACGTGCCGCAGTATGCCGTCTTTGACACCTCCTTCCACAGCGGGATGCCGAAAGAAAACACGGTCTATGCCATTCCGCAGGACTTCGCCGAGCGTCATGCTTTCCGCAAAATCGGCTTTCACGGGCTTTCCTATCAATATGTCACCGGACGCGCCGCGGCATTGCTCGGGAAAAAGCCGGAGGAGCTGAAGCTCATCATGTGCCACCTCGGCACCGGTGGCTCCAGCGTCTGCGCGTACATGAACGGCCGCTCCGTCGATACCTCCATGGGCTACTCCCCGCTGTCAGGGCTGGTCATGTCCACCCGTTCCGGCGACATTGACCCTGAAATCGTGCTTGAGATGATTCGGGACGGTATGAGCGCGGATGAGGTTTCGGCTTTTCTTAACAAAAAGTCCGGGCTGCTCGGTCTTTCCGGCTATTCCTCCAACCCGGGTGAGATTATCGAAGCGGCGAAGCAGGGAAACGCCAACTGCGACCTCGCGTTCAAAGCTTACTGCGGACGTCTGCGCCGGTACATCGGCGCGTTCCTCTACGAGATGAACGGCGCGGATGCCCTGATCTTCACGGATGACGGCGGCGTCAACTACCCTGAACTGCGGGAAGCGGTCTGCGCGAACGCGGACTTCATCGGGCTGAAACTTGACCTTAACAAAAACTATGCTTATAATAAGCGGAGCGAGGCGCGCATCAGTGCGGATGACAGCCGGATTCAGGTGTGGGTCATCCCGACGGATGAGGAGCGCACCATCTGCAATGAGATCATCAATTATGAAAATCAGTAAATTCCTTTTCACAGCCCTGTTGCTGATCCCCTGCGGGCTCTGCGCCGCGCAGGAAGACGAAACCTCTTCCGAGGTGCTGTGTTTGCCGGATGCATATCTCGTGGTTTCCGACAGCTGCACCCCACTGGGACCGTCCGAATATCTGACGGACTACGTGAAGAACGGCGGCAGCTATCCTGAGCAGCCTTTCACGGGGAAAAACATTGATCAAAGTCTGACGGAAGTGCCTTACAAGTACGCCAAGATCAACATTGACAATTGGGAAGTCGCGAACCTTTACAGCACCGCCGCAGAAGCGGCGGAAGCCGGCACCCCCGCAGGTACAATTTCCACCGGCGCGATCCGTTATGTTTCCTACGACAACGAGACGGAGATCAACGGGAAATCCTATGTCCGCAGCAAAGCGCGGGAAATGTGGCTGCGCGCCTCACCCGCAAGCGTCAAGGCAGAGACGCTGGGGCGTACCTTCAGCAAGACGCCCGAATATGAGTTCGGCTGGGTATTCGAGGGCGGCAGTCCCTATCTTGAGCCGGATTACAACAGCGGTCAAAGCTCGGAATACTACAACCGCGAGGATGTACTCAACCTCTATGAGACCCGCGTAACCAAAGACACGATCTGGTTCAAAGTTGGCGAGAACCAATGGCTGGATCGCATCCATTTCCGCGCCGCGCATTTCAACACCACACCTCCGGAAGGCGTGACCGGCGGACGCTGGATCGAGGTTGACCTGCAGGAACAAATCGTCATGGTTTACGATAACTATGAACTCGTCTACGCCTGCATGGTCGCCACCGGGATGAAACCGTACTACACCCGTCCCGGGCTGTTCCAAATCTACGAAAAAAAGGAATCGGAAAACATGACCGGATCCTTTGAGGCGGACGGTTCGGATTACTATTGGCTGGAGGACGTCCCCTTTACAATGTACTTTGACAAGCTGCGCGCCTTCCACGGAGCGTATTGGCGCGCTTGGTACGGCTTCGAACAGTCCCACGGCTGCGTGAACATGTCCATCGGCGACTCGCATTGGCTTTATAACTGGGCGGAGATCGGCGACTGGGTTTATGTCCATGATCCGTCCGGCGTCACTCCGATCGACCCGGATCTTTACGATGACGGCGGCGCCTGATTCAGACGCAGTGAGTAAATACACGAAACAGCGGCGTATTTTTAAGATAACGCCGCTGTTTCTTTAATGAATTTTATGGATTATTTTAAGAATTGCTTATTCAACGCTCAAATCAGTCCAGCGGTTATTTTGTGTGTACCGCCCGGGATCGGTGTAATTCAGAACTTTTGCGTAATTCCCGGCGGCTGTGGCGTTATCGGGAATATCCTTCGTTACCACTGAACCGGCTCCGATCGTCACGTTGCTGCCGATCCGGACATCTTCCACAACGCAGACATTCGGACCGATGTAGGTGTTATCACCAATCAGCGCCGTGGCTTCGTGATTCGAACCGATGGTTAGGAACGGGGACAGGTTGACATTATTTCCGATGACAGCATTGTGATTGATGCAGACCGGACCGCCGTGCCCGATATATAAACCAAAACCGATTTTTGTTTCAGGGCGGATCTGAATCGTTCTTCGGGTGGGATTCAAATAATACAGAACTTTTCCCATAAAGCCGACGATCCCGTCTCCCCGGCACAGCCGCAGCGCTGTCTGAAACTTGAATGTCGGATCCTTCAGCCAGCGAATGATGAAGGTCATGGCTGAAGTGCTGCCGGTATAGCGATACAAATCGCTTTTGATGTATTTTTTGACGAGATTAAACTTCATTTCTTTTCTCCCACAGCAGGAATCAATCAGAATCTAATCGTAATCTTTGTCAATGGATTCGCGGGACTCGCCGGATTCCATTCGGGTCAGAACCTCTTCATACTCCGGGGCGAGGGATTTTCCCGAGGTTTGCTGAACAGTGCGCATGACTTTGCCCAAAGCCGCGCTGCTGTCATCACGTCCTACTTCGGACGCGACATTTTGCAGACGTTTTTTATCCCCAATCGCGACCCGCACGGGGCGGATAATCCGGTGCGCGTCCGCAGAGGCGCACTCCGGACAGCGGACTTCAGCCCGGTCATATTCCGCGTAGCTCAGGAACAGGCTGAATTTCTTTCCGCACGCTCCACATTGATATTCGTAAGTCGGCATTCTTTCCCCTCCTATTCAGGCACAATCTCACTGCCGAGACCGCGTTCATAAACATACACCACGTACTCCCCATTGTCAAGCACGCGATCCGGCTCCCCAAGCAGCATACGGATGTAATCCTCACGGATATCCAGGTAGCCTTTGCCGTCAAAGGCGATAAAGTTTCCCGAGTAATCGCTGTACCATTCCGTCTTGCAGAACCAGTTTTGCATGGCGAGGTAATCCGGTTTTCCTACTTCCGCCGCACGAACCCGCACCGCACGTACTTTCACCCGGTTATTGGCGGCAACCGTCGTATGCGACGCGTTCCAAAAGTCCGCGTAACCGTACGTCAGCTCATTTTCATCAAGGAACACAGCCAGTCGATCCTGCGGGGTTTCCACACGGGAGAAGCTCAGCGGCAGGGCGAAGGCAGTCAGTGCAAGCAGAAAAACGGGAAGGGCGAGCTTCCAATGCACTGTCTGTTCTCCCGTAAAGCACTTCTCAACATTCCGGCAGATGATCAGTGCCGCCGCAAAAGGAAGGTAAGCAATGTAACGCGCACTGTCCTCTCCGGTGTAAATGTCCGTGAAAAAGCAGACGCAGAGCATTACCGCGATGCTGAGGCAGCAGACGGCGCAGAGCGCGTCAGCTTTGCCCCCACGCATCCATTCGCGCACGGTGAGCACGATCGCCCCCGCAGTCAAGAGAAGGATGAGACAGGCGAAAACAAGCCCGATGTATCCTCTGCCCGTGAGCGGGAACTCCGCACCGAAGCTGTTCAGGATGCCTTTCCCGAGCAGGAGGAACTTCTCACCGAGACGATCCATATCCACGAATTTCCTGGTATCGAGGAAACTGTTTTTATTGATGCCGCCGGCGGTCATCAGCAGCTTATCCATGAACATTCCGAGAACGGTTCCGCCGAGCAGAACGACGACGGTGATCAGATTGCGCCGTGTGCCGAAAGGAACAGTACGCGAGAGCAGATTGACCAGGCAGTAAAGAACCGCCGGTAAGACACAGATAATGACGAGCTGCATATCGCTCATGCAGCCGCACGCCGTCAGAACGCCCAGCGCGAGCCACGCTCCCGCCGCACGTCCCTCGTCCGCGAATATTCGGCGCAGGCAGATCAGGCAGAGCATGAAATAGACGAATATGGCGCAGTGTCCGCGCAGATAGCCGAGGCGGGTCAATGTCGGCAGCCCGGCAAGCGCGCACCAGAACAGCGTCTTGAGCGCGCCGTGTTCGGATTTCCTGTCAAAAGCGTTGACATACCCAAGCGCGAAGAGTGTACTGACCATGGCGGAGGCGGCGATGATATAAGCGTAAGTGTCAACACCGGCAACAGCTGTCCCAATGACATAAAACGGCAGCTCCGAGAGATAGAAAGAGACGCCGGTGAGGTTCCAGCCCTTCAGCAGGACGTTGCCGTTCAGGATATCGGATGACTGCAGGATTTGATTGGCATGGTCCGAATTTAACGGAACTTGCATGTATAATAAAAAGACATAGACGCAGTGAAGCAGGATGATCACCGCGGGAAATACAAGTAAACGCTTTTTGTTCTTTGTATTCGACATTAAGCTCCTTTGACATATACTATTATAATCACTGCTGATGGGAGTTACATGGAATCAGAATTCTCTGCCTATTCTATCTCGAAACCGATGCCGCTTATTCTTGTCATTTCGGGCCTCTCCGGTGCCGGCAAGGATACCGTGATCAACCGTCTGAAAGAGATTTCTCCGATTGACTTTCACTTCGTCGTCACCTGTACATCCCGCGTGCGCCGTGAGAATGAGGTTGACGGACGGGATTACCACTTCCTCTCCCGCGAAAAGTTTGAAGCCATGATCGCAAATGATGAGATGGTGGAATACTCCGTCGTTTATGATGATTTGAAGGGCGTGCCGAAATTCGAGATTGAGAAAGCCTTCGAGGAACATAAGGACATCATCCTGCGTGTTGACCGTCAGGGAATGCTCAAGGTGCGCAAAATCTACCCGAACGCCGTCAGCATTTTCATTGTCCCGCCGGACGCGCATACCTGGCTGGAACGCCTGCGCGCCCGCAACACCGACACCGAAGAAGCACTGCGCATCCGCATCTATACCGCCCGTCAGGAGCTTGAGAACATCAACGATTTCGATTATGTCGTTATCAACGATAAAGTCGATCAAGCCGCCGCAGACATTATTGACATTATGCGCGTTGAACATATGCGCACAATCAACAGAAAGGTAAGCCTCAACAGCAATGAACAGTAATAACAACGAGCGCGATCCGCTTGAAACACCGCCCGAGGCACAGCAGGAACAGCCGAAGATTTCCATTCGCCTCATTGAAGGGAAGTCCATCGTCACCTGGGTTCTGCTGACGGTCACCGTCATCGTTTACGGACTGCAGCAGTTCAGCAAGTTCCGTTACGGGGTTGACTGGCCGCTGATGTACGGCGCGAAATACACGCCTTACATCCAAATGGGCGAGTATTGGCGTCTGGTAACGCCGATCTTCCTGCACAGCTCCGTGATGCACATTCTCTGCAATATGTACGCCCTCTTCACGCTGGGTCCGAGCCTTGAGAAGCATTACGGCAAGCTGAGCTTCCTGCGACTGTATCTCATCACCGGCATTGGCGGCAATGTGCTTTCGTACATTCTCTCGCCCTACTCCGTTTCCGTCGGCGCGTCCTCCGCGCTCTTCGGGCTGATCGGAGCGCAGGCGATGCTCCTTTACAAGAATCGCCGCATCATCCGCAACTACCGGGCAATGATGCAGAACATTGTCTTCGTCGTTGTCATCAACCTCTTCATCGGGATGCAGGGCGGCATTGATAACTGGGCGCACCTCGGCGGCTTCGTCACCGGGCTGCTCATCGGCTTTATCTCCGGACCGCAGATCGGCTTCCTGCGGGAAGCTGAAAGCGGCCGCGTGAAGCTCATTGACACAGTTCCTGTGAAGCAGCGTGAGATCGGATATGCGCTCGTGTTCCTGCTGCTGTGCGCGGCGGTATTCGCCTTCTGATCCGATGAAAGCGTCCCGCGTCATCACCCGCGGCAAGCACCGCAGACTCGCCCAAGAAAAAGACGCCTCATCAGCCCGGCTCCGTTTTGCCGGGCTGTTTCTCTGCGCACTCATGGTCATCGCGGGAGCGGGGCTGGGCGTGTTTTATGCAGTCTTCAGTCAAACTTTTCCTTCGCTCACCCGTTTTCAGACTTACTTCGCGGAACGCCCCGAGCCGACACGCTTCTACGCGCGGGACGGGGAGACACTGCTCTTCACCCTTGCTTATGAGAATAACAGCGGAAGGGATCTCGCCCTCTGCGAATCGGACGGCGAAGGCTGCCTTCCGCGGAAATTGATCGAGGCGGTGAAGCTGAGCCGCGAGGATCGTGTACGCAAGGGTGCCGCGGTCGGGTTCGCTGAGGAAATGGTTCGTGAAGTCTATGCCGGGGAGATTGCCTCGTCCCGGCATCCGGATCTGCTGGCGCGTCTGCTTACGGCGCAGATCCGCCGGCAGTACAGCGCGGATGAGCTGACGGTGCTTTACCTGAATCATGCCTGGTTCGGGCAAATGGCGTTCGGACCCGACGCGGCGGCAAAGCTTTACCTGGACAAAAGCGGCGATCAGCTGACGGACGCGGAATGTGTGCTCTTCAGCGCGATCGTCGAGACGCCGGCGTTGAACCCGATCGACTCCCACGGCGCCGTTCGCGATGCGTATCTGAAACAGCTGCGCCTGCTCCATGAACACGGTCTCTTCAGCGAGGAGGAAAGCGAAGCACTCGGACGGGCGAATTTCACCATCTTCGAACCGCCGGCCTACGCGGGCGGCAGTGAACCGGATCTCATCACCCGCAAGGCGCTGGATGCCGTCATCGCGGCTTACGGACGCGAACGGGTGGAACGCGGCGGGCTCACGGTCATCACTTCCGAGGATGCCGAATTGCAGGCGTACATCGTCTGTGCTGTCAGCGGCGGCGATGAGGAGGAATGTCCGTTCAGCTCCGCCTTCAGTGAATCCGAACGGAACACTGCCGCGGACACGCTGCACGGCTCAGCCGTCAGTGCCGCGCTGATTGATGTTGCAAGCGGGCAGCTGCTGGCGGCGGTTGAATCCGCGGGCGGCACATTTTCCGACAGTGAACGGGCATATCCCGTCGGCACTTCCATGAATTACTTCGCCGCCCTGACCGCGTTCGCCAACGGCAGCGCACCTTCGCAGTTGCTCTGGGATCTTGAGGGAACGGAGGATGAACCTGCCCGCGGACCGATCCGCCTGCGGGATGCGGCGGTTAATGACTGTCAGCGTTGCCTGACAACGCTGATGGGAACTTACGGCAGCGCCGCCGTTCAAAATGAAGCCGCGCTCTTTGGGCTGACCAACAGTCACGGTACGCCGAAAAACGGGATTCTCAACGAGGGCGGACATTACACGGCGGAGGAATTCGCCTTCGCGCTGACCCCTTTCGCCTCCCTCGGTACGCAGATCGGCACGGGCAGCTCCATCCTGCGCCCGATCAGTGTTTCGTCGGTTCGTTTCTCCGACGGCACAACAGACGAGCCGCAGCCGCGAACCTCCCGTGCGATTCTCAGCGAAGGTCTTGCCTACCTCGTGCATCACGTCTTCAGTCAGGACACCATGTCCATGAACCTCTCCGAGCGTCCCGCCGCGGTGAAGATCGGCAAGACAGCCGTGGATGACAGCCGCTGGGTCAGCGGATACACACCGACAACGGCGGCCGCCGTGCGTATCGGTGAGACGGAAACGATTTCCGCCTTCACGGTGGATGAAAACCGCGTAGAGACGGCGGCAAAGATCTTCTGGCGCTCGGTGATGGAATTCGCCGAACGCGGCAAACCCGTCAGCGGATGGCAGAGCCCCGACGACATCAGCCGTGTGCGCGTCTGCCTGCCTTCGGGCAAGCTCCCGACAGAGGCCTGTCAAAACACGGTGACGGAGGTCTTCCTGAAAGGCGCGGAGCCGTGGGAATATGATGATTTTTATACCGAGGTCACGGTAAATAAGGAAAACGGACTGCTCGCGACACGCTTCACACCGGTGAGCGATCGGGAGACAAAGGTCTTTCTGACGCTCCCTGAAAACGCCCGCGCATGGGCGGAGGAGAACGGCATCGAAAGTGTCCCGACGGACTACGACCCGATCCCGGCGGCAACCTCCGCCGGAAGCGTTCTCATTGAGACTCCTTCCTCATTCGCGCTGCTGACGGACGGAGACGCGCTGAATGTGACGGTTGAGCTGAATCTTCCGCAATCCGCCGCGTCCTGGGAAGTCACAGTCGGCGACGGGATGTTCCCGGAACGCTGGACAAAAGTCTGCGAAGGCGGCGGACTTGATAACGGACGTTGGCGTCTGTGCGAAGTCGCAGATCTCGAACCGGGTCTTCACGTCCTGCGGGTCTCGTTCATCCTGCCCGACAGCCGTTACGAAAGCGCGGAGGCATATTTCATCATAGAGCAGTGATTCATCAGCCATCAGGCATGAGCGGCAAACAAAAAGCCCGGTACGGAAGCGGATGCTCTCGTATCGGGCTCTATTGAGCGAGCGGTCACTGTTTATTGACTGTTTTATACCAGTCCAGCGTCTCTTTCAACCCCTCCGTAAAGTCCACTTCGGGGACAAAGCCGAGCAGGGATTTCGCCAACTTGGCATCCGCGCAGAGTTTCTGCACATCGGCAGGACGACCGGGGCGGTACTCAATCTCACCGCTGTATCCATAATAAGCACAAATCTCTTCAACAACGCGCTTCATGGAGATGTCGTAACCGGAGCCGAGGTTGATGATGTGCCCGCGTGACTTTTCATTCTCGTATGCCAGGCAGAACGCCCGCGCCGTATCATGCACATTGATAAAGTCACGGGTCTGCAGCCCTGTCCCCTCAAGCACGGGCTTCTCACCGTTGAGAATACGGCGGGCAGTCAGCGGAATGATGGCAGCCAGTGCCTTATCATTCTGACGCGGTCCGTAGTTGTTGAAGGGGCGGATGATGGAAATGTCGTACTTCCACACGTTATAGAAAGACATGATCATCAGATCCGCGGCGGCCTTCCCGGCGGCGTAAGGCGTTGTCGGATGCAGCGGGTGCTCCTCATCCATCGGGGAATACTCCGCCGTGCCGTAGGCTTCGGACGAGGAAGAGTGAATCAGGGTCTTGAAAACGCCGTCTTCCATCAGGTGCATCAGCGTCTCGGCAATGTCCACATTGACCTTGTACGCGGTAAAAGGATTGAAGAACGAGTAATTGAGGGCGATAGTCGCCAGGTTGAAGACGACTTCGATCTGCTCTTTTTTCATGACCGCCTTCATCGTCCCCAAGTCGCGTGCGTCGTCACGATAGACGATGACACGACCGGGATAGTTCGCGCGTGCCTCAGCGAGGTTGGCATCCTTGCCGAGGAAGAAGTTATCAACAATGACGACCTTCTCCGCTCCGGCGGCAAGCAGCGTATCGGTCAAATGACTGCCGATGAACCCCGCGCCGCCGGTAATGAGTACATTTTTTCCGCGAATGTCAGCCATTCTGCCTCAAATTTCCAGCTTGCAGTTATCGCCGATGAAGAGCTTGCGTTCCTGCGCGTCAACGGCAGCCTTGGCACCGATCATGGTGTCATGCGCAACCAGACCCGAAATGACGGTATCTTTGTCAAGGATGGTATCCTTCAGCACACATCCGCTGACCTTGCAGCCCGCGGCGATGGAAACATACGGGCCGATGACGGAGCGTTCCACTTCGGCGGAGGGGTCAACATAGACAGGGGGGATGATGGTGACGCCTTCGCGCCCGGCGGCCTCGGCGGAGTTGTCATTGCCGCGTTCGAGGAAGAAGCGGTTGGTAGAGATGACGGTTTCCGGTACGCCGGCGTCAACCCAGGCATCGGTTTCCTGAATGCCGAAATCCGCGCCGTTCTGCAGCATGATGTTGATGCCGTCGGCGATATAGTATTCGTTCTTCAGGGAGATATTTTTTTCAATCTGCTCCTCAATGGCGGAAATGAGCTTCCTGCCGTCCTTGAAATAGTAGAAGCCGACAATGACCATCTTGTGCTCCATGGTCTCCGGCTTTTCGATGAAGCGTTCCACCCGTCCCTCAGCATTGAGAACGGCGGCGCCGAAACGGCGGGGATCCTCGGTGTACTGGCACCAGGCCAGACCGTCGCGCTTTTCATCCTTCAGGCAGGACAAGTCTACGTTGATCAGGGTGTCGGCAAAGGTCATGATCATCGGGCTGTCGATGAGGTCACGCGCCACATAGACGGCGTGCGACTGTCCCTTCATCTCCTCCTGGACAACGTACTTGCAGCGCAGGTTCGGATAATGCTCCTCCATGTAAGTCTTGATGGACCAACCGTTGGGGGAAATCACGAAGATATATTCGGGTTCGAAGTCGTTCCCGATGTCTTTGAACTCCGCCAACAGGTAATCGAGGGAAGTCTTGCCGGCGATAGCGACGAGCGGCTTCGGTTTGGACCAGGTCAGCGGACGCAGACGGGAGCCGTATCCGGCGGTAAGAATGACAATTTGAATCTTCGGTTTCATATCCGTGTATACCTCACTTCACGCAGATTTGTTATCTATTTTACCCGCATTCACGGAATTAATGAGAAAGAGGGGAATCGGAGGTTAACCGCAATGGTCAGTGTATCTGCCGCAGTACGAAAAAATCATAACAATAAATGTCGAAGGCTTCTTCAGGGTACCCGGTGCCCGTCCGCTAATTTGGCATCCGTGCGTTCGATTACGCGATATACGTCGTCAATGGATTATACGACAATTGGACAAATTGTCGGTTCTTCCCATCTACGCAACGAATTCCCGCCGTGATATAATTAACGAAACATGAAAGGAACACAACTATGGCCACACCACACATCCACGCGAAAGACGGCGATTTCGCCAAGACCGTATTAATGCCGGGCGACCCGCTGCGGGCGAAATTCATTGCCGAGACTTATCTCAGCGACGTCCGTCAGGTGAACTCCGTGCGCAACATGCTCGGCTACACCGGGAAATACAAGGGCAAAGAGATCTCCGTCATGGGGAGCGGCATGGGTTGCCCGTCCATCGGCATTTACTCCTGGGAGCTTTTCAATTTCTATCAAGTCGAGACCATCATCCGCATCGGTTCCTGCGGAGGCCTCGCGCCGCAGGTTCGCCTCAATGACATTGTCATCGGCATGGGCGTCGCTACCGACTCCAACTACGTGATCGCGTTCAACCTGCCCGGCCTGCCGGCGTTGACCGCGGACTTCGACATCGTCGAGAAAGCCGCCGCCTACGCCCGTGAACACAACAAGCGTTACCACGTCGGCACACTGCTCAGTAGCGATCACTTCTATTATCCCGAAGGCAATGACAATGCCCGCCGCTGGGCTGCCTGGGGCATCCTGGGCGCGGAGATGGAAGCCGCGGCACTGTATTCAAACGCAATCTACGCGCATAAGAAGGCACTTTCCATCTGCACCGTCTCAGACCTCATCTTCGACCTGACCCAAAGCATGACGGCGGAAGAGCGCCAAACCGCGTTGACCGACATGATCACCATGGCACTGGAGATCGCCGAATAGCTCCGCAGCGTCCCACGGTGCGCGAAACCGCTGTATAATTAAAGCGAACCGCCCGCGCCTGCGGGCGTAAAAAAGAGGATAAGAGGATAATCAATGAGTGAATCATGCAGTCACGACTGCTCCAATTGCAGTCAAAACTGCGCCTCCCGCAGCGCCGAAAGCCTGCTGGTCCCGCAGAACGCACAGTCCGACATTAAAAAGGTTATCGCCGTCGTCAGCGGCAAAGGCGGCGTTGGCAAGTCCATGGTCACATCCCTGCTTGCCTGCGCGATGAACCGGAACAACCGCTCCGTCGCCTTGATGGATGCCGACATCACCGGTCCGTCCATCCCGAAGATGTTCGGCATTCATACCCGCGCCATGGCGGACGATAACGGCATCTTCCCAACCCCAAGCGAAAGCGGCATCAAGATCATGTCCCTCAACCTGCTTGTGGAGAACGAGACGGATCCGGTCATCTGGCGCGGTCCCGTGGTCGCAGGGCTGATCAACCAGTTCTGGAAGGATGTCTACTGGGGCAATGTTGACACGATGTTCATCGACTGTCCTCCGGGCACCGGCGACGTACCGCTGACGGTGTTCCAGTCCATCAAGATTGACGGCATCATCATCGCCGCCACCCCGCAGGAGCTGGTCTCCATGATTGTCACGAAGGCGGTCAACATGGCGCAGATGATGAATGTTCCGATCATCGGTCTGGTTGAGAACATGAGCTACCTGCGCTGCCCGGACTGCGGACGTGAGATTGAGGTCTTCGGACCGAGCCACACCGCCGAAGCCGCCGCGGAACACGGTCTTGAGGTTCTGGATCGTATTCCGATCGACCCGAAGCTGGCGGCACTTGCCGACGCGGGACGCATCGAGGATGCCGACACATCCGTGCTCGCCAACACCATCGACCGTATCCTGAAGCTGTAAAAATAAAGCGAAGATGCCGCGGAGTTCGTCCGCGGCATCTTCGCTTTCAGCCGGCAACTAAGCGTGACAAGCAAGCGGCTGCCGACTGCCTGTCCCGCTTTTTCAATTCCAGGCCTTGCGGATTTTTGTCCAGGTCTCCTCAAGCGATTCCGGAATGACGCGGACATCCGCCGTCGTTGTCATGAAATTCGTGTCGCCGCGCCAGCGGGGGAGCACATGGAAGTGCATGTGCTGCGCGATGCCCGCACCCGCCGCTTCGCCGATGTTCGCGCCGATGTTGACACCGTGGCATTGATAAACATCATAAAGAACCGTCTGCGCCTTGACCAGCAGGTTCATCAACTCACTGCGTTCGCCGTCATTCAGCATATCGGGACGCTGAATATGGCGCTTCGGCATCACGAGCAAATGTCCGTTATTGTAAGGAAAGCGGTTGAGAATGACGAAACAGAATTCGCCGCGGTAGATAATAAACGGCTCTGTGTCATTCTCACATTGCAACGCATCGCAAAAGACACACCCCTCCGACTTCGGTTTATCAGAGTCGGACGTGCCGCTGATGTATTGACTGCGCCAGGGGGCCCACATATTTTCCATGATTCACCTCAAAATATCCCTCTTCAAGAGGTTCGTTTTCTAAATCGTGTCTCGGGCAGAAGCCGCGAGAGTTCTGTTTTTTATAAGTATAGTAATCGAGTAGGGGAGATTTTCTCTCCCCTCTCACACCACCGTACGTGCCGTTC
>CAVESB010000029.1:0-20746 GCA_963618265.1 bacterium
AAAAAAAAAAAAAAAAAAAAGGTTTAATGAAAAAAATTTATAACATATGGAGAGTTGACCTTGAAAAAATCATTGATTTTATTTTTCGTACTGCTTATCGCGGCACTGTCCGTGTTGAGCGTATCCGCCGCCTATTATGACCAGAACGGCAATGCCTACTGGTGCAACACAGACAGCTACGGCTGCTGGATCACCGCTGAGGACGGCGCGCATGAGTACATCATGTTCTGGTCCGAAGCCGCCCGCGAGTACATCATGGGTCCCGGTTCCGACGCTCCCGTTCTGCTTGTCTACAACCGCTCCAAGCTGCCGCTGAAAGATCCCGTTGGCGCTTCAATCGTGAAGAGCGTGACCGGCAAATCCGGCGGCAACACCGGCGGCACTGATACCACCACCGGCGGCGGCGGCGAAGGCACCGGCACCGGCGGCGAAGGCACCGGCAGCGACAGCGGCGAAGGCACCGGCAGCGACAGCGGCGACAGCAGCGACACAAAAAAAGACGAGACTATCCCTGCGAAAAAGGAAGAAACTTCATCGCTTAAGAAGTGATGACTGCTGATAATCTCAAGCGCAACACAAAACATTCAAGCATAATTACGCCCTCGGTAACGGGGGCTTTTTTCGTCTGACCCACCCGCTGCGTACGGCTCATCAACAGCGCAAGGCACTGCCTCGCGCACTCTCCGGGTTTTCAAGACCTCATCCACCGCAAGCGGTCCCCCTTCTCCTACAAGGAGAAGGCTTAATGCGTCATTGCTCATTGCTCACTGCCGATCGAATCCCCGCCTCGGCTTCAGTCCACTGCCGCCAGAGTGCCCCAGTTGGGACCGGATTTCGCTTCGGTCAGGAGCGGAACGGAGAGCGTCGTGATGTTCTGCATGACCTGCTGAACCGTCCGGCGGGTCTCGTCAAGCTCGGCTTCAGGCACCTCCAGCAGGAGTTCGTCATGCACCTGGAGGATGATCCCGGCGTTCAGTCCCCGGGCGGCAAGCTCGGCGGGGAGGCGGATCATGGCGGCTTTGATAATGTCGGCGGAGGTTCCCTGCACGGGGGCGTTGACGGCTTCGCGTTCCTCACGGTTGCGCAGGTTGACGTTCGTCTGCCGCTTGAGGTTCGGGAAATAACGCTTCCGTCCGGCGAGGGTGCTGACGAAGCCCTTTTCCGCCGCGGAGGTGCGCAGTCCGTCAAGGAAGCCCTTGACTTTCGGGAACTGCTCGAAATAAGTCTTCACGAATGCGGCGGCTTCGGCGGGGGTCAGCCCGGTGGACTTGGAAAGCCCGAAGGAGCTCATGCCGTAGATGAGGCCAAAGTTGATCGCCTTGGCGTGGCGGCGCATATCCTTTGTCACTTCGCTGATAGGGACACGGTAGATGGCGGCGGCGGTGGCGGCGTGAATGTCCTGCCCCGCTTTGAAGGCGTTGATCATGGCATCGTCCCCGGACATATGGGCGACAATGCGCAGCTCGATCTGGGAGTAGTCCACAGAGAGGAGCACACAGCCCGGGGCAGCGGTGAAGGCGGCGCGGATGCGCCTGCCCAATTCGGTACGGGTGGGGATATTCTGCAGGTTCGGCGAGGATGAAGCCAATCGTCCGGTGACGGTGCCCGTCTGGTTGAAGGAGGTATGAATCCGCCCCGTCTGACTGTCAATGGCTTCGGGCAGGGTGTCCGTATAGGTTGATTTCAGCTTCCCCAGCTCCCGATAGTTGAGGATCATCTCAATGACGGGGTGTACGCGCCGCATTTCCTCCAGCACATCGGCGGCTGTGGAGTAAGTGCCGGCGGCGGTCTTCTTCGCGGTACGCGGCGGGCGCAGTCCGAGGGTCTCGAACAGCGCGGCGGAGAGCTGCTGCGTGGAGTTGATGTTGAAAGGATAGCCGACTTCGCGGTAAATCTGTTCTTCCAATTCGCTCAAGCGGGCAGCGAAGTCCTCGGACATCCTCGCAAGGCTGTCTCTGTCGATGTGAATGCCGTTCATCTCCATCTCCGCAAGGATCGGAACCAGCGGCATTTCAAGCTCCGTGAAGATGTGTTCCGTGCCCTCCGCCCGCATACGCTCCCGCAGTACGGGGATCAGGCGCAGCACGACTTCGGCATCCGCACCGGCGTAGGGGGCGGCATCCCTGACAGGGACGCGGTCCATGCTGATCTGCTTCGCGCCTTTGCCGATGAGGGTCTCGATCTCGGTCATGTCGATATTCAGCAGGGTCTTCGCCATCGCTTTCAAGCCGAGCTTGCGGGATTCGGGGTCAAGGATCCAGCCCGCGATCATGCTGTCGAAGGCAATGCCTGCCACGGGCATCCCGTTTCGGCGCAGGATAATGCTGTCGAACTTGATGTTGTGCCCGGCTTTGGCAACGGCGGGATCGGCGAGGATTCCCGCCAAGGATTGGCGCACGCTCTCAAGCGGCAGCTGCGGCTCCCCGCTGACGTGCCCGATGGGAATGTACCAACTCTTTCCCGTCGCAACAGCAAAGGACATGCCGACAAGGGAACAGGACATGGCGTCCGTGCCGGTGGTTTCGGTGTCGAGGGAGATAAGGGACGCCCCGCGCAGTTCAGCCGCCAATGCGGCAAGCTTCGTCTCATCGTCCGCAATGATCACTTCATTGATGTATTCCGCGCCGTCTTCCTTCTGCTCCGCGGGATCTGCGCTGAACAGGGTCGGTTGTGTCTCCGGCTGAAAGCCCTCCGCCAGACGGCGCACCTTCGGCAGCAGCGTCTTGAATCCCAACTCACGGAAGAGCTGATCCACAGCGGAGAAATTCATGTCGGCGGTGGAGGCTTCCTCAATGCGGAAATACTCCGGCAGGTCGGTTCTGATGCGGGCAAGGTTCTGCGAGAGATAGGCTGACTCCTTCCCGTTCTCAATCTTTGTTTTGACCGCGCCCTTGAGCTCCTCACTGTGCGCATAGATGCTGTCAAGCGAACCGTATTCATCCAACAGCTTCAATGCCGTCTTCGGACCGATGCCCGGGACGCCGGGGTAGTTATCGGAGGTGTCGCCCACCAGGGCTTTGTAATCCACAACCAGCTGCGGCGGAACGCCGAGATATTCCTTGACCTTCGGCGGGTCGTAATCTTTGGATTCGGAGATTTTCCCGCCGGAGAGGGAAACCGTCACCTGCTCATCCACCAATTGCAGCAGGTCGCGGTCGCCGGTGATGATCTTGACCGCGTAGCCCTTCGCCGCCATCTGCCCGGCGGTGCTGCCGAGAATGTCGTCCGCCTCAAAGCCGTCCATCTCCAGACGCGGAACGCCGAGCCGGTCGACGAGTTCCCGCATCCGCGTCATCTGCTCCCGCAGGTCGTCCGGCATTTTTGCGCGGGTGGCTTTGTAATCGGGAAAAAGCTCATTGCGGAAGGTCTTGCCGCGGTCAAACGCCACGGCGAGGTAGTCCGGCTTTTCAAATTCCAGAATACGCAGCAGGATCGAGGCGAAGCCGAACGTCCCGGCAGTCGGCTCACCGGAGGGAGAGACCCAGCGGGAAGTATCCTGTCCCGCGGTCATGGCGAAGTACGCACGGTAGGCGATGGCGTGCCCGTCCACTAAACAGAGTTTGTTTCCCATTTACAGATCCTCCTGATAATTTTCGATCATTTTGACAACCGCCGCGATGGTGATATCCCTGTCTGCCGGGCGGATGAAGCAGGCATTGGACCAGAAGCAGCGCTCCCCGTTGATATTGAGCAGGACGCGGGCCTGTTCCTCCAGATCGGCGCGTATCTCCCGCGCAATCTGCTCGGGGCTGTCTCCCGGCTCA
Organism: bacterium; assembly: GCA_963618265.1. Lineage (GTDB taxonomy): Bacteria > Chloroflexota > Anaerolineae > Anaerolineales > Anaerolineaceae > Flexilinea. Next base: position 3,765 of record CAVESB010000029.1, read on the forward strand.
AGCTCAACGCGCCATTGCACAAAAAGCGGACGGACGCGGATATCTTCCGCGGGGCGTTCGAGACGCAGCGCAGTCAGCGCGATCGTGCGCTTGAACGCCTGCGCCGGTGCTCCCCTGATAAAGGTGAAGCGTCGGGCGGGGAAAAGGGTCAGAATGATATCGCGTCCGGGAGTTTCTTCCTCAAGCCTGAAAAGGTCGTCAACGCGGATAAATTCCGCTTCTTCGGCTTCCTCATCCGGAGAGAAGAAGAACATTTCCGGCTCTGCTTCATAACGGATGGCGGTTTTTTTGATGGGGAATTTCTCAATTTCGTCGGACACTTTCTGCTCCTCAGTGTTATTTTATCATAGGACGGGGCGGGAGAAAGGAGGTAACAGAACGGCGGATCTGTTGAGAATGGAATCCCGACGGCTGACGAAGCGCCGTTTGTGCTAAAATATGTGTAGAAAGGAACAACGAAGCATGAAACCTCACATCGCCATGATCTGCCATCGGGGGCTCAAACATGCGGATGAGTCGCTCATCCCGGATTCCGTGTGCCCGTTGTATGTCACTTCCGTCACGAAGGCAGGCGGTTTGCCCTATCTCATCCCGCTGGATTACCCGCCGGAGGAGCTTGACGGACTGCGCGCGGAGTTTGACGGGCTGCTGCTGATCGGCGGCGGAGATGTGGAGACGGCGCGTTACGGCGGCGATGAATCCGTTCCCGTCAGCTGTGTCCATCCCATCCGCGATGAGGTTGAAATTCGTCTGGCACGGCTGGCTTTCGAGACGGATTGGCCCGTCCTCGGCATCTGCCGCGGGGAACAGGTCATGAACGTCGCCGCGGGCGGCACGCTCTATACCGACATTCCGACACAATTCGGGAAACAGCGCTTCCAACATGCCCAGCCGGCAGATATCGACCGTGACACCATCGTTCACGACGTGATCGCCAATGAAGGGACACTGCCGGCGCGCATCTTCGGCGCCAACCGCATCGGCGTCAACTCATATCATCATCAGGCCGTCCGCGAAGCGGGCGAAGGCTTCATCATCTCCGCCTACAGCGAGGACGGCATTCCCGAAGCCATTGAACGCCCCGGGCATCCCTTTGCCCTCGGTGTGCAATGGCATCCCGAATGTATGCAGCAAGAAGAGGCGCAGATGAAAATCTTCCGTGCTTTCACGGATGCGTGCCGAAAGTGAGTGCTTATGGCTTTGGTTTATATCGGTGTCGGAGGGAATCAGGGCGATCGGGTTGAGTACCTGCGCATGGCGGCGCAGCTGCTGGAGCCGGCAGTCCGCATTTTGCGCTCCTCCGATCTCTACGAAACAGAACCCTGGGGCTACAAGCTGCAGCCCGCCTTCTGCAACATGGTCTGGGAGGCGGAGACCGAGCTTGACCCCGGCAGTCTGCTGCGTTATTTCAAGCGGATCGAGGAACGCATCGGCCGCGTCAAGACCCGGCGTTACGGACCGCGCAGCATTGACCTTGATATCCTGCTCTATGACGACCTGTGCCTGGAGATGGCGGAGCTGACCATCCCGCATGAGAGAATGCGCGAACGCCGCTTCGTGCTGAAACCGCTCTGTGACCTCATCCCAATGGAGACGGATCCCGTCAGCGGGGAGACCTGGTTTGATCTGCTCGGCAAATGTCCTGCTGACAGCGTGGAACGCATTGACGGACCGCTTGAGCTGACGAAGCCTGTCGTCCGCTGGGGACTGCGATCTTATACCATGGGCATCGTCAACCTGACCCCGGACAGCTTCAGCGGGGACGGCTTGCTTACCCGTGTCAACCGCCACGGGGCGGTTCTTGATCAATGCGCCGCCTTTGTGGAGAACGGAGCGGACATTCTGGATCTGGGCGCGGAAAGCACCCGTCCCGGCTTTACGGAGGTTCCCGCGGAGGAAGAGACTGCGCGGCTGATTCCCGTGCTCAGGGAAGTGCGGAGGCAGTTCCCGGATACGCTGCTGTCGGTGGACACACGCAAGGCGGACACCGTCCGCGCCGCGCTTGAATACGGCATTGACTGGATCAACAACACCGGCGATGCGGACGACGCGGACATGAACCGGGTCTGCGCCGAGAGCGGAAAGGTCACGATTCTCATGCGTTCCCGTCCGCTCTCCGTGAATCCGGGCGAACTGCTCACGCCGGAGAAGCTGCTGGAGCGGGTTCGTTCCCAACTGCTCGACTGCGCCTCCGCGGTGCTGAAGTACGGCATGAACAGGAATAACATCGTCCTCGATCCCGGGTTGGGTTTCGGCAGCTGCGCTTACTACGACCTTGAGATCGTGCGCAATAGCCGCGAGATCTCACGGCTCGGCTATCCCGTGCTGATCGGCGCCAGCCGCAAATCTTTCATCGGGAAGTACCTGAGCCGCTCTGTGGACGAGCGCGCAGCGGGCACCGCGGCGGTGCTGTGTACGGCGATTTTGAACGGCGCGGATGTGATTCGCGTCCATGACGTAAAAACAATGAAGGACATCGCTTATATGGCAGATTTGCTGTATAAGCAAGGTTGAAGGGAGTGAGAATTATGTCAAAAAATATCGGTATTGATCTGGGCGGCACCAATATCAAGGGAGCTGTCATTGACTCCGAGAACGGGGAAATCCTCTTCATGCAGAAGATTCCGACCGATGCGCATGAGGGTCACGAGAAGGTTATCGCCCGCATTGTCAAACTGTGCAAGGGTCTGGTCTCTTCAGCCGGACTGCGCATGGAAGACATCAGCGGCATCGGCATCGGTCTGCCGGGCGCCATCAACGCCAAAACAGGCACCTCGATCTTCATGACCAACCTGCCCGACCATTGGATCAATGTGCCGGTCTGCGACCTGATCACGAAGGGAACGGGCAAGCCGGCTTTCCTCATCAATGACGTCAACTCCATCACCTGGGGTGAACAGGTTTTCGGCGCCGGCAAGGGAACCGGCAACATGATCTGCTTCGCGCTGGGCACCGGCATCGGCGGCGGTCTGGTGGTCAACGGTCAGCTGATCCTCGGACGCACGGGTGTGGCGGGCGAACTCGGACATATGATCGTACAGCCCCACGGCAACCGCTGCAACTGCGGCGCGCACGGCTGCCTTGAGACGTATGCCTCAGGTCCCGCGATCCGTTCCATGGCATTGAAAGCCGTTGCGCACGGCGGCACCACCATGCTCGGTGAAATGGTCGATTATGACCTGAACAAGATCACCCCCAAGACCGTTTCCGACGCCGCGCTGCGCGGGGATGAAATGGCGCTGGGAATTTACGCGACTGCCGGCTACTACCTCGGCATTGCCGTCGCCAATGTCATCACCATCTTCGACCCGGACAAGGTCATCATTGCCGGCGGCGTTTCCGCGGCGGGCGAACTGCTCATGAAGCCGGTGCGTGATTATGTCTATAACAACGTGCGCGTGACCCCGCTGGAAGGCATCCAAATCTGCAACGGCGAACTCGGCAATGAGGCGGGCGTTTACGGCGCGTCCATGTGGGCGGATTTTAATATGAAACTGCAGCTGCCGGTCACCGGTTAATACCCAACGCTCAGTCGTTCACCGTCAACCGCAGCGCCCGATAACGGAAGCAGGTCTCCGTTGATCGGGCGCTGTTCTCTTTCACTCGGACGCCAATCAGATCTCAGTCAGCAGGAACGCCATGTAATGCGGCAGGGTCATAATGCCGCCGGCGCTGCCCACATTGTAATCACCGAGCTTGACGGCGCGGTTCACATGGTACTTTTCGGGATGGTTCAGCACGGTTCTTGTGCTTTTCGTGTTTCCTGCAGAAGCCTTCACCTCGACAGGCACAGCCTCCCCTCTCATGCGTATGATGAAGTCGATCTCAAGCCCGGACTCTTTATGGAAATAGTACAGCTTTCTTCCCATTTTGGCGAAGATCCCGGCGATCAGGTTCTCGAACACCGCGCCTTTATAGGTATACAGATTGCCTTGCAGCACATCAAACTGCGTCCCCTCCTCAAGCATACTGATAAACAGCCCGCTGTCATTGACGTATACCTTGAAAACATTCGGAATGGCATTGCCCTCCAGAGGCAGCTCGAGCGCGGAAAGATTATAACAGCGGCTGATGATCCCGGCATCCTCAATCCATTGCAGGCTGCCCTCATATTGGGAGGCGTTGCCCCCTTTTCGCACAACCGAGTATTGGAATTTTTTGTTTTCCTTGCTCAGTTGTTTCGGTATTGACTCAAAACATTCGCGGATCCGCCCTTTATCCGCTCTCTCAGCGTATTTGAGCATATCGTCTTTATAAGAACTTACGATATCCCTTTGTATCTGCAAAACTTCGTTCATCTGCTTTGTGTTCACGAAGCATTGAACAGCCTCCGGCATACCGCCGACCACGGCATACTGCAACAGGAGCTGATGCAGCCTTTTGTGAAGCGCTTCCGGAACCGGCGTGCTGTTTGCGAGGCAGTTTCTCAACAGGGCGGTCATGTCTTCGCCCATGCCGTTCGCGGTCAGGAATTCCTCAAAATCCAGCGGATACATCTCCAGAACCGTCTCGTAACCGACCGGCACCGACGCTGTCCGCGTCCCGTAGCCTTTCACGCCAAGCAGTGAACCTGTCGCGATGACATCGTACTGCCCGTCCAGCTTGAAGAACTTCAAGGCAGAACGCGCTTCGGGACATTCCTGTATCTCGTCGAAGATCAGAACGGTTTTCCCCGGCTCAAAAACCGCTTTGTCTCCCAGCATGGCGCTGATCATCATGCGCAGATTGCTGATTTCAAGCGACCCGGAAAAAACACTCCGATAATCCGGATTCTCGAAAAAATTCAGATAGATCACATGCTCATAGTTCTTATGCGCGAAATCCAGAACCGACCAGGTCTTCCCGCATTGACGGCAGCCTTTGATAATCAGCGGTTTTCGGGCGGGGTTCTCTTTCCATTGAGTAAGATGCCGTTCAATTTTCCGTTTCAGCATGAAATAATTCCCTCCTCATCCGACGCAGGGAATATTTTCCGAGCGACTTTTCTCTGATTATACAATATTTTCCAAGGGAGTTTTTAAGAAATAATCATTTTTTCCAAGCGAGTTTTTTCGGTTTTTTTATATTTTCCCTGCTTTGCGCCCGAACTCAGCGTAAGCATACGGTGCCGGGCGGGGATTGCAGGGGTTGACAGCGCCGGCTGCTGCGATGAGAAGCCCTGTCAAATGTCATATATTGGACATGTATAACAGAATTATTTGTTATGATAAATAAGTCACGCCCGGCTTATGCATGTATCTTTTTCCGGGTTCGTAGATTATGAGGAAAAAACATGAATAAAAACATTATCGAGAGAATCCCGACCGCGAATGCGGATGTGCCGGAACGAATTGCTCGCCTGAACGAACTTGCCTACAACCTCTGGTGGGCATGGAATCCGGATGCGATCAACCTTTACCGATCCCTGAATCGCAACCTTTGGGACAGTGTCTCTCACAACCCGGTCGAAATGCTTCAGAGCGTTCCGCTGCATGTGCTGCGGAATGCCGCCGAAGACCCGGAATACCTGGCGAACTATGACCGTGTTATGGCTGACTTCGATGCTTACATGAGCAGCACCGACACCTGGTTCACCCGCAACTACCCCGGCATGCAGGATAAGTCCATTGCTTACCTCTCCTTTGAGTTCGGTCTGCACGAGTCGATCCCGGCGTATGCCGGCGGTCTCGGCATTCTGGCGGGCGACCATTTGAAGGAATCCTCCGACATGGGTTTGCCGCTCAATGCCATCGGCTTCATCTACAATCAGGGCTACTTTGTGCAGAAGATCAGCGAAGACGGCTGGCAGGAAACTTCCAACTTCTACCTTGACTTCAACAAACTCCCGATCATCCCGCTGTATTACGAAGACGGGCGCAAGGTCATGATTTCCGTGAGTCTGCCGGGGCGCGATATTTATGCCCGCATCTGGAAGATTCAGGTCGGCCGCAACTCCCTGTGGCTGATGGACTCAACCATTGACGAGAACAGCCCCTACGACCAGCAGCTGACAGCCAAGCTCTATACCGCCGATCTTGACACCCGCATCTCTCAGGAGATTCTGCTGGGCATCGGCGGCGTCCGCCTGATGCGCGAACTCGGCATCAACCCGAACGTCTGGCACATGAACGAAGGTCACGCGGCGTTCCTTTCACTCGAACGCTGCCGCGAGATCGTCGCCTCCGGCAAAACCTTTGCCGAAGCCGCAGAAATCGTCCGCAAGAACGACGTCTTCACCACGCATACCCCGGTTCCGGCGGGCAATGACCGCTTCCCGATGTGGCTGGTGGAAAAGTATTTCAGCCCGATGTGGAACAAACTCGGTCTGAGCTGCGAACAGTTCATGGATCTGGGACGGGAAAGCACCACCTGGGGCGACCAGTTCACCATGCCGATTCTGGCGCTGAAGCTCTCCGAACGCTCCAACGGCGTTTCCAAACTCCACGGCGAGGTTTCCCGCGCCATGTGGCACTTCCTCTGGCCGGAACGCAAGGTCAACGAAGTCCCGATCACGCATATCACCAACGGCGTTCACAGCCATACCTGGGTTTCCCGCCGCATGGGTCTGGTCTTCGACCAGTACCTCGGCAAGGAGTGGCGCGACAACCTTGACGACGCCGAGATGTGGAAGAAGGTCGAGGACATCCCCGATGAAGTCATTTGGGAAGTCCGCCGCCATCAGAAGCGTCAGCTGAACAGCTACATTGCCTCTGCCGCACGCCGTGTCTGGGTCACCGGCAGCAAACACCCGGTGCAGATCATTGCCGGCGGCGTCCTGCTTGAGCCGGATGCGCTGACGATTGGCTTTGCCCGCCGCTTCCCGACCTACAAGCGCGGCAATTTGATCCTGCATGACTATGAACGCCTGCTGCGCCTGCTGAACAACGCCGACCGCCCGGTTCAGTTTGTCTTCTCCGGCAAGGCTCATCCCGCCGATGAAGCCGGAAAGCTGATCCTGCAGCAGCTCTACCGCGCCATCAAAGACGCCCATACCGGCGGCCGCATGGTCTTCCTTGAAGACTACAACATGGACATTGCCCGCCATCTGGTTTCCGCCTGCGACGTATGGATGAACACACCCCGCCGTCCGATGGAAGCTTCCGGGACCTCAGGCATGAAAGCCGCCATGAACGGTGCGCTTAACTTTTCCGTCCTTGACGGCTGGTGGGCTGAAGGTTACAATGGCAGAAACGGTTGGGCGATTGGCACCGAACAGGCATACGAATCCACCGACGCGCAGGATGACGCTGACGCGCTGTCCCTGTACGAGACGCTCGAGAACGAGATCGTCCCGCTGTACTATGATCGCAAGAATACCGCGGCTCCTTCCAAGGGCTGGATGGCCATGGCAAAGAACGCCATTGCCACGCTGTCCCCGCTGTACAGCACCCGCAGAATGGTCGGCGACTACGTTCGCAATATGTATATCCCCGCGATGGAAGAGGAAGAACGCTGATTCCATCACGAAACGCGCGCCGGGGATGAACGCTCCGGCGCGTTTTTTTAGGGACGCGGTTCCGATTTGCATGACCGTGGAAATTTTATCGAAAAGGAGAATATTCTGATGAACTTTATCAACTCATTGACCCCGGAGGTCATCCTCGGCGGCCTGCTCATTTTTCTCCTCCGAACGATGGATATGAGCATGGATACGCTGCGCGTGCTTTTTGTGGTGCGCGGGAAAAAATCCATTGTCTGGTGCCTCGGCGTTGTGCAGTCCATTATCTACATTTCCGCCATCAGCTCCGTGCTGAGCGGCGACAAGAACCCCTTCACGATCCTCTGCTACGCCTGCGGTTTCGCGACCGGCAACATCTTCGGTATGTTCCTTGAGGAGAAGCTGGCCGTCGGCTTCCGCGAGATCACCATCATCTCACAGAATGACGGGGATCGGATCGCGAAGGTTCTGCGTGAGAGCGGTTACGGTGTGACCGAGATCTTCGGCGAAGGCCGCGACGGCGTCGTCACCATTGTCCGCACCAACGTCAAGCGCAAGCAGGCGTCCGAAGTGCTCAAGATCGTGGGGGATGTTGATCCCAAGGCCTTTATCACACAGAATGATTTCGCTCCCGTGAACACGAGCGGTCATTGGAAGTAAAACCCGAGGCTTGAAACCAATACTCGCGGCACTTCGCGGTGCAAGCCGTGAGGTGCTGACAACTGACTCCTGCAAAAAAAGCAATCGAAAATTCGATTGCTTTTTTTATCGCTTATTCCAAAAGCATGACCGGGATTGGCGTGCCTTGGGGCTGAGCGGCAGTTGCAGTCGGATGCGGACGGGAGGCGCCGCTGCGGAACGCGGGGACGGCAAGGAGCAGTAACCCGAGCAGCAGCAGCACCGGAATGAGAGCCTTTTTCAGGCGCGGCGTTTTCGGACGCGGGAGCGCGGCGGCATCTTTCTCACAGAATCCGCAGATTTCGCGCTCGGTGGAAATTTGCCGCCCGCATTTCGGACAGAAGCGGAGCCGTTCGCCGCTGTCGGTAACGGGCAGGCGGTTTTCGCTCTGCGCGGTCAGGCGGATCTTCTCACTCATTGCGCGTCCCTGCGGAAGACCATGCCGAAACTGTTTTCACACAGGAGGCTGTAACCGGGGATGGCGTTCTGCGCGGCGGAGGCGTAGAAGGCGGAAATTCCCGCCATGCGAACCGGGTTCACCGCGTTTTCCAGGGCGGCATCCGTACTGTAGGCGCGGATGTTCTCCTTGTCCAGCAGGATCAGGTCGGGGTGCCATTCATCAATCAACGCCTGATCCGCCAGCTCCCATTCGGTTCTGACGACGCAGCCATCCTGTTCGGGGAAGTAGGCTTTCCAGTCGCGGTAGACGCGGGTCATACGTTCCTCGGGAACCTCGGGCAGCGGCAGGTATTCGCTCTCCAGCTCATGGTAAAGGGCAATGGAGGCGGAATCTTCCTCAAGGGTCAGCTGGGTTTGGTAAAGACCGAGATCGGTTTTGACATTCACCCCGATCTGCAGCAGGAGGCAGAGACAGAGCAGCGTTTCAAAAACGGGCTTCCGCTTCTTCTCCCGCGGCAAGCCGAAGCTCAGCCATACGCTCAGGGGCAGCAGGATCGGCAGGAAGTAATGCAGCCGCTTGGCGGCGGTGTTCAGGTTCACCGTACAGGCGGTGACGAGGTAAACGAGCGTGACAACTGCAAGCGTCCGAACCTCCGCCTCCGCGCAGATCAGGCAGCGGATGAGCCCCGCGAAGGCAAGCAGCAGCATGGGCAGGCGCAGATAATTCTCCGTTATATAAGCCGGGATGTGCCCGTCCTCAAGGAAGGTTTTGTCGTAGCGCAGGAAAATCCCTGTTCCGCTGAGCTCCATCTGCTTTTGCTGGGTTTTGAGGATTTCCGCCCGTTCCTGCGGGAGCAGGAGCAGCGGGTCGGATACGAGGATGAAGAGCGCCGTCAGCGCGAGGAACAGCCCCGCCGCGGCAAACATGCGCTTCGTCGAGACGGATCCGTGAAGGCGGGCGCAGATCAGGTACGCCGGCACCGCCAGACAGAAATACAGGCCGAGGTACTTCGTCCCGATTGCCGCGCCGCAGGCAGCCGCCGCAAAGAGGAAATTACTTCCGCAGTGCAGACGGTCACGATCCAGAAAGAAAAAGGTCAGGCTGAGGAAGAACAGCGACAGTGAATCAGGATGCCACCAGAAATCGTTCTGAAGCACCGCAGGCATGGTCAGGATCAGCACATCCAGGAGGACGGCGGTCAGGGTGCGCTTGAAGCGCGTCGTGATCCACACCAGCAGTCCGGCGGAGAGAATGGCAGGCAGGACGCTGATGCACTGCCGCAGGAGGCAGACGATGATGCGTGTGTTCTGCGGGAAGATGCCGGGGATGAGCTTCAGCGGCAGGGCAAAGACTGCCGACCAGAAGTAAAAGGGATAGCCGTAGAAATAATGCAGGTAAATGAAGAAATTCCGCAACGTCTGATAGAGGGAGTCCCCCGGCGTCAGCATACGGATGAGATGCGGGTATTGCGCGTATTCGTCCACTTCAAAGACTTCGAGCATTTCCGCGGTCTCTGCGCCGGTCAGGTTGGCAGGAATCAGGGCGCAAAAACAGAGGATGCCGATGACCGCAAGGATCAGGAGCGTCCTTTTTTGCTCTTTATTCAAGCGTTTTTTGCTTTTTTTCATGGCTTTTCTTTACAAATACTGCTTCATGAAGCGGCACATCGTCTCAAGGTAATCCCTGATGTGCTCGGGTTTGCGGAATCCGTGCCCTTCGCCCTCATACATTTTGAAAACGTGCGGAACCTTGAGGCGGGCGACGATACTCTCGGACTGCTCCGGCGGGACGACATTGTCCCTGTCTCCCTGGAAAATGAGCAGCGGCGCACGAATGTCCTCCGCGTGGTAGAGCGGCGACCAATCGAAATATTTCTGCTCCGCCTCGGGAAGCCTGCCGACAAGCGTCTCGGTATAATGCAGCTCAAGTTTCCAAGTGGAGGCGCAGAGACCGAAGAGGTCGGAGACGCCGTAAAGGGAGGCGCCGCATTTGTAAACCTCCGGATACTGCGTGAGGACGTTGAGAACCGTGAAGCCGCCGGAGGAGCCGCCGGTGATGAAGAGACGGCGCGGGTCGGCCAATTTCTCACGGCTGAGGCAGCGCGCCAGCGAAACTGCGTCCTCCGTGTCGATCTCTCCCCAATGACCGTTCAGAGCGTTGAGGTAGGAACGCCCGTAGCCGGACGAGCCGCGGTAATTCAGGCGGACGTAAGCATAACCGAGGGAGCAGAAATAGGCCGTCTCCGGGGAGAAGCTGCGATCCGCCTTGCCCGTCGGTCCGCCGTGAATCTGCACAATAGCGGGCGGAAGCCCGTGCCAGCTGCAGTTCGGGTTGCAGGGGGAATAATACAGCGCGTGAACGGGCTGACCGTCACGGGATTTCCATGTCAGTTCCTGCGGGACGGAGACGAAAGATGCGTCCAATTTCATGTCGTTGACGCGGTAAATCACCTCATAAGAACCCTTGCCGTCCATGAGGATAACCTGAGCGAAGTCCAGCGGTCCGGCGGCAACGGCGGCGACGCGCCCGTCATCTGCGGGGCGAACCTGCTCGAAGGTCGTCAGCCGGGACGGGGAGATGCGGGAGTCGGTGCCGGTCTCGAAGTTTTTGACCCAGACTTCCGAAACGGTACCGGCGATGCGGGTGTAAGCCATCCGTTTGCTGTCTGCGAACCAGCCGTAGGAGTTGTTCCCCTGACTGAAAGCGGGTTCGGAGAGGTTCCATCCGTCCCCGATGATCAGACCGCGGGTTTCACCGCCGGTTAAATCGTAGGAGCAGATGCTTTCCCATTCTCCCGCGGCGGTGATGAAAGCGAGACGCCGGTTGTCGGGGGAGAAATGCGGTTGAGACGCCGGACATCCCTCACGCCCCGCGACGCAGAGCGTTTCGCTGATGATCTTCTTTTCGGGGTCCAGCTTCGCCAGCATGACGCGGCTGCCCGTCCAGGGCATTTGCGGATGATCCCATTCAACCCAGGCGAAGTACCGCCCGTCGCGGCTCCATTCAGGCTGCATGTAAAAATCAGCCCCTTGAATCCACAGCCGCGGCCAGGCATAGCCCTGCAGATCCAGCAGGGCGATCTGGTCGTGTTCGCCGTCGGAGGTGATGTACGCAACCGCTTTGCCGTCCGGGCTGATGACCGGGCTGCAGCGTTCAAAGCGGTCATTGGTCAACGCGATCGGCGCGGCGCTGTCCCTGTTCAGGCGGAACAGTCCCGCACTGCCGGAGCAGAAGACGACAGTGTCATTGCGTGCGGCAAAGTCTCCGCCGCCGTAGCCGACGCTGCCGAAGACCGGCTGATCCATGGGGATGCGGACGAGAGGCTGACCGGCGCGCTTGCGGTAGAGTCCGCTCTGTGTGGTGAAGAGCAGCGCCTTCCCGCCCTCGCCCCAATGCAAGGTGTTGATTCGGGCACGCTTCGCGACCGTTTCCGGGGAAATCACGCCCTTCCAAAGTCCGTAAGGCAGTTGTATGCTCATGTTCCTCCAAATCGTTTTCCTGCTATTGATTATAGCAGAAACGCGGAGCAGGGAACAGGGGGAGGAAATGAGCAATCAGCAATGGCGTTCGATAATCGTTCAACCGTGGGTATCATTGCTCATTGTCTCGTGGGGTGGGTTGGAGGGCGTTCAATCCGTGATGCGCGTCAGCGCAGTGATTTCATTTGCCCTGAAGTCACTGTAAGCCAAGCCCGATTTCCCAATCCCCCATGCATTATAATAAACCCCATGAGCTACGATATTCAAACCGTCACCGCGCCCGCATGGATGCGCGGATTCGCCTGTCTCGCCCGGGACTGCCCTGAAACCTGCTGTCAGATGTGGAATGTGGACGTTGATGCCGAACATGTTGCGCTGCTGCGCGGTATTGACGATCCGCAGATCAAGCCCGTCATGGACGGACTGCTGAAAACCTTCCGCCTGCGCCGCGGCGGGAAGCAGATTGAGGAAGTTCACCGTCTGATGCTCCTGAATCAACCCGCCCGCCGCTGTCCTTTCCTCAATGAATTCAGCGAATGTCGGCTCCAGCGGAAATACGGCGCGGAAATTCTCTGCCTGACCTGCTATTTTCATCCCCGCGCTTTTTGGCAGATTGATCAAGCCTACAGCCTGAGCGCCTGCCTTTCCTGCTATGAATGTGCCCGCCTGGCACTGAGCAATCCCGCGCCGACGGGCTTCAGCCGCTTTGAGGCAGAGATCGACCCGCAGGCGGAATGGCTGGAGACGGAGATGATCGTTGATGCAGGGACACGGGATCTCCTCCGTCATCGGGAGGAAATCCTCAGCGGCGTGATCGCCGTCCTGCAGGATCGCACCCGTGCCATGCCTGAACGGGTGGCGGCGGCGGCGGATTGCCTGATGCCCGGTCTTTCGCTGACCTATGCTGACGAGACCGAACATATGCGCATATTGACACAGATCATCGCCCCCGTCAACACTGCCCTTGAGAAGCCGTCTCTTGCTGCGGAGTCTCTCTTATGGAAGATTGCCGGCGGAGCGGAGGATCGCTTCAGCGTCCTCGGGCGCAATTATCAAGCCGGGCAGCGGATCTATGCTGAGTTTCTCGACACACATGCCTATATGGAAGAGAATTTCCTCGTCCACTTCGTCTTCTCGGACTGCCTGAAAGAATTTGTCCGCTATCAGAGCGAGCCCGTCAGCGCGGACGCGGTTCGCCGTCATGAAGCGGCATTGCTCCTCGTCTGGCATGAGTTGCTGCGCGCGCTCATGGGACAGGCGGCGCTTGCGAACGGGCGGATGACGGAAGCCCTTTTCCTTGAGACTGCCATTCACGCCGACCGTGAGCTCTGGCATTACCCGGCGTGGGGCGGACGCGCCGCTGAGCGTTTCGCGGGATTGCACGGCGAATGACGCGCTCTCCCTTTTTTTCACTGAAGCCTCCCGTTGAAGCGGAAGGATGGATGAGATCCACAAGTTGAGCGGTATTTATGAAGAGAAATGATGCATACGTGCGCGATTTGGTGATCGCGGGATTTGTCTTATGCGTGTTCCTGCGCTTTCGGGAATCTGTGGTCGGCAGTTTGGACAGAGTGTTCCTGTCGCTTACGGGGAAGAACCTGCTCGGGCGCAATCTTCCCATTCGGCTGATCGTCTTCGGCGGGGCGGCGTTGCTTGCCCTTGCCCTGATTGCGGGACTTGTCCGCCTGACCCGACGGCACAGGAAGCTTGGCGCGGTTTTGGTTTGGCTCGTCATCCTCGGCGGCTTCGTCCTGCTGGCGCGGCTGTGCGCGGTACAGGGACTGCGGCGCGACGACCTCTGGGAGGTTCGGGAGGCGCAAAAGTACGGCTTCTTCGGCGTGCAGAAATATGATTTTTTCACCTATAACGGCCGGTACTTCGGCTGGTTCCTCAAAGCCTTCTACGCCGTGCTTGACCCCGTGCCTTATCTTGATATCATGCTGCTGGTCGGCTTTGTGCTGACCTTCGGCGGACTGAGCGACTTCATCCACACGCTGCTTGTCAAGTTCGGCGCGGATGAGGCGCGGACAGGCGCGGCGGCAATCGCCTTTGCCGGGCTGTCATCATTCATCATGCTGTCCTCGAATGTCTGGGAAGTCTGGTTCTGGGCCTCGGCAGAGTTCATTTACGGCTACGGTGTCGCGCTGACGCTGTGGACAGCCGCATTGACCGCCCGGGTGCTTGCCTATCCGCAACGGCGGCAGCCCGGTGTGAAAGTCTTCGCCGTGCTCTGCGTCGTCTGCGCCTGCGGCTGCTCCGAACTCGTCGCGGCGTCGCTCGGCATTTTTCTTTTCGCCCTTTTTGTCATCCTTTGGGTACGGAACAAACGACCGCATCCCTTTGTGACGCTGCTCTTGGCAACGGCATGCCTCTGCGTGCTGGTCATTCTCCTGTGTTCGGGTACGGTGGGATTGGCGATGAAACGCGGTAATTATGACCCGAATGCGGAGCACGGACTGCTGACTTTCGCCGGCAAATTGCCGGGGTACTTCGCGTATATTGCACACGCCCTCTGGGGCTTCACCCTGATCCGCGGGCAGTATTTGGCGCTCTTTACGGGGATCTGCTTTGTCTGCGGATTCGGCATCCGTCTCACCCCCGGACAGCGCAACGCCATGTTGGGCGGGATTCTGATTCTGTTGGCGGCGGCGCACCTTTCCATGCTGGTGAACACCATTGCCAACTTCATGCCGCCGCGGGTGATCGGCGTCCCGATTTGCTGGGTGACGCTGGCCTTCGGCGCCGCGGGCTTCCTGCTCGGCGGGCTGGTCCCTCACGGCAGGGCGGATGCCTCCATTGCCCTCGTCTGCGCCCTGTGCGGACTGCTCTGCATTGGCGGATTCTATCACGAAAATTTTGAAACGCAGCGCATCCTGCGGGAGGCATGGAGCCAACGCGACGCGGAACTGCGCGCCCTGAGCGGGACGGAGGGCGTGATCACGTCCTGCAGCCTGCCCGTTCCCGGCAGTTCGGTGCCGGACATACTCCCGGACGAGAACGAGGATTACAACAAAAACATTGCGCAATACTACGGCCTCGACGGCATCCGGGCTGAAGAACAATGTGAGGCGTTCCGATGAAACGCCTGCGCCTGCGCTTTGACGACCTGATCGCGCTGCTTTTTGTGGGCGGGGCGTTCTGCCTGTACCGTGAACACGTCCTCGAAAAGCTGAACGCGCTTTTCCTCTCCCTCAGCGGCAAGGAACTGCTCGGGCGCAATTCACTGATTCAGCTTATCGTCATCGGCGGCTTCATCCTAATGACGGCGCTGCTGTTCCTGCTCTGGAATCGGCTCTGCGCACGGAAAAGCGCATGTCCGTTCACGAATCCTGTGACCGCGCTCATTGCTGTGCTGCCTCTTGTCCTCTTCGCCGTCATCTGCGCCAATCAAGCCCTGCGCCGGGATGATTATTGGGAGATCGCGGAGGCGGTTCGTTACGGTGTTTGGGGTGTACAGAAACATGATTTTTTCACTCATAACGGAAGGTTTCTGAGCTGGGGCTTGAAATCGCTTTACAGCGTCTTCGACCCGATCCCTTACATTGATATCGTGCTGTTCGCGAATCTGCTGCTGCTGTTTTTGGGTTGGTATCTGCTTGCGGACACGCTCTTCCCGACGTGCGAACGGATCCGCTCCCTGGTTTTTGCCGGCTGCGGAACGGTCGGCTCTGTCCTGCTGGCTTCGAACATCTTTGAAGTCTGGTTCTGGGGCGCGGGCACAATGATCTACGGCATCGCCATTTCATTGGCGGTTGTTTCCTCCGCGCTCACACTGCGCCTGATCCGACAGACAGACACGCCGAACTCCGCCCTGATCCCGGCGGCAGCGTGCTGTTTTCTCGCCTGCGGCGGTTCCGAACTCGGCGCGGCGTCCCTGGCGGCGTTCCTCTGCTTCATGCTGATTTGGCTTCGTGTTGTACGCAAAAAGTGGGACGGACGGCTGATCTTCCTGTTCCTTGAAGTCTGCCTGACCTGCGCGGCGATCCTGCTGTTGAGCAGTTCGACCGGGCTGGCAGGGGAGCATGCACATGTCGATGACGGCGCATCCCTGCTGAAGAGCGTGATTGAGCGTCTGCCTGCCATTCTCGAATGGGTGCGTATCGCGCTGTAGGGCTATACTTTCATCCGTTGGCAGTATTGGGCGGTGTACCTGAGCGTGTTCTTCCTGCTCGGCATCGGCTCGGGCTTCGGTGCGAAAGAGCGGAAAGCGTTTCTGATTGCCGCCGCGCTCCTCGTCTTGACCGCCCACGCCGTGCTCTTTATCAACGGCGTGCTGGATTACATGCCGCCGCGGGTGGTGACGGTAGGGATCTGCTGGTTGCTCGGGGCGGGTGCGCTCTTGGCGCTCGCGCTGGGTTCACTGCTGCCGAAACCCGCGTCCCGCTCCCTGTGGACGATCGCGGCGTTGCTGGTCTGCCTGAGCGCGGCCCGGTTTTATCATCATGAGATCGACGGCGTCCGTGCCGTGCGTTCCGGATGGGAACGGCGCGACGCGGAGCTTCTGCCGCTGAAGGGCAGCGGCGAAAACGTGACGACCTGCAGCCTGCCCTCGCCCGGCAGCTCCGGCATGGATATCGGGGAGGATCCCGAAAGTGAATATAATCAGGCCGCCGCGCTGTATTACGGATTTGAGAGTGTTGCCGCGCCGGAGAAGTGTGTTGATAAGTGGTACAGGGAGGAGAATGGGGAGTGAGCAATAACGCCCGACGTGTTTTTTCGTCGGGCGTGGCTTACAGTGACTTCGCCGCAAAGCGAATCATTGCGCTGACGCGCGGCGCGGATTGAACGCCCGCCGTTCGTCGGGATGAATTGCCCGCGCTTTAAGCCTTCTCCTTGTAGGAGAAGGGGGACCGCGTCAGCGGTGGATGAGGTCTTGATGGGAGTGGTGCAGGATATTGCAAAACGCGCTTTCGAAGAATCAATCCGGCAAACGCCCCGGTGACTTCGCCGCAAAGCGAATCATTGCGCTGACGCGCGGCGCGGATTGAACGCCCGCCGTTCGTCGGGA
>CAVESB010000030.1:0-20665 GCA_963618265.1 bacterium
GATGATATGACCTATTTCATGCATGATCGTATTGTTGATACGACCATAGTCTTTTTTATCATTATAATAGATATACCACTCCCCAATATTTTTCTCTACTGAAAAGCCGTCCTCGCTTTTTTTCAAGAGCAACCAACGTTTACTTCCCGGTATAGCTGAATAAGGGATAACCTTAATGCCCATCTTTGTTGCGAGTTCAAAGCCATTAACAGGTACACAGGAAACATCATATTTTACGAACATATCAACGACGATCTGCTTAATTTCCTCATATCTTGCATGTGATAAAGAAATTCCCAATATTAGCCCTCCCCGAACAATGCGTTAATCAGTTCCTTTTTTTCCTGCTCAGTCATTGAAGATGCATTCCGTGCAATCAAACGGCAAATTCTTGGCTGGTCGAAGTCTTCGCGTTCAATGCCAAGCAAAAAATCGGATGTAGTATGGAGAGCAGTGGCGATATTTGCCAACATCTCAGGTTTTGGTTCTCTGTCGCCAGAAACATATCTGGATATTACTGCCTCCGTTACTCCAATGCGTCCTGCCAATTCTTTTTGTGTCATTTTCCGTTTTTGCAAAGTTTCATTTATGCGTGAACCTAATTCTTTTCCCATAATGAAGCTCCTCCTGGCTATCAATTTGGTGACACCATTATTATATTTGCAACTTTCCGATTTGTCAAGTGGTTTTGCCAAATAAAAAGACCGCACCGAGGAAAAATCCCCGGTATGGTCTCTCGTGCTGATAGAAATTAAAAGACTGCATCAATATCATACCGGTGCTCATCTGCCATATCGATAGCAAAATCGGTATTGTTAATGTACAGTCTGTTATCCTTACCTCAGACAAATTCCCAATGCCAGCCGTGCTTTTGATCGCTTTTTTTATTTACTCACGTCAGGCTTCGTTTATTCCTCATTAAAGACCCGGATGCGAATGTCGCAGGGCGTCAGAGCTGTGTTGCTGAGGTCGTAGACCGTCAGGCGCAAGATATAATCGCCGTTGTCCACCTGCGTTGTCGCCCACAAACCCAGCTCTCCTTCCACCACGGGCAAATTCCCTGCGGAGAGCGTCTGCCACTCCTGCTGATCATCAACCGGGGAGAAGGCGTAATGATAGAACGCCATATCGCGGACGTTGACCGTCGCCTTCAGCGTGTAACTGCCGGAGATTTCCTCACCGCTCTCGGGTTCCAGCCATTCCAGCTGCCCTTCAATACAGCCGGAGGAAGCGGTTGAGGACGTAGCAGCGGATGTCTGCGCCCCTTCCGGTGTGGAATTAACAGTCAGTCCCGATGCATCGTCATTGCGGGTGATCATCATGTCTTCTTCACTTTCCGCACTTTCTTCCCCTTCGGCGGGAGTCGGCGCGGGGGTTGCCATCACCTGCGGCCATTCGGGAATCACAAAAGTCACCAGCACAAATTCTGCGGCAATCAGCAGAAGCAGCAACACAAAAACCGCCAGCGCGGAATTCAGCCGCCACTGCGCGTTCTCACGTTCCAAGCCGAAAATGGTGTTATAGCGCTCCTGCCAGGCGGAAATCAAGCGCTTTAAATAGATAAGCGCCAAGACGCCCGTGACCGCATAGATCCAGAGCTGATAATCGACGAGAAAGTGAAAGAATTCCAACATCTTAAAGAAAACTCAATATAATTTCAAACCGGTTTTGCGTTTCAGCCACTTCAGGAAGACACTGCCGCGGGAATAAACGCGCACGATATCCGAATGTTCGTGTCCGAAAACCGTGCCCTGCCTGATGACGGCGCGCAGTTCGTCTGCCGTGTTGAACGCCGGAAGAGAGAGCCCCATCGTGCCGAGTTCGGGCAGACCATGCGCGTCCGAGCCGGCCGTCCCGGCAAGCCCATGTGCAGCGGCGAACGCGAGGGCGGATTCATTCATCCACCGCCGGTTGTGTCCGTTGGAAATCTCAATTGCGTCCAAGTAGGGAAGATAACGCACCATCTCCGCCTCACTCCATCCGTGACGCCGATGAGCGTAAGGATGCGAAAGCGAAATGAACGCACCCTGTTCCCGTAAACGACGGAAAGCTTCCTCGGGTTCAATCCCCTTCGGAAGCTGTTCCTTAACAAAAAGCGCGAGTATTTCCCCGCTTGTGGTGAGAATTTCCTCCCCCACGATGACGAAGTCCGGGTATTGCTTTTGAATCTCCGCCGCGACAGCGATATTGTTATGATCGGTGATGACCAATTTTCCCAGTCCGATCCGTTTCGCACGCGAAACCAGATCCTGCGGTTTGGAAACAGAGTCAGGCGACCCGATACTGTGTACATGAAAATCAACTTTGATCATGGCACTTATTATAACAGCGTTCGCACGGAGAGGCGGAGAATGTCCGCTACTTCGCCGTCACGGTCTCACCGTTCAGCAGGTATGTGCCGTCGGAAACGAGTTCGGGAGCAGAGAGGATGACCAGGCTGTAAGCTTCCGCAGGTACGGTTTCCAGAATCACATTCCCGTCCGTGTCGGTCAGGCGCAGCGGATCGTCGGCATTGCCCCGGGTTTCCTGCGTAATCACGCCTTGAGAAGCGCCGCTGAAGGTCTGAGACATCCATGTCAATGCGCCGCTGCCGATGAAGGTGCCGCCGCTGATGATCGCGGCGCCGTCGAAGTCCAGCGACTGCGTGTCGCCGCCCGCAGGTCCGCAGAGAACGGTGCTGCCGCCGTTGATAAAGATATTTCCGTTCGCGTCAATCGCGTCCGTTTTTGAGTGAATGTAAATATTCCCGCCGTTGATCGTGACGGAAGGCAGCGTCATGTCAATCTCAGCCGTCGCATTCGGATCAAACGGAGCTTTCGGATCGGCTTCCGAAGCGGAAGTCTCCGCGGCGTTCATTCCGTCATCGGCACATTCCAAACGGATCTCACCGCCGTTGATGACCACAGCGCGCCCCTCAATCCCTTCATAGGAGAGGTACACATCAATCTTTCCGCCGTTGACCGTGACAGTCTTATCGGCATGAAGCGCGTCATCACCGCTGCGGATATCAAAGCTGCCGCCGTTAATGTTCACATCCGCGTTGGCATGTATCGCGTCATCCCGGCTGTCAATACGGAAAGTCCCGTCCTCAACCGTCAGAATGCCGTCCGCCTTGAGTCCCTTGGCTGAAGGCAATGTGTTTTCTTCATTCTCCGCGCTCTGAATGCCGTTCCCCGCCCGGTGGTTATGCGCCTGCTTCATTTCAGCCTCCGCACTGCCGCCGCCGCTGATGATGACAAAGAATCCATTTTCAATATTCAGATCTCCGCCGGCACTGATGCCGTCCCCGCCCGAGGTCAGGGAAAGAAGTCCCGCCCTGATCGTGAGAAGCGCGCCGGCATCCTTCACGCGGAGCGCGTCATTCCCGGCGTTCACCGTGATGATACCGCCGCCGACTGTCAAGCCCTCCTTGCCGATAATGCCGTTGGAAGCCGCCGTGACCGTAAGCGTGCCGTCTTTGATGACAAGCTCATCCCTGCAATTGATGCCGTCACCCGCGGGAGAGTTCACAATCAGCGTACCGCCGCCGTCAATGACCAAATCGTCTTTGGCATAAAGCGCGGCGTCTTCCTCCCCGCTGAATTTCCCGCCGTTGGTAAAAGAATTGTCCGTACCTTCGACAAGCGTGAGGGTGACTTTTTTTGCACTCTTGACCCAAACCGCGGGAGAATCCGCGCTGTCAATCGTGACGTTATCAAGGAGAAGCTCCACCCCGGCCGACTTGCCCGCGTCAACGATGACCGTGCCGTTAATCATCCCGGAAAGGCGGTAGGTTCCTTTCTCCGTAATCGTGACAGCTGCGGTGATATCGGTGACAACATCCGCCGCCGCCGCGGGAATCACCATACATAAAGCCAATAAAAGAAAAAACAGTCGTTTCATACCGCTATTATATCAGGGAAACAGACAGCAAAAAAGTGCCGCGCAGGGCGGCACTTTGACAGGATCGGTCATGTCTATTACAGCGGTTTCGCACAGATAATACGGCGGTTGGCGTATCCGCCGTCAACACGCTCGTCTTCACAGGTGATCAACGTCAAGCTGTCTGCGTATTCATCGGCAGCGGCGTAAACGGACTCAGCGTCATCAGCGGCGACTTTCAGATTGGCATAGACTTCATAAACCGTCATCGTGCCATCGGTATGGTCGGCAATGAAGACACGGTCACCGCTGTTCAGGTTTCCGATATTGGCGAACGGGCCGTATTCTTCCGCGTCAATGTGGTTATGTGCGGCGATCCAGGTTTGACCTTCGCCCGGCATGGCGGAACCCTCAAGCAGACCCGCGTTGCCGCCGAGTCAGGTCACGGCGTAAGCGTCATCAACAAACGGGACATTCAGAATCTCAGCGGAGACACCGAGAGACGGGAGCTCAATGCTCAGACCGAGGATGCTGTAGTTCACAGACTTCGGACGGGGAGCAATGACGCCGTTGATGCCGGTCGCAGGAAGTGCGCAATTCCTGCCGCAGCGGGCTTTGCTGCCGTCTTCTCCGCCATACAGGCGGAAAATGTCAATCGTGTCGGTGTCGCGAGCGGTGTCATCGACATCCACTGTGGTGCTGTCGGTGTCGGAGGAGTCTCCGGAATCTGTGTCACCGCCGGAGGTATCGGCGTCGCCGCCGGTGTCGCTGTCACCACTCTGGCCGCCACTGGTGCTGTCATCACTGCCACAGGAGTCATCTGTGCATCTGTCGCCCTCGTCGGCTTCTTCACTTTCATACAAATCGCTGACGCTCACCTCGATCGCTTCTTCCGACAGTTCTTCATCCGCCGCTTCATCAAGAGTTTTGTCTTCAAGCGCTTCGGGGTCCTCAAGCGCGGAAACGGGTTCGACAAGGATGGAAGCAACACCGTCTTCATAGGAGCAGGCATAACCGTCAATGTTTCCCTCAATCCGGATAATCGGGTTCTCTGAAAGACCCGAAACCGCGCAAATCAGAAGTCCCTTCCAGGGTTCTGCTTCGCCTTCATCGTCCGCGGCACCGTCAAGAACGAGGACTGCCAACGGCTCCGCGTCATCCTGATTTTGGTAAAGCCCGATCGTCAGCGGGGAGGTTTCAGCCCCATCAGGCCAGCTGACTTCAACACAGATATCATCCGCGCCCGCGAAGGCAACAGATGTCAAAGTAAAGCACAAAACAAGCAGGACTGCCAACGTCCGAAGAACAGCTTTTATATTCATAACATGACCTTTCTCAACTTTGTTAACCGATTACTCTGTAATACACAAGTGCAATATACATGCCATATAAAAACGCCGCGCAGGCGGCGTCTTCATATATCTTTCTTTTCGGATTACATCGATCTCGCGCAGACAACGCGGCGGTTGGTGTACCCGCCGTCGGAGCGTTCGTCTTCGCAGGTGATCAGCGTCATGGTGTTGGGATAACGATCCGCGGCGGCGTAAACCGCCTGAAGATCGTCGGCGGCTACCTTGATATTGTCGTATACGACATAGACAAGCCGGCTGCCGTCGGTATGATCCATCACAAAAATTCGATCCCCGTTCTCCAAACCGCCGAGATCCATGAACGGACCGTATTCATCATTGTCAATATGGTTGTGCCCGACGATCCAGGTCTGACCGTCCTCACCCGGAAGCGCGGAACCCGCCAGCAAGCCGGCTTTGTCTGCGAGCCAGGTCACGGGATAGCTGCCGTCAATCTTCGGGACGATCATCAGATCCGCGGAGGCGTTGACAGACGGAAGCTCAATGCTGTAAGCGGTACTTTCGTAATTCACGGAACTCGGTTTCGGATCCGCTTTTCCGCTGATTCCCGTAGCGGGCAGATAAACAGGACGCGGTCCGCACCCGGTGAAGCAGTCATCTTCAAGGCGGAAGAAGTTGTAAACGATCGGTCCTGCGGGGCGGGCAGTCGGAACGGCGGGAACAGCTGTCGGCTGCGCAGTCGCGGTTTGCGGCACAGGCGAAACGTCAGCAGTCGGGGTAGGAGTCGGGGTCGGGGTTTCTGTCTCCGTTGCCGTAATTTCCTTACCGAACGGATCGGCGGAGAAGAAAAGATCTTCGGCATACACAGCGGAAGTCAAAGCCAGGCACAACGCGAGCAGAACGGATAACATCAGCGGAATGGATTTTGTATTCATAGCACACTCTCTTTCTGTAATCGACAACAATATTCATTGGTTAATCGTGCAAAAAACGCGCCAATCCGCGATTGTCTGTGCGACTGTTTGCCCCGGGAATACTTTTCTGAGCGGCATCCGTAATAAGCGTGTATAATACATTTCAACAGATTTCACATACGGGTCTGTTTCCCAAATCAGGAGGTATCATGGCTATTTCTTTCGGCACTGACGGGTGGCGTGCGGTAATTTCCGACACATTCACCTTTGAAAATGTTCAGGCGGTCTCCCAGGCTATTGCGGACGCGATCGCGACCGATGAATGGGAAAAGCTCTCAAAAGTTGATGTCATTCCACATAAGGATCTGGTCGTTGTCGGGTACGACACCCGTTTCATGTCCAACGTCTACGCGCAGGAAGTCGCGCGGATTCTTGCGGCGAACGGCTACCGCGTCATGTATTCGCAGACCTATTCACCGACACCGATCGTCAGTTTTGCGGTCAAGCACCTCGGCGCGGTCGCGGGCGTGATGATCACTGCGTCCCATAACGCGCCCCGCTACAACGGCATCAAGGTCAAGGCCGCGTACGGCGGTGCCGCACTGCCGGAACAATGCGACATTGTTGAGGCCTGCCTGAACGCCAATGAGGAAAAAGGCATCAAGCCGAAGATGATGAGCTTCGCCGACGCGAAGAAAGAAGGCCTCGTCGAGACTTTCAATCCGCTCGTCGCTTACGGTGAGCATATTCATAAACTCATCAACTTCGACATCATTGCCAATCACTCGGCGAAAATGCGCATCGTTGTCGACTCCATGTACGGCTCCGGGCGCGGCATTATCAACTTCCTGCTTGCAGGAACCGGCGCGGAAGTCAACGAGATCCGCAATGAAGTGAACCCGGGCTTCGGCGGAATTCATCCCGAACCGATCGCACGCTACCTCGGCGCGAGTGCCGCTGCCATCGGCGCGGGACAGGGCTTCTTCGGTCTCTCCACGGACGGGGATGCCGACCGCACCGGCGCCATGGATGACCGCGGCGTCTTCGTGGATCCGCACAAGATCATGGCGCTTTCCGCAAAATACCTGCATGAGGTACGCGGTCTGGACGGCGCACTCGTCCGCACCGTTTCCACCACCCGCATGATCGACCGCATCGGCAAGAAATACGGTCTGCCGGTTTTTGAAACGCCGGTTGGCTTCAATCACATTTCCGATCACATGATGGAACGCGATGTTCTCATCGGCGGCGAGGAATCCGGCGGTATTTCCTTCAAGGGACACATTCCCGAAGGCGACGGCATCATCATGGGGCTGCTTATGGCTGAAATGATTTCCTACGCGAACAAACCGCTCTCCGTCATGGTTGATGAACTGCTGGCTGAATACGGGCCGGCGTACTATGACCGCACCGATCAGCGCCTGGCGCGTCCCGTCGCGAAGAAGGAAATGATCAGGTACCTGACCGATAATGCGCCGAAGGAAATCGGCGGCGTGGGCGTTGCTGAGATCAGCACGATTGACGGCGTGAAATACATCATGGATGACGACAGCTGGCTCCTCATCCGCCCGTCCGGCACCGAACCGGTTCTCCGTGTTTACGCCGAAGGCCGCACGCAGCAGCTCACCAAAGACCTCCTCGGTTACGGCAACGTCGTCGCCGAAGCGGTCAAATAACAGTCAACAGACCGCCTCACGCGCCCTGTGAGGCACATCGCGGAGGGATTGCCCGCTACCCGTCGGGCAATCCCTCCCTGCCGTTATCAACAGCAGGGTTATTTTCACTCGCATGTCCTGCGCGAGAATGTTGAGACTGAGACAACGGAGATTTTTTTATGAACCTGATCATCATGCGGACGCTTGCGGTTTGCGCCGTTCTGGGCGGAATCGACAAACTCCTCGGAAACCGCTTCGGTCTCGGAAAGCGTTTTGACGAAGGATTTGATCTGCTGGGACCATTGGCCGCCGGCATGTCGGGTATTCTGGTTCTGTCGCCGCTGATGGCGAAAGGACTGCAGGCGTTTATTTCTCCGCTCTTTATCAAAATCGGCATTGATCCCGCCATCGCCGCATCCCTGCTGGCCATTGACATGGGCGGTTATCCGCTGGCGATGGAACTCGGCATTGACCGCCGGGTTGCATTATATTCAGGCATCATTGCCGCGTCCATATTCGGCTGCACGGTCAGTTTCACCATTCCCGTGGGTTTCTCTCTGGCGGACAAACGCACCTCCGCGGATTTTGCCCTCGGCACGATTTACGGATTGATCGCCATGCCGGTTGGTCTCATCATCGGCGGGGCGGCCTGCGGGCTGAGTGTTTTGGAAACGATTTGGCAGAGCTTGCCGCTGATGCTGCTGTCGGTTCTGATGATGATCGGTATCCGCCTGAACACGCCGCGCATGATCCGCGTGTTCAACGGCTTCGCGTGGTTTATCCGTCTGCTCTGCGTGGGCGGAGCAGTTCTCGGCACGGTGGAATACCTGACGGGGTTTGCGCTCATTCCGGGGCTGATGTCGATGAAGGAAGCGATGACGACGGCAGTTATGTGCGGCATTGCCATGCTCGGCTCCCTGCCGTTCATGGGCATCGTGACTGCCCTGTTGAAAAAGCCCCTGGCGGCACTCGGCACAAAACTGCGCATGAATGACTGCGGCATCTCTTCGATGGTGATGAGCATTTTCTCCGTAACGACCTCTCTGGCGGCGGTACGGGACATGGATCGCCGTTCGCTCATCGTGAACGCGGCGCTCTTCGTCTCTGCTGCCGATGCCCTCTCCGCGCATTTAGGCTTCTGCGCCGCGGTGGAGCCGCAGTTGGTCTCCGCGCTGTTGGCGGCGAAGCTCTCCGGCGGGGTCGCGGCACTGCTGCTGGCATTGGTGCTGACGCGGAAATTGCCTGCGGGAAGCGAAAAGTGAAAGCCAACGCGCCGAAAAAAGCCGCGCCTTACCGTCCGCAAGGACAGGTGACCCGCGGCAAGACCGCCCGCAACCGTCTGCGCCGTTCGGATATTTTCATGCTCCTGACCGAAGGGCAGCTGATCCGTATGCGGGACGGGGACGGGACGCGCAGTTTTTATGTGGATCTGGGCTACGGTTTCGAGCCGTTCACGACACTGGAAGCGGCGGAACGCTTCCGCGTTCAGAACCCCTCCCTGCCGGTGCTCGGCGTGGAGATCGACCCCGAGCGGGTCAAAATGGGCAAGCCGTATGAGGACGAGAATACGTTTTTCCGCCTTGGGGGATTCAACCTGCCGCTGCTTTCGGGCGAGAAGGTTCGCCTGATCCGCGCCTTCAATGTACTGCGTCAGTATACCGAAGCCGAGTGGGCGGAGCCGATTCAACAGCTCGGCGAACAGCTCATTCCCGGCGGTATGCTGCTTGAGGGAACTTCCAACCCCTTCGGCAGTGTCTGGACCGCGAATGTCATCCGCCGTTCAGCCGCCGCGCCCTATCCCGTCGTCAGGGAGGGATACCTCTTCAGCACGAATTTTCACATGGGTTTCGAGCCGGAGCTTTTTCAGCCGGTATTGACGAAAAACTATATTCACCGCATGGTGCCGGGGGAAGAGATCTATGAGTTCATGGAACGCTGGAAAGCCGCCTGCCGCAATCAGTCGCCTATGCGCAGCTACGGTCTGCGCTCCCTTTTCACCGCCGCCGCCCGCGAGCTGCGCTCCGCCGGTTATCAAATTGACCTGCGCCCGCAGTTACTGAGGCGCGGCTTCCTGTATTGGCGGATGGACGGGAACGCATCAGCTCCGTCCGTAAGAGAATAAAAAACGGACAGCATGTTGGCTGTCCGCAGCTTTATGAAATCGTCCGCTCAAAATCTCAGCAGTTCATCAATTCATCCGGGATTTCGCAGATAATCAGCTCCCCCTTTCGGGCGGGATCCGGTTTGAAGGCGGTGCCTACCGGAAAGCAGCCGCCGTCTGTGAGTTCTGTTTCCGCGAACGCCGCGGCGTGGGAAGCGAGTGCGCGCCCCATCGGGGTGTTGTTCACAAGCAACACAGACGGTCGGTAATTCGTGAGGAAATGCGTCAACACGACGGCATAACGTTCAAAGTCGAAAGCCTTCAACAGCGGATCGTCATACACAAAAACGCGGTCAGCTCCGTCGGCATAATAGCGGCGGGCTGTCTCAACAAGCCCATCGCCGATGAGAATCAGCTCAGTCTTCTTCCCGCGCCGATCAACGAGTTCGCGAGCCCCGGCAAGCAACGCCGGCGAAGCGGGATGAATCGCGCCGTCAGAACCGAACTCACCGAGCACAGCGATCTCCCGCAAATTGTCATTATCATCAAAGTCAAGCCGCGCTGTCTGCGGCACGCTGCTGTCACACAGAAAGATCTTCATGATATTTCCTGTTCAGAGATAGAGCAAGCGTCTGCCGTAATGCTCCATCCATTGACGGTTGGAATCCTCGGCATTGTTGCCGTCCACATTCGTACTGCGGAAGATCGGCGGATTGACGCCACGCTCAATGAGAATTTGAACCGCCTCGACCCATACCGCGTTCAGCAGGGCGACGCCGACAACCGTGGAAGTGCATCCGGCGACTTCAGCGATCTCATCAAAGCGCACGCAGGCATCGCCGAATTCGCCGCAGTTGTCGATCACCAAATCCACGGCGTCCACGAGTTTCAGTCCCTCGGGATGACGGGAAGATGAGTGACGGCACTGCTCCGCGTTGACGACAGCAATCACCTTCAGCCCGCGTCGGCGGGCAAGATCCGCCATTTCAATCGGTACAGCGTTCTTGCCGGAGTTGGAATGTACGATCAGGACAGAACCGGGTTCCAAATTCAAGTTATCGAGGAGCTGCTGTGCGTATCCGGAACGGCGTTCGACCAGAGAGCTTAAAGGAATGGGGCGCGTCTGACAAGTCAGCCCCGGCGCAAAGATAGGGCAGACGGGGACAAAGCCGCCGGCACGATAGAAAGATTCTTCCGCGAGAATCCCGGAATGACCGGAACCGAAGACATAGACCAGGTGATCCGCCTGCACCGCATCAGCAATCATTTCCGCCGCCTGTTTCAGGACGGGTTCCTGCGTTTCAATCGCACGCTGCAGGATCGGCATCATTTTTTCAAAGTATTTCATCATGGGTCCTCCCGTGGTATCGTTTATTTCTGCTCACGCTTCCGCTTGCGCCACGGAACCTTCGCCTTTTCTTCGTTTTTCGGCTCAGTCCGCGAAAAACGGAACCAATAGAAGACAGCGAAGCCGTAGCTCAGGGTCACATAAGCGAATCGGCTGTAAAGGTTGGCATCAATATCGATATACGCACTCATCAGGATCACGGAAAGAACCAGCGCACCGCTGATCAGCCAGAAGGCGTAGCGCTTTTGCTCAATCAGAATTCCAAAGGCGAGGACAAGACCGAAGAGGAGCAGGCTCCCCATGCGGGCGGTTTCATTAAAAGGCAGCGTAATCGCGGACACAAGCAACGCCGCACTGAAAACAAACACCGCCGCCCTGTATCGTGAGAGACTTTTCCCGTTCCGATCCGTGACGGCGAAAAGAAACCCGAGACAGGCAAGCAGATACAGGGAGACGCGGATCAGGAGAGACGGATCCGTTCCCTTGAACGCGACCGCGTACAAGTCGCGAATCCCTGCCAGCCCGGCGACAATAACGAGCGGGATCGCAAGGTTAAGCAGGACATTCTGCCACGTTTTCAGTTCGGATTTTCTGTTATTTTCATCTTTCATCGTGCGCCTCCATGCGGATGTAAAATTCTTTTACAATCATACCGCACTTTCAGCGCGGGTTATCACAATTTTCCTTGTCAAAAAAGGAAATTATGTTAGAATAAAGACCAGATAGGCGGCTATCGTACAATGGCAGTACGACACCCTTCCAAGGTGTTCACACGAGTTCGAATCTCGTTAGCCGCTCAATTGACTCCGCCGCTCGGCGGAGTTTTATTATAATCAATGCATGAAACGAATTTCACCGCTCTTCCCAATCTGCCTGCTGCTCCTTCTTGCCGCCTGCAACATCCCGAAGCCGCTCGATCCCGTGACGCTGTCCGAGACCTTCACCGCCTCCCTGCCGACGGAAACAGCGACCGCAACGCCCACCGCGACGCAGACACCGCTGCCGAGCGCGACATTCACCCCAACGCCGACATTCGGACCGACTCCCACACCGACACTCGGTCCGGAGTTCTTTCACGGTTCGCTGTGGTACGAAGTCGGGTTTGTCTCACAGGCGGACATTCGCTACAAGGGGAAGCGGATCAACACCGGCTGCACCGCCGCCGCAATGCAAATGGTTCTGGAATTCTGGCATACCTATAAAGCTGAATATCCGCTGATGAGTGCGCAGGAACTCATCGACAGCAACGTCCGTCAAGGGACATTCCGCCCCGATTCGGGACTGAACATCACCGATACCGAAGATGAGCTGGCGGAGATGGGTTATTATCTCGGAATGCGTACCGACAGCGACAAAGATGAATTACTGGCGGCGCTGGAACGTTACGGCCCGCTGCTCGTCCTGACGAAAGTGGAATGGACACCTTTCGGCGCGAATCACATGGCAGTCGTCACCGGATACGACCCGGAGACGGACATCATCCGTGTGCTGGATCCATGGCAGGAAGGCGGGATCATGGAATTTGAATACGAGCGCTTCGACGGCATCTGGGGGCTGAACTATTACGATGACCCGACAGAGGAGCTGCGCCGCTGTTTCTTCTTCGTCGTCCCTTATGCCGAACTGCGCGGGGCAGGCGAACCTTTCATCCCGGATTTTGTCTTGAAAGAGCTCAAAGCTCAAGCGGAAGCATCGGGAGCAGGGGAATAAAAGGGCGATTATTGCCCCTTTATCTGATATGTACGCCAATACCGTGTGTCCGATATTGGGGGACATATCAACCCGGTTTTGACGCTTTGCCGGGTTTTTATTTCCCGTTTCGGATTCTTTTTACATTCGCGTTCATCAAGCGGCGGCCGAGATTGCGGTAGAGGAAAGCCTTCAGGGGAGACATTTCCTGATGATGTTCTTGAAGCAATGCGTCGGGGCTGTCGTACACGCCGAAGTCACGGTTGATGCCTTCGCTCTGGATGTAGGTATTGTTGCGGTTGAACTCGATCACAGGGTGCCGGAAGTCACGAACCGCAACGCCGTACCCGATGAACGGACCTTCGCAATCGGGGTACGCCGCCTGCAGGCGTTCCAAATATGCCTTATCCAAAATGAAAGCCTCCAGCTCGTACCACACGCCGTCCTGACAAACCTCAACCCAGCTGTGGAACACGTTCTTCGGCGCGAGCGCGTACACAAGCCCCGTCATCGCACCCTTTTGCAGTTTCTTATCAATGGTGAAGCCGTGGACCCGGCAGGGAATGCCGCAGCCGCGCAGCAGTGCCATGAAGAGCGTCCCTTTCGTGTTGCACTGACCGTAACCGTCCGCAAGCACCGCTGAAGCGGGCAGGCTGTCATCGCTGTTGTAGCCGAACAGAATCGTGTCGCGGACGTAATCATAGATCGCCTTGATCCGCTCGAACTCTCCGAGCGAACGCCAGCCTTGCCGTGCGATCAGATTCTGTATCGACGGATGGGAGAAATCCAGCATCGTTGTTTCCGTCAGGTATCGCTTCATCATCAGCTCCGATTCAAATCAGTGTCACGATCCGCGCGCTCAATGCAGCGATTACGGCAAAGAGCGGGATGCCGCGCAGGAATGAGTCGATGTGCTTCGACGGATCCTGATAAAGCGCTTTCTCCGGCAGGAAGGAGAAGCGGATACGCCCGGTATTGCGCCACCAGAGCAGGTCAATCACCAGCAGGTCGAACACGCCCAATCCCTCCCCGAGCACGAGGAAACAGCGAAACGCCGAAAGGAATCCGTCAAAAGCGAGGACGTTCCGAAATATCAGCCCAAGCGCGGAAAACACAAGGGTGAAAAGCAGAAGATTGCTCAGCAGGATGACGGGAACGGATTTTTCCTTCGGAACCTTATTCCCAAAGTGCGCACGGACGGATTCTTGCACAACGTCAGGATAGGAACGCAGGCCGAGGAGGTTCTTTTGATCCGTGCCTGTACAGAGAAAGCAAATGCCCCAATACAAAAGCCAGAAGGCAGGGATGATGAGCCATTTCATGGGTTATTCCTTCACGATTCTCGTCACATGGAAGTTACAGCAGTCATCGCCGTTAGCGAGCGTTTTCGTGCGCTGAAGCAGTCCGCCCTCAAGCCGATAGCTCCGCTCATCCATGTTGCACAGGCAGGGGACGAACGTGAAGCAATTTTCCCGCTTGCCCAGTTTGCAAATGCCGCATTCGGTGTAGGTATTGTAAAACTCATCCGTGCCCTTTTGATAATCAAATTTCCAGTCAAGCTCGTACTTCGAGTTTTGGCTCGCCCTGCTCTCAAGCAGTTTCTTGTCCTGCGCCCTATCGGTGAACAGGGTGCATTTTTTGTTTTTATGGATCTTCACAATGAAAGGCGATTCAAATACCGCCGTGACCATGGCATCCACGGTTTCCGGGGTAATGATCTCCGGCGCGGCTTTATAAAGGGAAAATACGAAAGCGGCAATGTATAAATTCATCTCAAGGGAACTGCCGCCGATGTCGGGTGTACGCTCGAGCATGGCTTTGAATTCTTTCTTGACGTTCTTCTTGTAGGCCGGCATGTCCATATCCGGGTGAATCTTTTTCAGCGCTTCGAGTGCGGGCTTGAAGCACATCCATTCGATCCCTTTGGCGAGAATTCCGTATTTCAGCATGATTCGCTCCTTTTTGTCTCTGCTCCCTTTATTGATTGCGGCGATACCCCGCCTCATCGCGGTATTCGGGGTGTTTGCTGATGAATTCATCTCTGTCTCCGCAGATGGTATAGTCGCATTTACAGCCGTTCACGCAGGTGCTTGTGCGAATGAGGCGGGCATGGATCAGCTCCATTGCTGCGTAATCCACGTTGCACAGGGCAGGCATGATCTCCGTCAGTCCGTACTTTTTCGCGAACTCCGCCGCCGGGCAAGCCGTGAATTCATAATAAATCGGTTTCCCGGCATCGTAAGGCGCGACATTCATCTCGTAATCGTGCCAACGGTCGCAGGCTCGCTTCGCACGGGCGAACGCCTGATACATCAAGCGACGCCAGAACGGTTTGTTGCAGTCGACGAACTTTGAGAGGACGCGGAACGTGGGCAGAATCAGATTCTCCTCCATCTCCTCAATGTCACGAAAGGTCATCACATCCCGACAGACGGCATAGCAGCTCATGATGGCAATGCAGTCGTAGGTTCCGCCTCTGCCGTTGTGGAAATTGGCTCTGCCGCCAAGATCCGTGCGCCAATCCGAGAGGTAATCGACAAACCGCTGTTGAATCTTTTCCCAGACCGACTCGCGTTCTTCTTCAGGACAGCGCAGGTCGATCTTCTTTAGAATCTCCCGCTTGCAGGCTCCGGAATAAATCACATGGCAGGAGCGATCAAATTGCAATTCATCGTCTTTCATTGTTCCTCCGTCCTTTCAGACCGGGTCGGTTTGTCGCTCAAGGGAACGTTCACAGGCCGCCCTTTACTTTTTCAGGAACGCTGCGATTCGGGCAAAATCCTCTTTTGCCTCTTTGAAGTAAGGCAGCATACAGTAGCAGTGAACCATTTTCGCTCTGGCGCAGGCGGTGTAGGGGACATTCGCACGGCGGCAGGCTTCCTCATACTCGGGCAGTGCCCCGAAAAGCACCTCATCGCTCGAATAGGTGAACTGAATGTCGCCCACGCCGGAGAAATCGCCGCGCGATCCGGAAATCATATAATCCGGCACATTCTCCTGTCCGTGGCGCATGAATTTCTCGACAAGAAGCATAAAGGCATAATCAAGCGAGACATCCTTTTCGTTCAAGGCTTTCATTCGCGCTTTTTCCTCATCATTCCATGGCACCTCTCCCGGGGAAACGGCGGCGATATGCCGCGGCTGCGGCAGGGGTTCGGGCTGCGCGTTGTTATGTGCCGCGACACCGAGTGCCAACATCCCGCCGGAGGAAAAGCCGAATGTGCTGACATTCCCGCCGCCGTAGATGCCGATCATTTCACGGTAACATGCATAAACCATGGCGTAGGTTTCTGTTATGCAATGATCCGTACAAAGGGGATAGAAGGGAAACCAGACATCACAGCCGGTATCTTTCATCATTTTGCGCATTACAGGCAGGTCGCCCTTGTCGGGACCTAAGACCATTCCTCCGCCGTACAGGTAGAGAATCGCGCGCTCCGACGGCGTGGCATTTTCCCGCGCGATCAGGCACGGGAAGCCGTTGAGCGTTTTCATCTCATAATGCGCTTTGTTGTCGGACGGCATGAAAACGCCGCGTCCGCGGTTCTGCTTCGCGATGGCCTTTCGGATCTCATCCTCCGGCAGAGCGAATACCTTTTTCGCGCCGGAAATTCGATAAAATCCGCGCAGTAAAGACGCGAAAAAACCGATTTTTCCGTCGCTTCCGAGCATGACACAATCCGTCCTGTTTTCAGCCATACACATTCACAGCTCCTTTGATGCTCCCCGGTCGTCTCTAATCCGCATAGATATTAGTAATAACTAACCTCTTTTTTGATTATGATATCACGCTTTGGTAAGTGTTTCAAGAGGAGTTTGCAAAAAACATGCGCCGAATGAACAGCGGGCGGCGGGGTTATAACCGCGCAGCCCGGAAAGGGGAAACAAAAAACCCCGGCAATGCCGGGGTTCGTGAAGCTGTGATTTACTTCGACTTGTAATACGGTTTGCCGGAAGCCGCAGGTACGTGGGATTTGCCAACGAACAGAACCAGGGTCAGAATGGTCACGATATACGGGAGCATAGAGATCAGGTTCACCGGGATAACCGACTGCGGGACGATCTGACGGAGACCGTTGCAGAAGCCAAAGAGGATGCAGCCCAGCATGGTGCCCTGCGGCGTGTACTTACCGAAGATGACAGCGGCGATGGCAATGAAGCCCTGACCGATGACAATGGAAGGACGGAACGCGGAGACCGTTGCCAGCGTGATGGACGCGCCGCCGAGACCGGCAAGGAAGCCGGAGAGGATCACACAGATATAGCGCGTCTTGATGACGTCGATGCCGAGCGTGTCTGCGGCATGCGGATGTTCACCGACAGCGCGCAGCCACATGCCGAAGCGGGTGCGGAAGAAGACGAACCAGCTGATAAAGACCAGAAGGAAGACGATGTAAGTGGAGGCGTAGGTGTTGAACACCAGATCCAGGAAGCTGTTTTTCATGAACAGTTTGCCGATGCCATCCGGGAACTTCGTGGCCATCATCTCAAAGAAGCCGTTCAGGATGCGCGGCAGCTTGTTGTCCACAGGGTGCGTCTCCGTGTTGCCGGAGAAAAGCAGACGGCAGACGAAGATTGCGATACCTGAGCCGAGGAAGTTGATCGCCGTACCGGAAACAGTCTGGTCGGAGTTGCAGGTCACACAGGCGAAAGCGTGAAGCAGACCGAAGAGTGCGCCTGCCAGCCCCGCGCACAGGAATCCGAGCCACGGATTCCCCGTAAAGTAGCAGACCGCCGATCCGGTGAACGCGCCGACCGTCATCATGCCTTCAATACCGATGTTGATCACACCGGCCTTTTCGGAGAAGCAGGAGCCGAGACCCGCGTAGAGGAGCGGGGGCGTATACATGAGAGTCGCATTCAGAATGATGCCCAGAGTTGTAAAGAATTGCTCCATTAGTTTGCCCCTCCATTCTGTTGCTTTTTGGTGAATATTTCTTTCAGCAGGCTTGAAATCGCGATGAAGAACGTGATGCAGCCCATCATAATGTCAACAACTTCAGACGGAGGTCCGAAACGCAGGCCGGCGAATTTCATCGCGCCGAAGAAGAACCCGGCGAGCAGAACACCGAACGGGTTGCAGTTGCCGATCAGCGCGACAGTAATGCCGTTGAAGCCATAGCCTTCCTGCCCGGCGAACTGGCTGACCTTATAGGTTACGCCCATCACCTGAATCGCGCCGCCCAGGGCGGCCAGCGCACCGGAGATACCCAAGGCGATCAGAATGTTTTTGTCAACATCAATGCCCGCGAATTGCGCCGCGAAACGGTTATAGCCGACTGCCTTCAGGCGGTAGCCAAGCGTCATCTTATCAATAATGATGTAGATGATAATGACTGCGGCAATGGCAATGAAAATGCCGGCGTGAACTCTTGAGGAGAGCGTATGGTTCAGGTCGGGAAGCGTGATCTTCGCGTTGTCCTGAATAATCTTCGTCCAGGTTTTTCCGCCGCCGACTTCCACAGCCTTGAGCTTCACAATGAAGTTGGAAAGATAGTATGCAATCCAGTTGAACATGATCATGCTCAGAACTTCATTCACGCCGAATTTGACTTTCAGCCAGCCGACAAGCACACCCCAAAGGGCGCCTGCGAGCATCGCGGCCAGCAGACACAGCGGAACCAGCAGCCATTTCGGAGCCGGTACGAAGATAGCGATGAGCGTGGCGCTGATGGAACCGACAACATACTGACCTTCGGCGCCGATGTTGAAGACGCCTGTCTTGAAAGCGAACGCGACGGAAAGACCGGTCAGGATGTACGGCGTCGCGTATTCAATGAAACTGTAAGACATCCCTTTTACACTGCCGAAGATGCGGTTTCCCATCTCAGCGTAGGATGTGATCGGGTTGTAACCCGCGATCAGCAGCGCGATTGCCCCGACGACGAACCCGAAAATAATCGAGAGAATCGTGTAGAAAACCGAGCTGTTGGTCAATTTCAGCCAAAAACTTTGTTTTGTTTTGTTCATTTTGCGCTGCCCCCTGCCATCATCAGACCGAGTTCTTTTTCATCCGCGTCCTTACCGGCAACGGAACCGACGATCTTTCCATCGAAAATGACGTCGATACGGTCGGAAAGGCTCATGACTTCATCCAGTTCAAAGGAAACGAGCAGTACCGCTCTGCCTTTGTTGCGCTGTTCCACGATGTAACGGTGGACGTACTCAATTGCGCCGACATCCAGACCGCGGGTCGGGTTGACCGCGATCAGAAGATCCTTGTCATTCGTTACTTCACGGGCGATGATGACTTTCTGCTGGTTGCCGCCGGAAAGCGAACCGGAGGGCTGCTGCGCGCAGCCGGCAGGACGGATATCGAACTTCTTCACCAGATCACACGCATGCGCGTTGATCTCGTTCGGATTCAGGATGCCGTTCCTGGAAAACTGCGCACAGTCGATGTTCTGAATGACCATGTTGTTGGCGTTGGAAAACTCCAGCACCAGACCGTATTTCTGGCGATCCGCAGGAATGGAGGAAACCCCCATGTCGAAGAGCGCCTTCGGCATCTTGTTGAAGGCATCTTTGCCGTTCATCGTGATCTTGCCGGAGGTCGCCTTGCGCAGACCTGTCAGCACTTCCACAAGTTCCGTCTGTCCGTTGCCGTCAATGCCTGCGATACCGATGATCTCTCCCCGGCGGACTTTCAGGTTCAGCCCCTTAACGATTTCAATGCCGCGATAGTCCAAGGCGTGCAGATCCTCGACATCCAAAACGACATCACCCGGCACCTTGTCTTCCTTATCAACAACGAATTCAACATTGCGGCCGACCATCATGGAAGCGAGATCGTTTTCGTCCACTTCGTCAACCTTCACGGTGTTGATGTACTTGCCCTGACGGATAATAGTGCAGTAGTCCGCCGCTTCCTTGATTTCCTTCAATTTATGGGTAATGAGGATGACAGTCTTACCTTCAGCGGTAAGGTTGTGCATGATCTGAATCAACTCTTCGATTTCCTGCGGGGTGATGGCGGCAGTCGGTTCATCCAGAATCAGGATGTCGGCACCGCGGTACAGCACCTTCAGAATTTCGGTACGCTGCTGCATACCCACCGAAATATCCTCAATTTTCGCGTCCGGGTCCACGTTCAGACCGTAGCGCTGAGAAATCTCAACGACCTGCTGACGGGCTTTCTTATAATCGACACGGCCGAGGGATTTGTGCGGCTCGGCGCCGAGGATGATATTTTCCGTAACGGTAAAAGGAGCAACAAGCATAAAATGTTGATGGACCATACCAATACCGAGTTCAACAGCCTTATTCGGGCTGCTGATGACGACCTTTTTACCGTTAATGAAAATTTCACCGGATGTCGGTTGATAAAGACCGTACAAAATGTTCATGAGCGTGGATTTGCCCGCGCCGTTTTCACCGAGGATTGCGTGAATCTCGCCTTTATGCACTTTAAGCTGAATCCCGTCATTGGCTTTGAATTTGCCGAACATCTTGACGATATTTTTCATTTCGACGGTGGTCGTGTTTAAATCAATCGAGTTGCTTTCCAATGGCTTGCCCTCCTTAAAAAGATGATATGGTATTTCGATGATTATACCCGACAACGAGTCGGGACTTAAAGACCTACGCGCATGTTCGGGGCTTGCATGACAAACAGGCTGAAAAACACGGAATAATGTCACCTTTTGCCGCGGCAGAAACATCTGCCGCGGCGGTTGGTGAAATATGCTTTTACCGCGTGACAGTGTTGATGGTTTGAATCCTTGTGCCATAGATCCCGAAAAAGGCAGCTATTGCTAAAATGACGATCACCGCGATAATCATCAATA
>CAVESB010000031.1:0-20541 GCA_963618265.1 bacterium
TGAGCGTATCCGCCGCGCCGCGCGATCGCTATTATGATCAGAACGGCAACAAGCGTTGGTGCAACTCCGACAGCTACGGCTGCTGGGTCACGGGTGAGAACGGCGAGCATGAGTACATCATGTTCTGGTCCGAATCCGCCCGCGATGCCATCATGGGACCCGACTCCAAGGCCCCCATCGGCACCAACCCCGGCACCTCCGAATTGACGCTGCTGCCGCCCTCGCAGACAAACAGCTGTGTGGATTGCAGCGATGATAAAGCCCTGAGACTCAAGGAAGACTGCTTGCATCCCACCAGTGAGGGCGACTGCTCAGGTTGGGACGAGTGCAAGTGCGCTTGCTGGTGCTTCGGTCATTGGGTAGGTAAGGATGATGTAGTATGGGGCGGATAAGAGTACAGCACCCTCGCCCTAATCACCGTCCGGACTCTTATATTCCCATCTTTGATACTTAATTTGTTAAGAAAAGGCACTTTACCTCGTAAAATTACAGGTAAAGTGTCAAACTCACGCTGTCATTAATCTCTGCGCACCTCTTGACAAAAAAAAACACAATTTAATAGAAGTAAAGGGATTTCGTATTAGTTTTTTATGGAGGTATACCCTTGAAAAAATCATGGCTTTTATTTTTCGTGTTGATTTGCGCGGCGCTTTCCGTGCTGAGCGTATCCGCCGCGCCGCGCGATCGCTATTATGATCAGAACGGCAACAAGCGTTGGTGCAACTCCGACAGCTACGGCTGCTGGGTCACGGGTGAGAACGGCGAGCATGAGTACATCATGTTCTGGTCCGAATCCGCCCGCGATGCCATCATGGGACCCGACTCCAAGGCCCCCATCGGCACCAACCCCGGCACCTCCGAATTGACGCTGCTGCCGCCCTCGCAGACAAACAGCTGTGTGGATTGCAGCAGTGAAGCTGCCCTGAAACTCAAGGACCAATGCGGGAGGGCCGGCGACTGCCAATTTTGGGACGATTGCAAGTGCGCTTGCTACTGCAGCGGTGAGTGGAAGAAACCCTAATCACCGTCCGGACTCTTATATTAGAAAGAGATACAATGAAAAAGTCGGTTCTGTTTGTTCTTGTTCCTGCACCGGCGGTACACTCCGTCATGAGCGTATCCGCCGCGCCGCGTGATCGCTGTTACGATCAGAACGGCAACAAGCAGTAGACCTTCACCGGCGCAGGAAAGCCGGCAATTCACAGCAAGAGACGAAAAATGACCGGGAGACGATACGGAATGTAACGTGCTCCCGGTCATTTGTTACTGTGTTGAGCAAGTTCCCGAGGGTCAATCAGCACTCACTGTAGCCGCAGGAGTAGCACTTGCGGCAGCCCTCTTCATTGATCACGGAAGCCTGACCGCATTCGGGGCAGATGTCGCCGATCTTCAGCATCGGGGAGACGGCAGGCTCGAATGGTTTCTTTTCGGGAGTCATTTCTTCCTGCCCGTGATGTTCCTCCCGTTCGGCGCGTTCGTTGAGATAATCCTGCAGGGTATGGCCGAGACCGTCGGGCAGAGAGATGATGCGTTTGGCGCCGAAGCCGAGGGAGCGTCCGCCGCCGATGCCGCGGAGCTGTCCGCCGACTTCTTCCAGGCGGGCTTTCGGCTCAACCGGGGAAGCGAGGCGCAGGATGTAGGAGATCAGGCGTCCCATGGCTTCGGAAACTGCGGAAATCTCGGTGCCGGCTTTGGCGGTGTTGACGAAGACCTCAAACGGCTGGCCGTCTTCGCTCTCGTTGATGGTGATGAACGCCTTGCCGGCGGGCGTGTCGGAACGGTAGGTGAAGCCCATCAGGGAACGCGGACGCGCCTTCTTCTTGTCATGCCACAGTGGCATCTGCACCTGTTCCGGTTCGGAGATCTTCACGTCAGCGGGCAGGACATCGACCCCGTCCTTCTTCTTCTCCATGGTGGACTTGGTCTCAAGGACGACTTTATCGCGGGAACCGGTGACGTAAACCGTCGTCCCCTTACAGCCGAGTTTCCAGGACTGCATATAGACTTTGGCGACGTCTTCCTCGGTGGAGCCGGCGGGCAGGTTGACGGTTTTCGAGAGGCTGTTATCCACAAAAGCCTGCAGCGCCGCCTGCATGGCGACATGCTCTTCGGGCAGAATGTCGGAGGAGACGACAAAGGTGTTGCGAATCTCCGCCGGCAGATCCTCAATATTTTGACAGGTGCCTTCATTCATCACACGGTCAACAATTTCCTGACGCTTCTCTTCGTCAATCCCGGCGTCTTTCAATGCCTTATCAAAGAGCGGGCTGGCGTAGTTGAGCAGAACGTCTTTGCCGTTGTCATTCATATGGCGGATGTAAGCCAGGGCGAAAGCCGGTTCGCAGCCGTAGCCTTCGCAGCCGGTCACGGTCGCAATGGTGCCGGTCGGGGCGATGGTCGTTTGCGCGGCGTTGCGGATGCCGTGGGCAAGAATACCGTTCCGGACGGCATCCCAATCCAAAGCCGGACGGTTCCAGTCGCGGGTGTAAGGTTTGAGCGGCTGCGGGACAGTCCAGCGGAAATTATCAGCATCATAGACGGAGCCCTTCAGCGCCGGGAAAGCGCCGCGTTTTTCGGCAAGCTCAATGCTCTGCAGCATGGCATGATAGCGGACGAATTCCATGACCTGCGCGGCGAATTCCTGACCCTCGTCCGAACCGTAACGGATGCGGCAGTTGAACATGAGATCGCCGAGTCCCATGATGCCGAGACCGATGCGGCGGGCGCGCAGGGCGGCTTCGCGCAATTGGGGGACAGACGGCACGTAACCGTTGGCATCCACGACATTATCCAGGAAGCGGACGGCGGTATGGGTGGTTTCAGCGAGCTTTTCCCAATCCACCGCTCCGTCTTTGGCGTGTTGGGCAAGATTGATGGAGCCGAGACAGCAGTTTTCATAGGGACCGAGCCACTGTTCACCGCAGGGGTTCGTGGACTCCAGACGGTAGAGATGCGGCACCGGGTTGTGGCGGTTGGCTTGGTCAACAAAGAGGACACCCGGCTCACCGTTGTGATGCGCCTGCGCCACGATTTTGTTGAAGAGGTCACGCGCCTTGACCGTCTTATGAACCTTGAGCGGCAGCCCCAGTTCACGCGCGACTTCGGCGTCCCCGTCGAAATCCTTTGTCCGCGGATCGTCCGGATCGGGGAAGACGAGATCCCAGTCCGCGTCCTGCTCCACGGCCTGCATGAAACGGTCGGTGATGCCGACGGAGAGGTTGAAGTTCGTGATCGCGGTTTCGGACGTCTTGCAGGTGATGAACTGCTCGATATCCGGATGATCCACGCGCAGAACCGCCATGTTCGCGCCGCGGCGCGATCCGCCCTGAGCGACTTCGCCGAAGGCATGATCATAGACGCGCAGGAAGCCGACCGGACCTGTTGCCTGTCCTGCCGAAGAGCGCACCACAGCGCCTTCGGGACGCAGACGGGAAAACGAAAAGCCGTTGCCGCCGCCGGTCTGCTGAATCAGCGCGGCGTTGCGCAGGGTCTGGAAAATGCCGCTTTCTTTCTTGCCCATGTCATCGCTGATCGGCAGGACAAAGCAGGCGGCCAGCTGACCAAGGGGCGTGCCGGCACCGGTGAAGGTGGGAGAGTTGGGGAAGAAAAGACGGTTCGCCAGCGCATTGTAATAGCGCAGTGCGCTCTCCATCACATTGCCCTTGTACGCCT
This sequence comes from bacterium, assembly GCA_963618265.1. Taxonomy (GTDB): domain Bacteria; phylum Chloroflexota; class Anaerolineae; order Anaerolineales; family Anaerolineaceae; genus Flexilinea. The sequence goes on from CAVESB010000031.1 coordinate 3,673, forward strand.
CTTCGGCACAGGCGACGTGATATGCGACGCGCCAGAAGGTCTCGTCAATGGTTTCCGCGAGGGAGCCGTCCGGATTGCGGCGCACGTATCGCTTCTCGAAGACCTGCCGGGCATTCGGGCTCATCTCAATCGAGGGTAAATTTTTCGGCATCGCGGGAATACCCGGATAACCTTTGTCTTGCTGCTTCTCTTCCATTCTCTCTCCTTTATGTTTTTTTTGAGTTCCGCCGGTGCCGGGGGATAAAAAGGGCCGATACCATCACGCACGATACCGGTCCGAAAAATCAAGGGGTGTTGATGATTTATTTTGACGCGGCGGGTTCGCTTTCTCCCAGCAGTTTGTCAATCTCATTGCGGATGTCATGCAGGTCATCCATGCCGAGATAAACAATCGCATAACGGATATAAGCGATGTAATCCAGGCTCTTCAGTCCCTCAATCGCCATATCGCCGATCAGACGGGAAGAAACCTCATATTTGCCTTCCAGGCGGAGGCGCTTCTCAACCGTCTCCACCAGCTCGGTGATCTTCTCCGCCGGGACGGGACGCTTCGCGCAGGCGATGCGCAGACCGCGGGCGAGCTTATCCGCGTCGAATTCCTCACGCTTTCCGTCAGACTTCACCACCATCGGCGTACCGAGGATAGGCCGTTCATAGGTGTTGAAGCGCTTCTTGCAGACCGGGCAGCAACGGCGGCGCTGCTGCTTTCCGGCTTCCGATTTTCCGGTATAAATCACATTTGTTTTCGGATTCCCGCAGAATGGACAGTCCATAGTACCTCATATCTGATGACGCAATCAATAAAAATACCCGCTTCGGGGTAAGAATCAGTGCTATATTAAGCGCGTATTATTTATAGATATGTATTGAATTGAGATTTATTCTCTCTCCAAATGTGTATGTATTGTAGCATGAGAAGCCGATTTAAGCAAGCTTTTCCGAAAACTCGTGATTCCGCCGAATCCATGCGTAAGCCCGCCGAAAGCAATTTGTGACAGTGATTTTGCAATGGGTTTCCCGACTTCCCATCAATGTTTTTGATGAAAGCGTAAGCGGGGAGCGCTGAAGAAAGAACGATCCGCCGCACGGCGGAAGCTTCACAAAAACAGCCCGCACGGAATTCGTGCGGGGTGTTTCAATCTATCGGCTTATTTCTTTTCTTTGACGGTCAGCAGCATACTCACGCTGCTGCACTCACCAATGTCGGGGTTGACATGATCCATCACGCGGTACTCACGCAGCTTGACCTGCTTGCAGTAAACCTTCATCGGCTCAGCGGCGGAGTTGCTGTCCGCAGGCTTGGCGGAACGCAGAATGAAGGCCTCAACCGGGTAGAGGTCGGGCATATCATAGAAACGCACCCGCAACACGGCGCGTTTGAAGGGATGACGGTTCGTCATCAACAGATGCAGGGACTTGCCGTCCGCACTGCGTGAGGCGGTCACCCGCACCCACTTCATGTCCCGTCCCTCAAGGCTGCCGGGAATGCCCGCCCAATGTTCGGCGGGAATGGGCTTCTCGTGGGAGAATTCCTTGACCTCAAGAGGGATTTCCAACTCAGAGGTGGTCAGCAGCAGGTTCTGATAGCTGACATTGCCGAAGACAGTGCCCTCCTCCACGCTGAAAAGCCCCGCCCTTCCGAAGATCGGCCCGTATTCTGCGGCGGCAATCAAATCGGACATGGCGCGGATGGTCTCATAAACGGCGGTGAAATAGACGCAGTCCCGGCGTTTCTGCGGAACACCGTCGTCAATCCCCTGCCAGCCGCTGAGGACGACGCGGACATTCTCCGTCCCGGATTCGCGAATCTGACGCTCAAGCCGCAGCATGGCGTCTTTGAACTCCTCCGAGAGCGCGTACATCAGCTCAATGCCGTCCGCGTTCTCATCCGGGTTCCGGCCGCTGACGGGGAGCGGTTCCCAGGAAACACCGATATGGTTCATGTTCCCGGCGCAGGTCTTCATCATCCGCGTGTTCCAAAGCTCCGCCCGTCCGCGGTTCTCAGCGTAAGGCATCATGCCCGTGAGGATGATTTCACCCTCGGGATCGGCTTCACGGATCACGGCGGCGGCTTCATTCAAAGCCTCAGCGCGGGCCGCGATTTCTTCATCACTGCCGCGCACGGCAGTCAGCGGATCGCAGTCCAATTCATAAAAACGGCGCGGCGTCCAAATCTCATTCCCGGCGAACTTCTCCCGCAGTGCCGAAACCGTCCCGCGAATCGCCTCAGCGGACTCAGCGGCGGAGAGCACGATATGCGGATGAATCTCTTCCTTGAGGCAGAAATCCAGCCGGGGCTTATAATTTCCGTCCGCCGGGTACAGGCGCAGAATCCCCGGGCGCAGTTCGCGGATCAGGGAATAAATCTCCTCCCCGGCGTTGTCCCCGCCGTCCGTGAAGATCTCCCGCCCGTCATCAAGCGCCGCCGCGAGCCCGCGCAGCTGATCCGTCTTCTCACAGAGCCTGTCCCGTGCGCTCACGCAGACCTTGACGTCATAACTTTTTTTAAAAAAATCCAAGAGTGTCTTTTTCATAAACCAACCTCCGGTACGAAGGCAATTATAACCGAAAGAACGGGGAGCGGAAAGTCCGTGAGCCGTCAGCCGTGCGGAAAGGCAGTCCCTCACGCCTGCGCGCCTTTTCTCAGCATTTTCTTTTTTATTCGTGTTATCATTGCGCATATGAGCTTTCTAAAAAATTTTCTCCGTCATTACGGATACATCCTTCTTGCCGCATTGCTCGGATTGGCGGCGTTTCTGACCGTCTTCGGCGTTGAACCCCTGCGCGTGACCGGGACGGCGTGGCTTTACCGAACGAACAAAAACGACATCACCCAGCATTACAGCGGCTGGATGTTCTACCGCAACAGCCAATGGGGCTTTCCGCTCGGCATCGCCTCCGACCTCGGAACGCCGGACGGCGTCTCGATCTCTTATACCGACTCGATCCCGATTGTCTCGGTTTTCTTTAAGCTCCTGTCTCCGCTGCTGCCGGAACGCTTTCAGTTCTTCGGCATCTATGCGGCGGTCTGCTTCATGCTTCAGGGAGCGTTCGCCGCAGTTCTTGTCAATCATTTCGTTAAGGATAAAGTTTTCTCCGTCCTCGGCAGTCTGTTTTTCAGCTTCTCCTCCGCCATGATCGAGCGGGAATTCCGCCACACGGCGCTGGCCTCCCATTACCTGATTCTTGCCGCGATGGCGTATTATTTCATATTCTCCGCGAGGTCCCGTTCCCACGGACGGATCCCTGCCGGGTTGGTTTTGGTCTGTCTCGCGCTCGGAACGCATCCCTACCTTTTCGCAATGACTGCCGCCGTGATCTTCTTCGCCGAGCTGCGGACGGCGCGGCTGACACATGATCTGCGCGCGCCGTTCTGCCGTTTCGCGCTGTACATGTGCGCCGCCTGCGTGTTCGGAATTCTGATCGGAGTTTTCGGAACCGCACCTATCGAACCGGAAGCGGGGTTCGGTCAATACTCGCTGAACCTCAACGCGCTTGTCAACCCCATCTCCGAGCAGACGGAACGCTGGTCCGCCGTCATTCCCGCGCTGCCGATTACGGACGCTCAGCGGGACGGGATGTACTACTTCGGGCTGCCCGCCCTCCTGACCCTTGCCGCCGTTCTCATGCTTAACCGCAGACAGCTCCGCGGCATCTGCTCCCGTCAACGTGAATATCTCATCCTTACGGCATTGCTGACCCTTTACGCCGTCAGCAACCGCGTCACCATCGGCGGCAGTGTGCTCTTTGAGCTTCCCCTACCGCAGGTATTGCTGTCCCTTTTCAACATCTTCCGCTCAAGCGCACGTTTCTTCCTCGTCCCGTATTACTCCCTGTACCTGCTCATGCTGACCCTTCTCGGGCGGACGGAGGGAAAGCGAACGCGCCGCCACATCATCGTTCTGCTCGCCGTTGCACTGCAGATCCTTGAGATCACGCCCGCCGTTGAAACACTGCGCGACACCTACGGAACCCGCGCCGAGCTCCCGGAGCTTTCCTCAGCCTGGGATGAAATCGCCGAACGCTGTGAAAGCGTCCGCGTCATTGACTGCGTGAGCGACCGTCCGCTGGCATACTGGATCGCCGATCGGGGCATCGCGACCGATATGATGATCTCCGCAACGATTCATCTCAACACCTACTGGAGCCGGACACAGGAACGCCGCGACGGGCAGTACCAAAGCTTCCTGAACGGCGAAGCGCTCAGCGCGGGAGAATGTTGGCTTTTTCCCACAGACACCGGCACGAACCGCCGTTTCACCGCCCCCGAGCAGTTGGACGAATTCATTGCCACCCTGCGGGCAAATTACGCCGGGCAGGCGGACATCGAGCAGGTCACGAACGGGCATAAGAATTATTGGACCTTGATCCCGAACGGAAACGCCGAATCCATATCCGGTGCAGAATGAAGTTCCTCACAAACGGGCTTTTTTGTTATATACTTTAAGCAAATATTTTTCGGGGGAAATCGGATATGAAGAAACACATACTTATACTCTGCCTCGCGTGTCTCCTGACGCTGTCCGCGTTCGCGGGCGTCACGGCGGCGAACACCATCACAGCCGACAGCGGTTTCCGCGTTACCCGCGACGGTTTCAGCTTTGAGAACTACGGTTCGCAAGTCTGCACCGGCAATTCTTATTTCAACTGTTATGAAGTCCAGAACCTGACCGAGGCAGAAATGGTGCGCATGTACGGCACCCAGGTCTGCAAATCCGTAGATGCCGACGGTACCTGCACCCTGACCAAAGCCGCCCGAAGCTGGATGAAAGAGATCAACAGTGTCGTCGCCGACGGTCACTGTGAAGGCATGGCGGTTCTCAGCTCCCTCTTCTACAACGGCACGGAAGACCCCGCCGACTTCGGGAACAGCAATGTCAACAAGCTCACTTTGAAAAACAACACCGCCCTGCAGCGTGAGATCGCCTACTGGTTCACGACGCAGTGGTTCATGGAAGACTACATCATCGAGGACACCCCGACCAAGCAGGTCAATTACCTGATCGACCATTTCAACAACGGCAAAGGTCCGATCCCGCTCGGCATCTATCAGCGCAACATGAGCGGCGGACACGCCATCACCGCCTACGCGGTCGTTGATCACGGCTCCGGAATTTATTACATCATGGTCTACGACAACAACTACCCGAACGAGGAGCGTTACATCACCGTAGACACCAAGAAGGATACCTGGTCCTATCAGACCTCCGTCAACACCTGGACGAACACAGCGGATTACTCCGGCAAGGGCAAGACCAACCCGCTCCAGATCTGCCCGCTTGAACCGCGCCTCGGCACGTTCAAATGTGACTTCTGCACGGGGTCATCCTCTTCCTCAAGCTCAAGCACTTATCCGTATTCTCCGTCTGACGGCGGCTCGTCCATTTGGGACATCCTCAGTCCGTTCATCAACCCCTCCGACAGCGGCTCCGATTACACTTATCCGACCGCCACGCCCGACAGCTCAAGCTCTTCCTATTCCATCTGGGATCTGCTCAGCCCGTTCATCAGCCCGTATGACAGCGGTTCCTCAAGCGATGACGGCTACGCCTTCCCGACCCAGCGTCCGAACAGCCCGACGTCAACCCCGCAGCCGCTCGTCCGCCCGACCGCAATCCCGGAGGAGACGAAGGTTGAGAATAATAAGATTTCCGTCAGCTCCGATATCAACATCTACCTTGAGGACGAAGCAGGACGCAAGGCGGGTTATGACTGGGAAAACGAAACCTCTTATGAGGAGATCCCGGGCGTGACCGTCAGCCGCACCATGGGACGCGCCTCCGCCGAGCTGCCGAACGACCTCGAATATTATGCCTGGATGAACAAGCCGAGCAACAAAAGCAATCAGGCCGAAACATTCGACGCCGTCATCACCGCGCCGGGCCGTGTCCTGAAACTCACGAACATCGTCGAGAGTTATGTTTATCCGAACTTCATTTATGAACCGCCGACTTACAATAAAACAACGGATTCCGAGCTTGAGTTCTTCGAGGTTCTGGCTTACCCGAACGAGATGCCGGGGGTAGACTTCACCATCTCCGACGAGTACGGCGAGTATACCTTCACCTTCAGCGTGACGTACAAAGTCAACGGGAAGCGCGCCAATGTCTCAGACGCCTACGCGGATTTCATCATCTACCACAACTACGATGAGGGCGATCTCGGCATCGCCATTTTACCCGCGGAAGACAGCGAACTCAGCCTCTTCAGCAAAGGCACCTTCTTCATTGAAGGCTCCTTCTCCCTCTGGGATGATCAGGGCGAGCTGCACGTTACCTTTGAACAGCCGCTGGAAATGGATATCAACGGGATGATTTTCTTCAACTACCTCGACTGGCAGGAAAGCGGAGAGCTTGAACTCGAAGCTGACCTTGACGGCGACAATGCGTTTGAGTGGCTCAAGACGCTGTAAGCAGAGCTTCGTCAACAGGCAATATCAAGCGGACAGTGAGTGGCTTTCGCCGAATCACTGTCCGCTTTGTCTTCCATCATTCTGACTGTTTTTTTGCGCGTGCGTACAGAGCAGGCAGAAAAGAATCGCCGCAAGCTGTGCGCCGACCGAGACGGCAGTTGTTGGCTTTTCTTCGGAGGCAATTATTCCGCATACAGGTCGCCGGCATTGTATTTTTCAATCGCGTGACCCCACAGCATTTCGATATGAGCGTAGTTGTCTTTGGTGAAAATACAGAACAGCTCGCCGTTACGAGGCGGCCACTCCAGCGCCATTTTGAAACGGGCATCGTCATCCAGCTCTTTTTCCGAGAAATAGATATAACGCCGCCCCGGTTTTTTCCTGTAGGATCCGCCGTTGAAGATTTTGGTTCCGAGAACGCCGACTTCGGCGATCTCATCCCAGGATAAGGTCTTCAGGGGCAGGAACAGGAACTCTTTGCGGATGCCTTGTGAAGAGATGCGCAGCGTTGAACCGTAGAGGAACAGGATATATAAAAAAGCCGCGCCGGTAAGGGTGAAAAAAACAGCGAACGGCGCGGCTTTCAGCTGAAAGCCCTTGAACGCCAGAAATCCGCATACCGTGCAGGTACCCAATGCGACCAGGAATTTTTCCGGATCCGCCATGATTCGATATTCTTTCATGATTCCCGTTCCCGTTAATCTGCCGTCCGGCAGATGTTCTTATGCTCTCAAAAAATACTTGTCAATACAGCAGGCCGCAGCGCCGATGGCGCCGGCGTTTTCGCCCATGTCCACAGGAACGACCCGCAAAGAATTCTTGTCAGCGAGAAAAGCGTTTTGCATCAGCGTGCTTTCCACCGTCTCCGCGTTATGCAGGTTGGTGAAAACAGCTCCGCTGAGCAGAACCAGATGCGGATTGATGATGTCCACAATGTTTGCCAACGCAATCCCGACGTAAAACATGGCCGTGTCGATAATGTCGCAGACCATGGGGTCGCCCTTCCGTTGCGCTTCCATGACTTGAGGAAAGCTCAGCTTTTCGGGATCGGGGCAGGAATCACGCAGAACAGTTTCTGCGCCCTTTTCCATCCGCTCCCGGCATTGCTGCAAAATGGCGGTCACACTGGCAAGCGCTTCAAGGCTTCCGGCTTTTGCGAACCCTACTTCATCACGGGAATCGGGGCGGAGGATCATCTTTCCGATTTCACCTGCGGCGTCCTCATCGCCTTTGAAAACCCTGCCGCTCAACGTGAAAGGACAGGCGATACCGAAAGACACATAGCAGAAGGCATAAGACGGTTCCCCTTCCAGCAGTTCCGGCCAGAACAAGCCGATCGCGTTGGAGCGGGCTTTGACGTTGTTTTCTACCCGAACCGGCAGTCCCGTCAGTCGGCTGATTTCAGCTCCGAGCGGTTTGTTGCACCAAGAGCGACGTTCAGTGCCATGATTTTTCACCTCTCCGCTGTGGGCATTAACGACGCCCGGAATCGCGATCCCGATGCCCAGCAGTTTCTCCCACAGCTTCCCATGTTCCTTTTGGATAATGTAGAGAATGCCCTGCAGCTGATGGATCATGACATGGTAATCATCATTCATGACCTCATAGATGCCTTCAGCCAGAACCACGCCGCGCATATCGCAGATTGTGAAACGGGTACTGTCTCTGCCGAGCGAAAGTCCCAGAACCGTGAAGCGATCCTGTTTGAAATTCAGCATGATCGGTTTGCGTCCCATCGTTTTTGCGCCGCCGGGATCATCCTGCGTCTCTTCCACGTATCCGTTTGAAATCAGTTCGGCTGTAATATTGGTGATGGTTGCGGGTGTCAGTCGCAGGCGGTCTGCGATTTCCGCACGGGAAATCGGAGCCTGTCGATACAGTATCATTTTTACCGCTTCCATGTTGTTTTGCTTGATAACAGAACTGTTGGTGCCGGTTTTGCCTGACATTCGAAGCCTCCTCCTTCCCTGATGTGCGGATTAGTTAATGAAAATAATTAATATATATAGAATACATGATTCGGGTCATTCTGTCAAATGCTTCTGTGAAGCAATCTGAACTGCCGCATTGATGCGGGCGGACAGATAGATCGCCTGCACGATTTCCAGTGTTTTCTTCGCGTCCTCCGGCGCCCAAGGCAGCGGATTGCCGTCCCGCAGCGCCTGATAAGCCGCGCGGAGCTGTTTTTCGTGGCAGGCTCCCCAGTAGCTTTCACCCGCGGATGCCGAGGCGGTGCAGTCGATGATTTCGCTGTTCCCGTCCTTCCAACGGATCTCCATGTGTTCCAATGTCAGCGTGGCAACCGCATTTTCAAACCCGATTTCGATGCGGATGGGGCTGTTGGTGTAGTAGTAGTTGGCGGCAAAGAAGCTGTAAACCGCACCGTTTTCAAGGGTCACGGCCGCGTCCGCTTCGTCTTCAACCTCAATGCTTTCCAACACGCGCCGTGCCGTGTGACCCTGAACTTTCACGGCTTCCAACCCGGTCATATAACGAACCAGATCAATTGAGTGGATCGCCTGATCGATGACGACTCCGCCGCCTTCGGTGTCCCACTTCCCTTTCCAATCGCACTGATAATAGGATGCCGGGCGGAACCAGTTCATGGTGGAGAAAGCGCCTTTGACGGCTCCGAGTTTCCCCTGCTCCCGCAGTTCAACGACCCGCTGTACACCGTCGATGTAACGGTTTTGGTAAATCACGCCGAATCGGCAGCGCTTCGCTTTGGCTGCGCTGATCATGCGCTCGGCATCTTCCGCCCGGGTCGCAATGGGCTTTTCGCTCAGGACATTGACCCCTTCCGCAAAGGCATCCAGCGCATAAGGGCAGTGCAGATGATGCGGCAGCAGGATGTGCAGCAAATCCGGTTTGTACTCCCGCAGCAGGGCACGGAAAGCCTGCGAATCGACCGCATCCGAAGCAGCACATCCCGGAAACTCAGCCGCGAATGTCTCCGCCCGTTCTTTCACCTTATCCACAGCGAAAACAAGCTCGATCTCATCCGCCAAATGGCGGAAGGCTTCCTTATAAACCGTGGCGATCCGTCCGCATCCGATTACCGCAATCCGCAATTTTTTCATGGTGTTATGCTCCGCTCAATGATCTTTGATGAACTCAGGGAGGCTGTACCTTTCGATTGAAAAGACCGCTTCTCCTGCTCTGATTTTACAGCATGTCCCGCATTCCTTTCAGATAACTGATGGCCCGCAGGTAGCTGTTCTGATCAAAATTACCGATTTCGTATTCAACGATTGCCCAGCCGTCCTCTCCGAGAACAGTGTCCAGTTTGCGCATCAGCCGCGGATAGTTCATCCGCCCGCTGCCCAGGGTGACGAAACCCTTGTGAACATCGGAAAAGACGCGGGATGCCGGATCTTCTGCGGAATCGAAATCCCGCAGGTGGACGTAGCTGAAACGTCCCGGATAGCGATCCATCAAATCCACGGGGTCAAAGCCGGAAACACTGCACCAGCCGGTATCAAGGGCAAATTTCAGGTCGGGGGCGTTATCCGCCAGCGCGAACCAGAGCAGTCCGTTGTCCGCGAACTCCCAGCTGTGATTGTGATAATGGACCTGCACGCCTGTTTCGTCTTTGATTGCTTTGACGATGGCGTTAAGGTTTTGCGCGATTGTCCGCGCGTTGTCTGCATCATGCAGTTCCGCTTCAGCACAGCCCTGCGCCAGGGTTCGACTGCCCATGAGGGCGAAGTCCCCGCCCGGCATACCGGTGGCGATGACATTTTTGTTCGCCAGCGGAGCGATAAATTCCGCAGTCTTCCGCAGGGCGGCGCGGGCTTTTTCCGGCTCATGCAGCAGATCTGTCAGGTTCAGACCGTTGCAGTGCATACCTGCCAGCTGAAGATGGTTTTCTGCCAGCGCGCTGACCAGCTGCTCGCGGGCGTCAATGCCGAAAAAACGTTCTCCGATTTCACAGCCTTCCGCACCGGCAAAGGCCAGTTTTTCCAGGGTTCCCGCCGTGTCTTCCTTGATGGCGGGGCCGAACAGTACGCAGTGTCCGCCTAATTTCATGCCTTTCCTCCTTAAGCAAAGTCCACTTTGATCGGCATACCGAGGTCAGCGCTGTCCTGCGCGGCCTGGATGAGGGATTGAATGTAATACCCGCGTTCGAGCGTGAGGGCGGTATCCCGTCCGTAGCGGATGGCATCCAGAAATTCGCGGATCTCGTGGTAGAAGTTAATGGCAAAGGGAACGCGCGGGGCATCTTCGCCGCCGTAACATTCTTCGGGAACCGGGACGATTTCCGGCTTTGAGCTGTAGCCCTTGTCCTTGTCCTTCAGCTGCAGTTTCAACTCAAAGGGTTTCGAGCCGTCGAAGATCATCTTCCCGCCTTCCCCGACGATTTCCAGCATGAAGGAGGCCCCGACACGGCTGGCGGTGAAATTGTAGAGCGTACCGTCTTCGGTGCGGCAGATCCAGCAGGCGACGTCATCATTGGTGACCGCGCCCATCTTGCCGGGGCGGTTGATGATTTCGCGCTCCGGGATGACCGTGGAGGTCAGGCAGCTGATTTCGGTGATGGGACCGCAGCTGTCGCGCAGCATCCAGTCACAGATGTCCATCATGTGGCTGCCGAAATCCGCCAGTGCGCCGGGGCCGGAGAGCACCCGCTCCGTGCGCCATTCCAGCTGTACTGCCGGGTTGGCAAAGCGATCACCGCCCTGCTCTTCACGAACGAAATAGATCTTGCCGATCCTGCCTTCATCGATCAGCTTTTTCATGTAGACAAAGCCCGGAATGCCGTGATAGCACAGCCCGATCATGGCGACTTTGTCGCTGAGCTTGGCATAGCGCATGGCTTCCGTACATTCCTCCGGGGTTGGGGCGAAGGGTTTTTCGCACAGCACATGCTTGCCGGCTTTCAGCGCGGCCGCGGTCAGTTCCGAATGAGTGGCGTTGGGCGTGCAAATGCTGACAGCGTCGCACAGGCTGAACAATTCATCAAGGTCGGCGCAGACTTTGGCGTCTTTCAAATCCAGCTTTTTCACATACCCCTCTGCCCGTTCCGGGATCAGGTCATAACAGGCGGTGATCACCGCGTCGTCACAACGCTTATAGGCCTCAATGTGATTTCTTGCGATGCCGATCAGGCTTCCGCAGCCGATAATTCCGATTCGTATCATAATTTCCTTCCTTTGTAAAGCAGAACTGTAAAGCAAAGTTTTTGTTCAAGTTAAGGGAAACGGCGCTCTTGCTCAAGGGAGCGTCTGCCGTTTAAAAACCGATGCCTTCGAGATAGGACTTCCCCGCGATCAAGCCCTGTTGTACCGCTTCGACCGAGCCTTCGTAAGCGGCATCTTCATGCTCCAGGCTGACAGTGCCGTTATAGCCGATTTCTTTAAGCAGCTTCAGCAGTTTCGCCCAATCCAGTTCTCCGCGCCCGGGAATCACATATTCCCACCAACTGAAGTCCGTCAGAATGCCCGTTTGTGCCAGAATATCCCGATGGATCAGCGCATCCTTGGCGTGAACATGGAAAATGCGCTCCTTGAATTCATGGATCGGCGCATAGGGGTCGATCATTTCCCATATCAGATGACTCGGATCATATGCCAGACCGAGGCAGGGACTGTCGAGCCGGGCAAAGATCGCCCGCCACATCTTCGGGGAGATCGCAATGTTCCCCATCAGCGGACAATTCTCGAAGCAAAGCTTGACCTTGTTTTTCTCCGCCAGATCCGCCAGCGGACCAAACAGATCAACCACCCGATCCAGACTGCGAACCGGGATGCGGCGGATCATATTGCCCCGATCCTTGACGTTCGGGTCGCGGTCGTAAATGCCTTCCTCAATGCTTTTGTTGATGCCTGTGGAAGTGACCACTTTTTCAATGCCCAATGCGCCTGCAAACTCAATGCGTTTTTTCAGCTCGCTCAGGTGTTGGGCTGCTTCCGCCTCGTCCGTACTCAAATAGTTCCGGCAGTAAATCAGCGCACTGACAGCGATCTTGCCGTCGTCCAGGACCTGCTCGAAAGCTGCCCGCTCAAGCGGCAGCATCGGCCCACATTCTAAATCCGTAAAGCCCTGCCCGGCAGCCCAGTCCGCCACTGCCCGGAGGGTGGTAAAACTGCCGTCTCCGATCCGTTTGGATTGCTCGACCAGTGCATTTGTCAGAAAACCGATTCGCATAATAATCCCTCAGCAAAATGTGATAAGGCAATGCTTCAATCCACAGCCATGAGACTGAAACATTCTCTTGCCATATTGTTGCTGATTGGTTTGATTTATCAACGAGCTTTGCACGAAAGGGCGGTTCCTGCTTTGACGGGCAGAGCCGCCCTTTCATGCAAACTGCGGCGTTTGGATTGCCGGCCCCGCTGTCGGGGACTTACAACTCGTGTACTCGGCAGCAGGTGACGAAATGTCCGGCTGACACTTCTTCCTGATGCTGTGGCTGAAGGCATTTCTCCTGCGCGTGCGGACAGCGCGCCGCGAAGCGGCAGCCCGGCTTCGGATTGATCGGTGAGGTCAGTTCACCCTTCAGCAGCTGACGCTGTGTGCGGTTGTGAATATCGACCGATGGGATTGCGGAGAGCAACGCCTGCGTGTAGGGGTGCATCGGATTCCTGAACAGTTCCTTGGAAGGGCACTTTTCGACGACCTGTCCCAGATACATGACGCAGATGTCATCGGAGATGTGACGAACCACGGACATGTCATGCGTGACGAACATGTAGGTCAGCCCTTTGTCCTGCTGCAGTTTCTTCAGCAGGTTCAGAACCTGCGCCTGAATGGAGACGTCCAAAGCAGAGACAGGCTCGTCGCAGACGATAAAATCCGGGTTCAGTGCCAGAGCACGGGCGATGCCGACGCGCTGTCGGCGTCCGCCGTCCAGCTCGTGCGGATAAGCCCTGCGCAGACGTTCATCAATGCCAACCAGATCCATCAGCTCATCAATTTTTTCTTCGATCTCATGCTTGGAATACTTCCCTGCCACAATCAGCGGCTCCATGATGGTCTGTTCCGCGGTTTTGCGGGGATCGATGGATGAATAAGGATCCTGGAAGATGATCTGCATTTTTTCGCGGGCTTTCTTCAGCGCATTGCCCGAAAGATGGTTGACCTGTTCACCGTTGAGCTTGACGATGCCGTCGGTGGATTCGTACAGATGGATGATGGTACGGCCAAGGGTTGACTTCCCGCAGCCGGATTCGCCGACGACACCGAGGGTCTTTCCCTTGTCAATGCTGAAGGTCACATCATCGACCGCGTGCAGCAGACCGCGCGGGGTGGTGAAATACTTTTTCAGATGTTCAACTTCAATTACCGGGGTACTCATCTTTTATGCTCCCTTCTTCACGACATCAGCAATATGCAGGCAGCTGCAGTCATGGCCGTCAGCAGTCTTGAACACGGGGATCTTCCCCTGATTGCAGTCCGCGGTGGCATATTTGCAGCGCGGAGCGAAGGGACATCCCGCGGGCAGATTGGTGGGATCCGGCGGCAGTCCTTCGATCGGGTGCAGCCATTCTTCATCCTCGTTCAGGTCCGGAATCGCACCGAACAGCCCGATGGTATACGGATGCGTCGGATGGTCAAAGATCTGTTCCTTGGTGCCGTATTCGACGATGCTGCCGGCATAAATCACCGCCACTTCATCGCAGACCTGGGCAACGACGCCCATGTCGTGCGTGATGAGCAGCATGGCCGTGTTGTATTTTTCACGCAGGTCGTTGATCAAGTCCAGTACCTGCGCCTGAATGGTCACATCCAGCGCGGTGGTCGGTTCATCCGCCAGCAGCAGGTCAGGGTTGCAGGCCAGCGCAATCGCAATGACCACGCGCTGCTTCATGCCGCCGGAGAACTGATGCGGATATTCCATATAACGTTCCGCAGGGATGCCGACGATTTCCAGCATCTCTTCCGCACGTTTGCGGGCATCGGTACGGGAATGATTGTCGGAATGCAGACGGACAACTTCCGCGATTTGGTCGCCGACACGCTGCACCGGGTTCAGCGCCGTCATGGGATCCTGGAAGATCATGGAGATATTGTTCCCGCGAATCTTGCGCATTTCGTTTTCGGAAAGCTTCAGCAGGTCTTTCCCTTCGAGGCAGATTTGCCCGCCCTGAATTTTGCAGCCGACATCCGGCAGGATGCGAAGGACGGATTTGGCAATCGTGGTTTTGCCTGCGCCGGTCTCACCGACCAGCCCAAGGGTTCTGCCTTTGGCCAGTTTCAGGTTGACGCCGTTGACCGCGTGAACGATCTGCCCGTCGGATTTGTATTCCACAACAAGATCTTTAATCTCGAGGAACTCCTGATTTTCAGACATATGCTTGTTCCTCTCTTTCTCAGTTCTTAAGTTTCGGGTCGAGCGCGTCGCGCAGACCGTCGCCCATCATGTTCAGAGCCAGAACGGTGATGGCAATTGCCAGACCCGGGAAGATTACCAGATGCGGCGCCTGGCGGATAAACTGGCGGGAGCCGGAGAGCATCGCGCCCCATTCGGGAATCGGGGGCTGAACGCCCAGCCCGATGAAGGAAAGGCCGGAGGCCGTGGTGATGGTTTGCGCCACGCCCATGGTTGCCTGGACGATCATGGGACTCATGCAGTTCGGGATCAGGTGATCCATGATGATGCGGAACTTGGAGCAGTTGATGGAGACTGCGGCTTCGATATATTCGTTTTCACGGACTTTCAGCATTTGGGCGCGCAGCATACGTGCCATCCCGGCGATCGTCCCGAAGGCCAAGGCAATGATGGTGTTGACAAAGCCCGGGCCCAGCACCGCGGACATAACAATCATCATGACCATGCCGGGAATTGCCTGAATGACATCCAGAATACGCATGATGATGTTATCGACCTTGCCGCCGAAGAAACCGGCGACTGCACCGATCGCCATGCCGATGACCGTACCGATCAGGGTTGCCAGAATACCGCAGGACAGCGAATAGCGCGAACCGATCAGAATGCGGCTGAAGATATCGCGTCCCAAATCGTCACAGCCGAAAAGGTGCTGTTTGGAGGGCGGCGCAAACATGTTCATAATATCCATCTGCGTATAATCATAGGGCGCAATTACGGGAGCCAGAACAGCCAGAACAATCTCGATGATCAGGATGATCAAACCAAGCATGGCCATTTTATTGCGGCTGAGCTGCTTCATCACGCGCAGAAATTCACTGTTCTTGCGCGGCTTGCTGCGGGTTGCGGTTGTTGCTTGTGCCATCATGACGCGGACTCCTTCTTGACCTTTTTCCTGTTCTGCCCTTCATACTGGGCTTTGATGCGCGGGTCAACGGCGGCATAGGCCAGGTCAACCAGCAGCATGCAGACGCTGAAGGTGATGGCAAGGAATATCGTACCGCCCTGAACGACGGGGTAATCACGGTTGTTGACGGCGGTGATGATGTATGTGCCCATACCCGGGATCGCGTACACCGTTTCGATGATCATCATGCCGCCCAGCATATGGCCGAAGGTAGAGCCGAACATGGTGATGATCGGAATCAGACCGTTCTTCAACGCATGTTTATAGATCACGTCACGTTCGGGAACGCCCTTGGAGCGGGCGGTGGTAATGTAATCGGAGCGGATCACTTCCAGCATGGAAGAGCGGGTCTGACGGGCGCAGGTGGCGAACGCACCCATCATGGCGGTGGCTGCCGGCAGGACGTAGCTCTTCAGCCCGTCGTTGATGCCCATGGAAGGGAACCAGCCCAGGCGGACAGAGAAAAGCAGAATGAACATCAGCGCCAGCCAGAAGTTCGGAATGGCGACGCCGATCAGCGCAATGATCATGGATACGGAGTCCTGCCATTTGTTCTGGTGCGTCGCGGCCATGATGCCGAGCGGAATTCCCAAACCAAAAGCCAGAGCCAGTGTAACAACGGTCAGAACCAGCGTGCGCGGCAGGCGTTCGCCGATGGAAGTCATAATGGAGACATTGGTTGACCAAGAAGCACCGAGGTCGCGTTTGATGAAAACTGCCACCAGATAGCGGCCGAGCCGGGTCAAAAACGGATCATTCAAACCCAGCTCTTCCGTCTTGGCAGCCAAAGCCTCTTCGGTGGCAGTGGAACCCAAAATGATTTCAGCAGGGTTGCCCGGGCAAAACGTCATCAGGGTGAAGACCAGAATGGCTACGCCGATGACGATCGGGATCATCCATAGAATTCGTTTCAGTACATATCTTCCCATAGATTTGCCTCTCAATCAAGTAGTGAGGGAAGAGGGGAGGCCTGCGGGAACCCGTTGGCTTCCCCTCTCGGTGTTTAGGATTTCAGGACATCAGAGTCCGGTGTAGACACTGGCATGAGGAGCGATGGTGCCGTAAATCTCATGGACTTCATCGGTCACGCCGATTTCAGAACGCCAGACACAGAAGTTGTACGGGTTGTAAATGCCGTAGGCAATGCAGCTTTCCTTCAGATAATTGTGGACTTTGTCAATATTCTCTTCAGTGTAGCTTTCCGGGGTCCAAGTCTCGTAC
>CAVESB010000032.1:0-20390 GCA_963618265.1 bacterium
GCAGACAATGGGCAGCAGTCCGCAGGAAAGCGGAGCCAAGCCAACGAAACGGAACCCATATCACCGGTAATGACACGCTGTTCCCTTTTTATACAGCTTTTCTTTTATAATGAAAGCACGGAGGAAAAGACATTATGAAAACGATTGATTTTGTGGTATTGTATGTTGATGGAAGCGACTTGGTCTGGCGGGAGAAAATGCTGCGATATCGGGGGGGGGGGGAACAGACGAAGGTCCCGGAGGTACGGTACCGCGATTACGGTGTCTTCCGTTACTGGTTCCGCGCCGTCGCCGAAAATGCGCCTTGGGTTCACAAAATCTATGTCGTGAGCGATCGTCAAACGCCCGAGTGGCTGAACACCGATGACGAAAAGATCGTCGCGGTCGATCACAGCGACTTCATTCCCGAGAAATACCTGCCGCTGTTCAATTCCGCCGCAATTAACTGCAATGTTCACAGAATCCCCGGACTGTCCGACACCTTTGTCCTTTTCGATGATGATACCTATTTGAATGCACCGGTACGGGAAGAAGACTTCTTCGTAAACGGTCTGCCCAAATATTACGCGGGGCAAAGCCTTTTTGAGCAACGCTTCCTTTACACATTTGACTATATGCTTTTCACAAGCATGACCGCCGCCAACCGCAGTGTGCCGAGAGAGGTGATCCGCAAGACTTACAGAACAAAGCTCTTTAACCCCGTGCTCGGCGCCGGCGCGTGGCGCAATTTCCTGCTGGCACTGGTCGGCGGCACAGGGCGGGTCTCAAAATTCGAGGATGAGCATCTTGCCGTGCCGATCCTGCGCACCACCATGGAAGAACTCTGGCAAAAGGAAACCCGACTGCTCGAGAAAACTTCTTCCGACCGTTTCCGTGAAATCGACGAAGTGAACCCTTACCTTTTCCGCTATTATGACTGCGCCCGCGGCAATTTTATTCCCAGAGCGCGTTGGAACGGTTTTTATATACCGAGCGCACATCCGAACGAAGCTTGGGAGGCGGATATCCGCGAAGGGAAAAACCGCTGTATCTGCCTCAATGACGGCGGTGTTCCTCAGGATAAGATTTCCGCCGCACAGCAGCGTATGTTTGCCGCCTTTGAAGCCCGCTACCCGAACAAATGCCGGTTTGAGAAATAAGCCGCTGCAAGACCTCCCCCCGGAGGTCTTATTTTGTTGTAAGCATTCTTAAACTCTTCTTTTTTGCCCGCGGATTGTTGTATAATTTTTAATTATGGAAAATACGACTGTTCGATACGCAACGGGACTGGACGTCCTGTTATACACCATCCCTGCGGAGGCGTTCTCGACGCGCTGGCTGGATTGGCAGGAATATGACCGCGGTCCGGGGATCTTTCATCTGCCGGCGGATGTCTGTCTCGGCATCCGTGCGCAGGGATTTGACGACGCGATGACACGTCAGCTGGCGGAGGAACTGGTTCCCGTGGAAAACCTGCGCTATCTTCATCTTGCCGAGAACCGCGGCATCACCAACACAGGGATGGCGCACATCGGACGGCTGAAGCAGCTGCGCTGCCTGAACATCGGCGCCTGCGACATTAACAGCCAAGGCATGGCGTTCCTTCCGTCCCTCATCAATTTGGAATATCTGAACCTGAGCTACTGCAACCGTATCAATGAAAAAGCCGCGCCTTACGTGCAGAAACTGCCGAAGCTGGCTTACCTTGAGCTGCAGGGCTGCATCAAAATCAACACAGGCGGAATCAAGAAATTCGAGAAAAAGGGTCTGACTATTCACAAGCCCTGATGGGAAGCGCAGCGATGAGTGAAAAACAGTCACATGATGAACAACAAGAGCAAGAAGCCCGGAAATGGGACGCTCTTCTTGCGGTTGTTGTTGACTCCGTTAACAGCCTTTCCAACAATCTCCCCGCGCAGGCCGCCGCTTCGATCGCGTACTATTTTTTATTCTCCATCTTTCCGCTCTTTCTCTTCATCGTCATTTTCCTCTCCTACTTTCTTGACTTCAATTATGTCCAGACCGAGTTGACGGATTTCATTCAGGGAATCATTCCCGGCGCGGAGGTGCTCATCAATCAGAACCTGCAGAGTATGCTGGACAACCGCGCCTCAACCTCCATCATCGCTACCGTCTCCCTGCTCTGGTCCGGCTCGGGAATTATCGACAGCATCATCAGCAACGTGCAAAAGGCCTGGCCGGAGTCAAAAATGCGCGGGATCTTCATCAACCGTGTCCTTGCCGTTGTGCTGATCATGATCGCCATCATCCTCATCGCGGGCATCATGGTCTTTTCCTTTGTCTTCGACCTGTCGGGCGCGCTGGCTTTCTTTAATATTGAGCTGACGCCGGCGATCTCATTCATCATCCGCATCTTCTCGAACTACATTCTGCCGCTGGTGTTCCTGTATCTGGCAGCTTTCGCGCTCTATTACATGATCCCAACCGCCAAGGTGGATCGCACAGCGGCGCGTATCTCCTCTGCTATTTTCGCTGTGGCGTGGCGGCTGTTCACATTCTTTTTCAGCAAATACCTTCTCAGTCCGCTGAACCGTTACGACCTGCTGTACGGGTCCGTCACGACCATCGTGCTTTTGCTTTTGTATATTTATTCCTCGGCCTTTATCATTCTTTACTGCGCCCATCTGACGGCGGCGATCACGCATTACCGACAGCGCAGGAAGGGCATCGTTGCCTCCGCCCCCATCAATCCGCGTTCCGTCCGCAGGAAAAAGCTGAAGGGCATAAAGAACACGCAGAAGCAGGAACCCTATACCTTGAGCGACCCTGTCGTGCTGAAACCGGATCCTGTGGTGCCGAAGAAGAGTTTTTGGGAAAACATTCGAGACATGATCAAGGATCTCTTCCGCTGGAAATGATATTTGAAATGAGATTGGAAACAGAGAGGCTTAATAATGGAATACGGTGAAGAAAATTTTGAAGACGAAGCGCGGGAAAGCGATGAGGAATTAGCCCGCCTGCAGGACGAGATTCTGGCGGCAGAAACGGAGGAAATCTGGCTTGAAGAGCCTGCGGACGAAAACGACCCGCATCAGGCTCCGGCCATGCCTTTCCCGGGGATGTTCCCGCCGATCATCCCAATGGGCGGAGGGACTGACGAAGGAGAGACAAAATGAAGATTCTGGATACCGAAGTCGTCTACAAGGCGCATATTTTTGATGCGCTTAAGGTACATGTTGAGCTGCCGAACGGCAAGCAGCGTGATTACGACCTCGTCGGTCACTCCCCGGCTGTGGTTATGGTTCCCGTCACCGCTGACGGGCATATTCTTTTCGTCCGTCAGTACCGCCTCGGCGCGGGGAAAGAAATTCTCGAACTGCCCGCCGGCATGATCAATGAAGGCGAAGACCCGGATCCCGCCGCGGAGCGTGAGCTGCGCGAGGAAACCGGTTATGAAGCGGGAGAGGTGATCAAACTCGGCGGCTTCTATGCCTCTGCGGGCTACTGCAGCGAATACCTGCACATCTACCTGATGCGCGATATGCATAAGAATCCGCTGCCGCAGGATGAGGATGAATTCATCTCCAACATTTCCTTGAGCGTTGAGGAAGCCTACCATGCCGCGGAATCCGGGCAGATTGAGGACAGCAAGACGATCGCCGCGCTCATGATGGCGCAGAAATACATCCGCAAGTGAAAAATGAAAACCGCGGCTTCGGCCGCCTGGGCGAGCAGGAAGCGGCAAAGCGCGCTGTTGAACGGGGCTGCGAAGTTCTTGAGACGAATTACCGCGCCGCCGGCGGGGAGATCGACCTGATCCTCCGCACTCCCGATGGCGTGATCGCGTTTGTCGAGGTGAAATCCCGCACGAACATCCGCTACGGGTTTCCGGAGGACGCGGTCACACCCCGAAAAAAGGAACACATCCTGCGCGCCGCCTATCAATACCTTGCCGAGAACTTTCCCGAAGATGATGACATTCCGTGGCGTGTGGACATCATGGCATTGATTTACAATCAGGAGAAGACCGCGGTCATAAATTTCAGGTGGTATGAGAATGTCACAGCAGACGACTAAAATCCCCGTCATCTTCATCGTCGGTCCGACCGCCTCCGGCAAAACCGAGGCGGCGATCCGCCTGGCGAAGCGTGTGAACGGGGAGATCGTCTCCGCCGACTCCCGCTACCTGTACCGCGGTATGGACATCGGCACCGCCAAGCCGTCCATGGAAGAGCGGCAGGGCATCCCTCACTATCTGATTGATGTTGCCGACCCCGACGAGACGTGGAGCTTATCGCTCTTCCGCACAGCGGCGGATGAAGCCATTCGGGACATTCACGCCCGCGGGAAAACGCCCATCGTGGTCGGCGGGACGGGGCAGTATTTCCGCGCTATTCTTGAGGGCTGGACCATTCCCGAAGGCGAACCGGATCAGCGGCTGCGCACGGTTTTAGAGGAATGGGGAGCGAAAATCGGCGCGAAGGAACTGCACCGAAAGCTGGCGCGTCTCGACCCCGAAGCGGCGGCGAAAATTGATTGGCAGAATGCACGCCGCACCGTCCGCGCACTGGAGGTGATTTTCACCTCCGGTGAGAAGTTCTCCGCCCAGCGGCGCACCTCGGAATCCCCTTACGCGGCAAAAATTTACGGTATGCAGCGGGAGCGCGCCGAACTCTATTCACGCATTGACCGCCGCGTTGACCTGATGATCGCGAACGGTCTGGTTGAGGAGACTGCCGCGCTGCTGGCGAAAGGCTACGCCGAAGACCTGCCGTCCATGTCCGCCATCGGCTACAAAGAGATCTGCGATTACCTGCGCGGACGTGTCAGCCTGGAAGAGGCGGCGCAGCTGATCAAATTCCGCACTCACAATTATGTCCGCCGACAGGCAAACTGGTTCAAGCCTTCCGATCCCGCCATTGAATGGGTCGACCCGAATGAGATATAATAAAGAAAGAGCGTCTTTATGAAGAATCTTCTCGTCACCGGCGGCGCCGGATTCATCGGATCGAATTTCATCCGTTTCATGTTTGAGACGGAGCCGGATATTCATATCTTCAACGCGGATCTACTCACCTATGCAGGGCATAAGGAAAACCTCGCAGATCTGCCCGATCCCGCACGGCACACATTTCTGCGCGGAGATATTTGCGACACGGAGTTTGTCCGTCAAATCTTCGCGGAGCATGACATTGACACTGTTGTACACTTCGCTGCGGAATCCCATGTTGACCGTTCCATCCTCGGACCGGCTCCTTTCATCAACACCAACATCATCGGCACCTTCAACCTGCTGGAATCCGCCCGCACAGCTTGGGCGGACAGACGAGATGTGCGCTTTCACCACATTTCCACCGATGAGGTTTTCGGCGCCCTGCGCCCCGGCGATGCGCCCTTCAACGAATGTACCGCTTACGCGCCCCATTCGCCTTATTCCGCCTCCAAGGCCTCATCCGATCATCTCGTCCGCGCCTACGGCTCGACCTACGGTCTTCCGATCACGCTCTCGAACTGCTCCAACAACTACGGACCGTATCAGTTTCCCGAGAAGCTCATCCCGCTGATGATCCTCAACGGCATCACGGGCAAAGCACTGCCCGTATACGGAGAGGGAGCGCAAATACGGGACTGGCTGCACGTCAAAGATCACTGCGCCGCCATCCGTCTCATCCTCAGAAACGGGACGTCGGGCGAAACTTACTGCATTGGCGGGGATAACCAGCCGAGCAATCTTGAGATCGTGAAAATGATCTGCGCGATTCTTGACAGACGCTTCCCGAAAGCCGCCCCGCATGAACAGCTCATCCGTTTCGTGAAAGACCGCCCCGGGCATGATTTCCGTTATGACATTGACACGGCGAAAATAGAACGCGAACTCGGCTGGAAGCCGTCTTACATCCTTGAGGACGGTCTTGAGGAGACGGTCGACTGGTACCTGAGTCACGGCGCGTGGATTGATTCCGTCACAGGTTCAGACGCGTTCTCCACCTGGATGGAGCGCAATTATTCCAATCGTGATTGACAGCGGAGGACAACGAATGAAAGGCATTATCCTCGCCGGCGGGAAAGGCACCCGCCTCTATCCCCTGACCCGCGCGGTCTGCAAACAGCTGCTGCCGGTTTATGACAAACCGATGATCTATTACCCGCTCTCCATGCTGATGTTGGCGGGATTGCGGGATATTCTCATCATCGGCAATCCGGACGACCTGCCGCTCTTTGACCGTCTGCTCGGCGACGGCAGCCAATGGGGGATCCGCCTGCAATACAAAGCGCAGCCCAGTCCCGACGGCCTTGCCCAGGCATTGATCCTCGCGGAGGAATTTCTTGACGGCGATTCCGCCTGCCTGATGCTGGGGGATAACATTATCTACGGACATGATGTCCCGAATATGCTGCGCGACGCGGTCAAGCTAACCTGCGGCGCGGTGGTTTTCGCCTATGAAGTCAGCGACCCGGAGCATTATGGCGTTGTGACCTTCGATGAAGCGGGCAACGCTGTTTCTCTGGAGGAAAAGCCCGCCAAGCCGAAATCCAATTACGCCGTCCCGGGGCTTTACTTCTATGACAACCGTGCTGTTGACTACGCGAAGCAGCTCAAGCCCAGTGCCCGCGGAGAGCTGGAAATCACCGACCTCAACCGCATTTATCTGGAGAGGGGAGAGCTGCGGGTCAAGACCTTCCGCCGCGGCGTGGCATGGATGGATGCCGGCACGCATGACTCACTGCTCCAATCCGCCATGTTCGTGCAGGCGATTGAGTCCCGTCAGGGTATGCTCATCAACTGCCCGGACGAGATCGCCTTCCGCATGGATTTCATCGACAGAGAGCAATTAATGGCGCTGTCTATGAAGTCGAACGACCCGCAATACCGCAGGTATCTTGAACACATCGCGTGTTCCTGAGGCGCCCATGTCCGCAAGCTTTATCCGCGTAACGGAAGACTTCATCTGTGAGCACTGCGGCCGTGAGGTTCACGGCAACGGCTACACGAACCACTGTCCTTACTGTCTGTGGTCAAAACATGTCGATGTAACCCCCGGCGACCGTGCTTCCCATTGCGGGGGCATGATGAAACCCGTTGAGATACAAATCAAAAAAGGGGAGCGCGTCATCGTCCACGAATGTGTGAAATGCGGCTACCGCAAGCCGAACAAAACCGCCGAAAACGACGATTTCGATGCGATCTTGGAGGTAATGCGAGAGCAGTGACCGGTGAGAAGAAAAACGCCCGTTACTGCATGGGCGCTCCTCTGTTATCTATTGACTGCTCACTGTCTTTATCTTATGGCTGTCATTCCCTATCGAAGAGAATCGGCCGTCATCTTTCGTTTCCCAAAACCTGTCGAAGTCAAACCGATGCGCTGACAGCTTTTTGAACAGGCTGTTATCCCGGATCAAGTCACGCTTATAGTCCGTGTTGCTTTTACTGCCCGTAAGCTCCTTGATCTCTTTAACATCGGTGGCGCGTTTCAGTTCATCCTCAAGATTC
Source organism: bacterium (assembly GCA_963618265.1). Lineage (GTDB taxonomy): Bacteria > Chloroflexota > Anaerolineae > Anaerolineales > Anaerolineaceae > Flexilinea. Next base: position 7,433 of record CAVESB010000032.1, read on the forward strand.
GTCACCTGCGGAACGCACCAAACGTCTTTTGCTCCCGATTTTTTCAAAAGCCTTATATTTCCGCACAGTATATCCAAATTGCCTGTGTCGGTATCAAAAATCAAGATCCAAATTGTGCCTCTCGGGAAAGCGGTAATTCTCGCGGGGACAAGCTTTCTGTTCGCGGCATTGAAAACCATTACTTTGCCGTCTGTGATCATTCCGCCGATTTCCCGAAAGACGCGCAGCAGTTTCTCTTCGCATTCCCCTTCAACAAGATAGACAAACCGCCGATTCTTATTCATCGTCGGCCTCGGTATTGTCAAAAATGTCAAGCACAGCGGATATGTCAGGCGCGGATGAAAAGGCATCATTTTCCTCCGCAGCTTTCAGGGAAACGTTGTTTTTCTTTATCAGTTCGGATGCGAATATGCAGGATATTTTATTCCCGTCGTATTTATCCCGACGCAAAAAAGCGAAAGCGTGAAACGGCAGATTCATGTCCAAAACATCGGCGTTGTGTGTGGTAAAGAACAGCTGCTCGTTCTCTCCGATCAGGTTCGTCATACCGGCCAAGAAGGCTTTTTCAGTCTCGATATGAACATGCGAAAACTTTTCGTCGCAATAATAGAAGCCGTAGAGATGATTTTTCATGGACGCAGTAATGTCGGCAATTCCGATCCCTTCAATGGTTCCGCTCGAAAGGATCCGATCGGAAACAACCCAACCGTTCGAAACAACGACGCTTTTATTCGGCAGCCGCACAAAGAAGGTTGCGTCGTCATTTTCCGACGAATCCACAGCCGTGATCCGCGGGTCCAGGCATGAAAGAACCCGATAAAGGTGCTTCGCGTACGCTTTTTTGTCATACGGCCGCCCGCTTCCGCGAACCTTTCTTTCGGAAGCCCCCGTGAACTGGAACATCCATGAAAGACGGGGGATTTTTTCCAACTCGCGGATATAGTCCGAATTGTTTTCAACTGCCGCGGAATCCAGACGTCCGCTGCATTTTTCATAATTTTCCATCTGAAGAATCTCGCAGCTCGTCACGGAAACCGCGATATCTGAGCTGCTGTACACATCACAGCTTTTTGCGGCGACATGAATACGCACACGGAACAGTTCTGTATCAGCCGGAATAAAATCCATCTCGAAGGAAGCTTCTTTTGCGGTGTCTTCAACAAGATCCGCAATATGGCTGTATTCTTTTCGGTCAATAAAATTAAACACGCCCATCAAAATACGTCCAAGTGCGGTTTTCCCCGAGGCGTTGGCACCGGTCAAAACGACAAGTTTTTTGTATCTGAAGTTGTTCCTGCCGGCTAAACATTCATTTTCAATACCGGAGCCGACGATCTTTTTTGGGTAAGACATACAAATGTCAAAATCATTAAACAAAAGGAAATTATTGATTTTCACACGCATGATAATCATCGCGTAACCTCCCCGTAAAGGCGCGGCAGCAGCCATTATTACTTCAATTATTTTGAAGTAATATGATTATACCATAAAAAACAACGTCCCACATTCACTTTGGGAGCAGGAGCAGTGACCGGTGAGAAGAAAAGCACCCGTTACTGCACGGGTGCTCCTCTGTTATCTATTGACTAAGCGCTGTCATCTTTGCGGTCACTCGTTTTCAGGATATACACCGGGCGTCCTTTGACCTGCTGGAAGATGTAGCCGACATAAATGCCGATGAAGCCGAGGATGAACATGAGAATCGCACCGATGATGAGAAGCATGAACATCAGCGACGACCAGCCCGGCGCCAGTGAGGAAGAGCGTCCCGTCACCCAGAAGCTCAGGACATAAATCGCCTCAATCAGTGCAAGCACCAGGAACAGCACCCCGCAGCTCAACCCGATATAGAGCGGCACCAGCGAAAAAGAGAACACCGCATCGGATGCCAGACGAAACATCTTCTTCAGGGAATATTTGGACTTCCCCGCCAAGCGTTCCGGCACCTCAAAGGGCAGGATTACGGACTTGAACCCGATCCACGAAACCATACCGCGCAAAAAACGGTGATACTCCGGCAGAGAGAGCAGCGCGTTCAATGCTTCCCGATTCATCAGGCGGAAATCCGCCCCGCCGGGCAGCATTTGGGTATCGCTGACCTTGTTGATGAGTTTATAGAAAGTCCCGGAGGACCACTTCTTGAAGGAAGATTTCCGCAGCGCGTCCTCCCGCTGTGTCAGAACAATGTCATACCCCGCGTCCGCTAGGTCCAGCATCTGCGGGATCAGCGATGCAGGATGTTGCCCGTCGCCGTCCATGGAGACGACATAATCCCCGGCCGCCGCTTCCAGCCCTGCCGAAAGCGCCGCCTGATGCCCGAAATTGCGGCTGAAATGAAGCGTCTTCACATCAGGCAACCCGTCCATGATCTCCGCGGTTCGGTCGCTTGAGCCGTCATCAACCAGAATGATCTCCCATTCACGATCAAGCCCGTCCAGAACCTCACGCAGCTGAGCATAAAAGAGCGGCAGCGCTGCTTCCTCGTTATAAACAGGCACGACGACCGAAAGCGACTTTTTCTTTTCTTCCATGGCTTCCATTATACAACAAATTCAGTCCCTGTTCGCGATTCCGTCATGTTGCACCGAGTCGGAGGTACACCCGCGGAGCGTCAGCGGAGGGAATTAAGATATAATACTGTTTATGAGCTATGTCAAAATCATCTCCCTTGCCCTCGTCCTCGCGGCAATCTGCGGACTGAGCACGGGATGTCAGATTATCAAGTCCTTCCAAGCGACGCCCATGCCGCTGGAAACTGCTGTGCCGGCGATCAGCCTTGACCGTGTGACGGACATTCCGACCCTGCCTCCGGTCACTCCGACGCCGACGCTGCCGGTGGGAGAGAACGTCCGCTATCTGACGGCACAGGACATCTTCGAGGAAGTTCCCTCCGAAATCGTACCCGCCCGCTCATACGAGCAGGCCGTCCTGCGCGGATACGTCACGGAACTCACCACGCAGACCGACGCATGGGGCAACACCACCGCAACCGGCGGGTTCACCCTTCAGCATAACTCCGGCAGCGTCTATGAAGTGAGCTGCGACGACGCCTGTTTCCATGTGGATCGGGAGAAAAATCTGATTTCATCTTCCGCCGTGCAAAAGGGAATAGAGGTTCTCGTCTTCGGCGCTTCGGGAGAAGACAACACAAAAATCAATGCCGACCTGATCGCGGTTCGTGCGTCCGCCGCCTCGGAATCCGCTTCCGCCGCGCAGCCGCAGTCCGTCCTCAGCAGCGGATTGACCTACAGCGAATACGAGCTGGACGGTTTCCCGCAGCTGAACCCGCTTTCCGTCAGCGGCGACCCGCGTCCGCACGCCACGAACACGCCCACACCGTCTTCGGAAAATGACAGCTACAATTACGGTTACGACTATGGATACGGTTACAACACCCGACCGACCTCCACACCGAACCGCCCGAGTTCCACGCCGCAGCCGGAGTCCGCAGAAGCCGAGGAAGAGACAGAGACACTGAACGATCGCCTGACAGCGCGGCTGAATCACTCCCTGAGCAGCCGTGCGGACTACGCATACGGCGCTTACGGGGAAAAATACGCCGCCTACATTGAGTACAATCAGGACGGGAACCGCGACCCGGAGCACCCGACCCGTGCGATGATGGATGTGGAATCGAACGACTACCCGTTCTATGAATTCTGGTTCCCGTATTCGGACAGCCCGATGCACACCGACTGGGGCATTCTCTGCTACGCGGGCGACTGGTATATGCCGCTGCGTCTGACCGTGGATATCGACCCCGATCCGAATGTCACAAACATCGTCTATACCGACCGCACCTACCGCAATCAATCCGATTACGATGCCGAGAAGGGATACCTGCGCAGCTTCGGTTACTCCATCATCGATAACAAACTGTTTTACTTTTATCAGAAAGAAAGCGGTTACGGCATCTCCATCGGGCTTGAGGATATCGACCTCGGCTTCGATGACATTCCCTTCGGCTACGTCGGGGAATACAACGAAATCAATCCTTTCTATGCCGATGACCTGATCACTTTCTTCGGTCACCGCGACGGGAAATGGTATTATGTTGAACTGGAAAAGAATGAAGATCTTTACTCCGGCTATTACGGCCGGTAAAGACCGGAAAGAGAAGCAGCATGACGCAACCCGAAATCTCTGTAGTCATCCCGTTCCTGAATGAGGAAGACAATCTGCCGATTATTTCCGCGGCGCTGGAGGAATATGTCCCGACGCTCGGCGTTCCCGTGGAAGTCGTTTTCGTCAACGACGGCAGTACGGACGGCTCCCGCGACTGGCTGGAGCATGCGGAATTCAAGAATTACACGGTGAAGCTCATCAACTTCTCCCGCAACTTCGGCTCACATGCCGCCATCCGCGCCGGTCTCATGAACGCCGCTGCGCCGAACTGCGTCTGGCTCGGAGCGGATATGCAGGAACCGCTTGAGATCATCGGCGAAGGCTACAAACTGGTACAGCAGGGATATGACCTCGTCCTCGTGCAGAAGAACCATGTCAAAGTCGCCAAATCCGAAGAGTTCTTTTCACGGCTCTATTCCGCCATGATCCGCAAATGGGCGATCCCGGGCTACCCGGAAAAGGGCGTGAATACGATCTTCTGTAATCAAAAGGTCAAGGACAACCTGAACGCCAACCCCGAACTGAATTCATCGGTCATGCTGCAGGTCATCTCGCTGGGATTCAAGCAGACTGTGATCAACATGGATTACAATGAGCGGGCGAAAGGTCAGTCCAAGTGGACGTTCGCGAAGAAGCTGAAGCTGCTGATTGATTCGTTTGCCGCCTTTTCCTTCTTCCCGATCCGCATGGTTTCCGTGATCGGGTTCATCTTCGCCTTCATCGGTGCATTGACGGCACTGTACCTGGTGATCCTCAAGGTCTTCAACATTCGCCCTGTCACCTTAGGCTGGCCGAGTCTGATCAGCGTCCTGATGCTCGGCTTCGGCATCACGAACATTTCGCTCGGCGTTATCGCGGAATACCTGTGGCGCACTTTTGACGCCGCCCGCGGCCGCCCGGTCTTCATTATCGAGAGTGTTGAAACCATCAAAGAATAAAAACTGCAATTCTCCCGGAGCGTTGCCCGCCCCGGTTTTCGGAGTATGAATATGATCAATATCGTGCAAATCGGTTACGGTTACTGGGGAACAAACGTTGCCCGCAACCTTGTACAGTCGAAGGAGACGAATCTCGTCGCCCTTTCCGACATGGCGCAATCCCGTCTGGATGCCGCGAAAGCAGTCTACGGATCGGCGATCTCGGATTACACCACCGACTGTGACAAATACCTGAATGATCCCGCCATTGATGCGTTCGCGCTGGTCATTCAGACGGAGCCGTCTTTTGAAATTGCGAAGAAAATTCTCAAAGCGGGCAAGAGCCTCTTCATTGAGAAACCCATGGCCTCCGACACGGAGCGCGCCATTGAGCTGAACCGCCTTGCGCATGAGAACCATGTGGTGCTGCATGTGGATCACATCATGATATTTCATCCCATCATCCGCTACATCAAAAATATGTATGACAGCGGCGCCCTCGGCGACCTGGTTTACTTCGACATTTCCCGCATGAATCTCGGACCGATCCGCAGAGATGTCAACGCCATGCTGGATCTTGCCGTACACGACCTCGCCGTCATTGATTACATTTCCGGCGGGAAAGAGCCGTACCATGTGGAAGCCATCGGTGAAAAGCATTACGGCAGTCAGGAAACACTGACCTACCTGACGCTCAAGTACGACGGTTTCCTTGCGCACGTCAAATCCAGTTGGATCTCCCCCATCAAGGAACGCCGCACGATGATCGGCGGCACCAGAAAAATGGTGATCTTCGATGATATGCGCACCGTGGATAAGCTGACCATCTATGACCAGGGCATTGTGGAAACGGGTGAGGAATACGGTCTGTACGAGTTCAAGGCGCGAACCGGAGACATCACCATCCCGTACATTCCGCAGGAAGATGCCCTGCGCAACTCCATTGAACACTTCGCCGCATGTGTCCGCGACGGGCACGAATCCATCGCGAACGGCGACCACGGCATCAAGATTATCCGCATTTTGGACGAGGCCAAGCGCAAACTGGCTGAGACCCGCTGAACAAAAAGGAAGGATCGAGTATGAGAAAAGTTCCGATCATGAAACCGTATTTCGATGATGAGGAAGCGAAAGCCGCCGCCGAAGCACTGGCTTCCGGCTGGGTCGCGCAGGGTCCCCGCGTCGCCGAGTTTGAAAAGCTTGTCGCTGCCCATGAAGGCTGCGCCTTCGGGGTCGCCACGACCAACTGCACCACCGCACTGCACCTGTTGATGGTTTGCATGGGCTTCGGGCCGGGCATGGATGTTCTCGTGCCTTCTTTCACCTTTGTCGCCACCGGCAACGCCGTTGAATACACCGGAGCAAACGCCATCCTCGTGGATGTCAATCCGCTGACCTTCAACATTGATGTCAGCAAACTGGACGCTTTCGTGGCGGAACACTATCACGAGCGCGAGGGCAAATGGATCAATGTGAAGACGGGCAATGTCCTTGCCGGTATCGTCCCCGTCAATGAATTCGGTCTGTGTGCCGATATTCCCGCCGTCAACGCCTTCGCCGCCCGCTACGGATTGAAAGTCGTTGAAGACTCCGCCTGCGCTTTGGGCGCGAAGATCGGGGACACGCATCAGGGCGGTTTCGGCAATCCCTCCGCCGTCAGTTTTCACCCGCGCAAGTCCATCTCCACAGGGGAAGGCGGCATGGCATTGGTCAACGACCCGCAGCTCGCAGAGCATCTCCGTCAGCTGCGTTCACACGCCGCCTCGATCTCCGAGGTTCAGCGCAACGCCGGCAAGGGCTACCTACTGCCGGAGTACAACGAGCTCGGCTTCAATTACCGCATGACGGATATTCAGGGCGCTATCGGCTGTGCGCAGATGAAAAAGCTCGATTACATCGCCGAACGCCGTGCGGAACTTGCCCGCCGCTATGACCGACTGCTTCCGCAGGCTGTGCCGTATGTCCGCATACCGACCGTCCCGGAAGGGTACACGCACATCTATCAGACTTACTGCACCATGGTTCTGCCCGAAGCCGTGCATTGCGACACCGTAGACGAGGCGAACGCCTTCCGCAATGCGTGGATGGACCGCCTGGAGCAGAACGGCATCGCCACCCGTCAGGGTACGCACGCCCTGCATACGCTCGGCTACTATGTCAAAAAATACGGCTTCAAACACGAAGATCTGCCCTGCGCGTATGCCTGCGACCGTCTGTCCCTCGCCATCCCGCTCTTCGTTGAGATGAGCGATGAGGATCAGGATTACGTGATTGAGCAAATGGCTTCCATCGCCGGGGAACTCCTCCGCTGAAAGAACAAAAACAACACCCGTCTTTTTCGGCGGGTGTTGTTTTTTCAGACTGTCAATCAATCTTTGAAAGAGTTTACTGCATCAGAACTCGGATTCGACGTCAAAGCCTTCCTCACCGAATTCGTCGGTCACAATTTCTTCATCCTCTTCGGTAACAGGTTCCGCAACCGAAACGAACTCGCTCATGTACGCCTCTTTGGGAAGACCTGCCAGATACGCCGGGAGATTGATCACAATGCCGTCCATGTTATACGGAAGATCGAGCGTAACGGGGATCGTCACCTCTTCATCGCCCTTTTCCTGAACCACAACCAGTTCCATCTCAAACTTCTGCCCGATGCACGTCGCCATGCCGCGTTCTTTTTTGTTGAGCCGTGCTACACGTTCGCCGTTGACATTGACGGTAATTTTGTGAGCATAGGATATTTCTTCGCCGTTGTATTCCATAGCCTTGTTGTCAAAATATACCGTGTGTCCGCGTCCGATCACAAGCATGACGCCCGCGATCGCAAGGAGAATCACAAGAGCCGCAATGCGGTACAACCATTTTTTGCTTTTCATTTGCTCTCCTCCATTTTCTGCTCCGCGGCAAGCTGCTGCCCGACAAGGCTCTTTGCTTTGCGCTTCTTCGTCTCATACATGACAAGCGCGATGGTGATGACGGCGTAGGAAACAAACACTCTGAAGTATTCGCCGATCATGGTGTCGCCGGTGACAATGCTGCCCGCCTTCGGCGCGACGATGAACATCGTGTGGAAGAGGATAACGCCGAGGAACACGTTCCCGATTGATGCCCGGTCAACGGAGGCGCCGCCGACAAGCAGTGCCGCAATACAGAACATGCCGATCTGGGAATGTGCAGAATAGGTCGCGATATTGCCCATGTTCTGAAGATAAATGACCATACCGAAGCCCGCCAGAACAGTGGAGATAACGATCGAGATCACTCTGGTGCGTTCCACGTCGATACCGGCGTCTCTTGCAACCTCCATATCCTGACCGACAGCGCGCATATCCTGACCGAGCTTGGTCTTACGGAACCAGATAATGAACAGGCACAGCAGACCGATCACCAAAAAGGTCAGCACGGGAATCTTGACACCGCCGATGTTCAGCGCAAGCACATCGTCAAGCGCATGGCGCATATTCAGCAGGGAGACGGTGTTTCTGATGCCGTAACCGCGGGGCAGCTTGATCGTGCTGTGGCTGATGGGAATAACAGGACCCATCATATAGAGAACAATCAGCTGATAGACACCGTTGATGAAGAAGCTGATAATATAGCTTGTGATCATCTCACGTCCCTTCGCACGGTTGAGAATTTTGCCGCAGAGGGTGCCGAGAGCAATTGAGAACGGAATGGAAACGATCATCGCAAGGATGATGCCGGGAATCCCCCAAATCTGCCAGTCAGACACAAAGATCAACGCGATCTCCGCCGCCATTGCGCCGAGCGTCATGCCGAAGTTAAGACCCATACCGGCCATAACAGGAATGAGCAGTGCCATGATCAGGAAGATGTTTCTCGACATACGGGTCACGATCTCATTGAGTAGGTAGCTTACGGAAAAGCCGGAGACAGGGATGCACAACGCGCAGATCAGCACGAACATGATGGGGACGGAGTTGTTTCCCAAAAACGCAAGGATTTTGTTTTCTTTTTTCATTTTGTACCCTCCGTCTTTCTGGTCAGAGCGTAAAGGATCATACCGTTCGATACGATAATACGAATGACTTCACTCATATCCATGTGAATTGCGTTGTTCATAACGGTAGGCGTCATGGTGACGATACCCTGATAGAGGAACGTGCCGATAATGACATTCGCAATGGATGCTTTGTTGACGGACGCACCGCCGATAAGAATCGCGGAAACGGCCGGCAGCGCCATGTAGAACGGCGCCATATAAAGCTGGACAAAGCCGAAGCCCTGTTCATAGACCAAAATACCGACCGCCGCAAGCCAGGTGGACATCACAACGGAAAGCAGCCTGATCCTGTCAACGTTGACGCCCGCCGCCTTCGCAAAGGTGGGATTGGAACCGACGGCAGTCATTGCGGTGCCGGTCTTGGTGTGGAGGAAAGCCCACATCGCGAACGCGAGCAGCGCAAAGAACAGCAGCGTACCGGTAGGAATGGAAAGGTTGCCGATATTGATCTTGAGGATATTGGCAAGGACCTTATCATAATATCCCTCAAGGGAAATCGTGGTACGGAGACCCTTGCCGGCAAGACCCCAAACCATGGTAGGGTTTTTGTACGGCAGAAGCAGCCACATCATGCACATGAAGGAGACGGAGGAGAAGCCGACATAGGTGGCGATCATCATTTCGCCGCCCTTGATCTTGTTGAGCAGCCAGCCGTACCCCGCACCGAGGATCAGTGCGAACGGCGTTGCAATCAGGATCGCCATGATAAAGCTTGTCGCGCCGGAGAAACCGAATTCCATAGAAAGCGTCGCCCCGAGAAGCCCGGAGATGATGCCGAGGGGCAAGCCGAAGTTAAGACCGCAGCCGGAGTGAATCATGGGAACCATTGCCAGAACCATGACAGCGTTCCAACTGAAACGGTTGATGGTATTGGTTATTTGCGTGGCAAAGTTCACGCCGACAAGGGGCGCGGCAACAAAAAGCAGCAGCAGGAATCCCGCAATGATCAGTCTCGGCAGGCCGAAGGAATCTATAACGGATTTCAGTCTCGCGCCGAAGGTGCTTTTCTTATCCAATTCTTTATTCATTCTGTCCACCTCACTTTACCTGGCTGACCATCAGAAGACCGAATTCCTCGGACGGGCTGTCAGCGGGAAGTATTCCGGACACCTTACCGCCGGAAATGATCGCAATCTCGTCGCAGATCTGGCGAAGTTCCTCTAATTCAGAGGATATCATAACGACCGTGACGCCGCTTTCGCGGTTGAACTTCTTCAGCGCGTTGAGAACCAGAGCCTTTGCGCCGACATCAATACCGCGTGTCGGCTCGGAAACAAACAGGAACTTCGGTTCGAGCGCAAAGGCCTTGGCAAGGCAAACCTTCTGCTGGTTGCCGCCGGAGAGTTCCTTTGCTTTCTGCTTGGAACCGGTACACTTGATCGCGAGTTCCTCAATGTATTTATCGGTCACTTCACCGATCGCCTTTTCATCTCTCCAGTTGATAAGACCGCCCAAATACTTTTTGAGGAACTTGTTCTGAACCTGCATCGCGGGAAACGCGATGTTCCATTCAAGCGTCTCGTCCAGTAACAGCCCGACGCCGCGTCGGTCTTCGGAGACGAAAGCAATGTTCGCGTCAAGGCAGCTTTTCGGTTGGTTGAGCGGAATTTCCTTTCCCTCAAACACGACCTTACCGCCCGCTTCATAAAGACCGGTAATGCCGTTCGGAATGCCGAGCTTACCCTGACCGGCAAGACCGCCGATGCCGAGGATCTCACCCTCTTTGACATCCAGATTGACATTGCGCACAATTTCACCCGGCATATCAACCCAGAGATTTCTGATGGACATTGCAACCTTGGCATTGCTGAAATCACGGACTTCGTGGGAGGCACTGCTGTCAACACTTCTGCCGACCATCCACTTCGTGATGTCGGTCACGTCCGTCTCCTTCGCGGGGACGTCCCTGACGACGTTGCCATCGCGCATGACAACAACCCGGTTGCATACGGAAAGAATTTCGTGCAGTCTGTGGGTAATAAAGATCACCGCAATGCCCTTCGCGGACATACTTCGGATGGATTCGAGCAGCGCTTCCGCTTCCTTCTCGGTGAGAACGGCAGTGGGCTCGTCCAGAATCAACAGCTTGAGCTGATCCTTGCTCAACTCTCTTGCGATCTCGGTGAATTGCTTATGACCGACGGGCATTTCGCTGATCTTCATGCCCGAGTCAATAGAAAAGCCCATTTTCTCAATCGCGTGTTCGGCACGGCCGGTGATCCCGTTATAGTCAAGCGTGTTGAGCCGATCCCCGAAAATTTCAGAGATAACGGTATGCTTTGTCGGCTCTCTGTTGAGCACGATGTTTTCGGCGGCGGTGAAGCCGGGAATCAGCGAAAATTCCTGGTGAACCATGCCGATTCCGGCGGCAAGCGCGTCAAAAGGCGTGTTAAACGTCACCTTTTCGCCGTTGATCAGAATATCGCCGCCGTAACCGCCGGTTTCCTTGATCACGTCCATGCCGAAGAGAATCTTCATGAGGGTGCTCTTGCCGGCGCCGTTCTCCCCGCAGAGACCGAGCACCTCGCCCTCTCCGAGCGTAATATTAATATCCGAAAGGACCTGTGTTCCGAAAAAGTCCTTCTTTATGTTTTTCATCTCCAATAGCGGAGCGTCGCTGTTACTCATAAGCAATTTTTTATCCTGTTTTCTTTTTAATCCGATCGTTCTGCAAAAGCAGGAAACATTCAGTCGCAGAGCAGAGGTTTGTTCCCGATGCAAAAGAAACTGTTCGCAGGAATAAACCCCTGCCCTGCGGTACATTCTTCAAAAGTTTAACCATGACCGGCAGCATGATAAAAAACATGGGGGAGAGGAAATCCTCCCCCCCGCATTTACGAAATGATATTATTTGATGGTGAAGTACTTTTCCGGAACTTCAACCTGGGTGGTGCCCATGAACTTGCCGGGGTCGCCCATGATGTAGGTATCCTGATAGACAAGGAATACGTTGTCGAGCTTCACACCGGTATCGGCATTGGTGTAGTTGGAGCCGTTCCACTCAGCTTCGCCGCTGAAGTCGGCATAAGCCTTCGCAAGATCGTCGATATCATCCAATTCGCTTTCACCGTTGATGACGTTCATAGCGTGCTGAGCAAGACCGGCGGACTGGACATAGCCGTAAGAGACAGCCCAAGTACCGAAACGACCGGCGCCGCCCTTTTCGCAGACAGCAGCTTCAACCTTGGCAAGGATCTTCTCGAAATCACCGGCTTCTTCGGTGAGGTCAAGACCGAGCGCACCCGGGTAACCCATCAGCGGAGACGGCAGGTCGGCTTCGATGAAATAGCCGCCGTACTCGAGCAGCTGCTTGAGCAGCGGTTCGGTATGGGCATCGTTGGTGCAGAAGTAAGCGGCGTTCTGACCGTAGGTCTTGACCCACTCGGGAACCTTCTCAAGGATGTAAGCCTGTGCGCCGGCAACGCCAACGTCAGAGGTGGGGTCGGGAGCGGTCTCCATCACGAAGTTCATGCCAAACTCCTCGCAGGCGGCTTTCATGACGGCGATACGGCGGCTCACGGTCTCATAAGCCAAATGGCGCGGGAAGGAGATATGCACGAAGGTGTCGCAGCCCAGCTCGTGCGCGGTGCGGATGATGAGGTAGCCGCGGGCAACGAAGTCGTTGTTGCAGACGAGGTCAGCAGCGGAGCCGATCTCGGGCAGGTCTTCGTGGGACTCACCGGCGATGCAGATGATGTCGGGGCGGCGCTCCTTGATCTGACGGAAGGCCTCGGTCGTGCCGGGGACGCCCTGGTTGACGATGATCGCCTTCATGTCGGGGTCGTCAGAGAGGTTGACGATGGTCTGGATGGTGGTCTCCAGCTCTTCGGTGAAGTTGTCGGGATAGATGGCCAGCTTGACCATGTCTTCGCCGTACATGGCCTGGAAGGCTTCC
>CAVESB010000033.1:0-20212 GCA_963618265.1 bacterium
CATTGGGGCTGCTTGGCATCCTCTTTCTTGGACAGATTATAGTTTTGCCCAACATCCGGTCCGCATTTGCGCTTCACCTGCGATATATACAGCGAGGAAACCTTCAAACCATTCGTTCCGGAACATAATCCTTGATCTGCGCACAGGTCGCCTGACCGCGCTTTTCCTGTAGCATTTCCTCCACATCTACGTCAATGTCGACATGTAGACCGTTTCTCCGCACGAAGAGACATACCGTCTCAACATGTTTCGTGCGGGGGAAGAGGTCCACGGGGGCAAGGCGGACGGGGATGTACCCCAGCGACCCGGCATCGCGGGCAGCCGTGGCGGGGTCGCAGCTTACCATCACAATCCGTGACGGAGCAAGCGCACGAACCGCCGCGATCGTCTCCTCGGAACAGCCCCTGCGCGGGGGATCCAGCACAATGACGTCCGGGCGCAGCTTCTCACGCATCAGGCAGGCGGCAGCCCTGCCGGCATCGCCGCAGATGAAGCGGGCGTTGCGCATTCCCAGCGCCGCCGCGCTGCGTTCCGCGCTCCTGACCGCCTCAGGTACGATCTCGATGCCGATCAGTTTCGTCTCGGCATCTGCCATGGAAAGCCCAATCGTACCCATCCCGCAGTAAAGATCCAGCAGCGTTTCACCCGGTTTCAGCTCCGCGTACCCGGCGGCAATGCCGTAGAGCAGCTCCGCAGCGGGCGTATTCACCTGAAAAAAAGAAAGCGCGCCAAGCTCCACCGGCACCCCGCGGATCCGGTCGCGGATGAACCCGGGTCCGTACAGCGTTCGGCAGCGCGTTCCGAGAACCTGCCCGCCGCTTTTCCCGTTGACATTGTGAATGAGCGTTGTCACTTCAGGAAGCGCCTCACGAACCGCGGCGGTGAATTCCTTTTCCCGCGGCAGGCGTTCGTCCCCTGTGACAATGACCGCCATGATCTCCCCTGTCAACCCACTCTTCCGCAGGACGATGTTTTTCATCTCCGCAAGCGTACACAGGCAATCCTTGATGCGGATAAATTCCGGCGGGACGGCGCGACATTCCGCGATCGGTATGACGCGATGGGTTCGCTCCGAGTAAAAGCCCGCCGTCTTCCCGTTCACGGCAAATTCGACCTTGTTGCGGTAAGCCGCCATAACCGGCGACGGGACAATGGGCGAAGGCTCGATCTCGAAGCCGCCGATGCGCCTGAATGCGTCGCGGACGAATCCCGCCTTCGCCGCCAGCTCCGCCTCATAGCGCATCTGACGGAAACAGCAGCCGCCACATTCCTCCGCATAGGGACAGTCCGCCGCAATTCGCGCACGGGACGGCTTGACCACGCGCAGGATGGACGCCTCGCGGAAACGGGGCTTCTCCGTGCCGCTCATGACCTCAAGGCGATCTCCCGCCACTGCGCCGTTCACGAAAGTCTTCTTGCCGTCAGGAGCCGTTCCAATGCCGCGTCCGTTATTCGCGAGCCTGTCAATCGTGATTTCAAAGGAATTCATGGACTAAGTATAACATGGGCGGCGCGGGGCGTTCCGAATCCGAACGGTTTTTTCGCGCCGCGCCGCCGATAAAAAAACCGCGGACGAATCCGCGGTTGGGAATGTTTCAGGCCCGGTCAGCTTTCAGGCGTTTGTCAAAAATGAAGTAAACCACAGCACCGACAGCCGGGACGCTGAGCCCGACGAGGGCGGTCACAGGGTCGGAAACGGCGGTGTTGACCAGACAGGCAATGTTGATCAGCGCGGCGATGATGACGGTTACTGCGCCGCCCCAGACTTTGTAGGGACGCGGCATGTCCGGCATCTTCTTGCGCATCACCAACACGGCAAGGATGATCAGTGTATTGAAGAACTGGGTCGCGAAGACCACCAAGGTGGTCAGCTGGCTGAGGTCGCGGAACCAGACCAGCAGCAGGGAGAGCAGGCACTGGCACCACAGCGCGTTGGTCGGAACCTTGTGCTTCTCACTGAGTTTGCCGAAGGCGGGGAAGAAATGCCCTTCCTGCGCCATGGCATAGGGCAGGCGCGGCCCGGCGATGGTCAGGCCGTTGACAGAGCCGATCATGGAAATGACCATGCCGACAACAACAATAAACCCGCCGGCGGAGGCGAAGAGCCGTGTGGACGCCACGGTGCCGAGGTAATACTCGCCGCTGTTGATCAGTTCGGTGATCTCCTTAATGTCAAGGACGCGGTAAATGGCGAAGTTGAAGAGAATATAAATGAGGGCAATGCCGCCGATGGAGATAATCAGCGCCAACGGCAAGTTGCGTTTGGGGTTCTTGACTTCTTCAGCTACAAGGTTCAGATTCGTCCAACCCTCATACGCCCAGAGCGTGGCAACGGTGGCGAAGGCGATCATGCTGATCATCTGCGAGACGGAGGTCACGCCTTCCGGGGCGGCGAGGGAGAGATTGGGAGTGACTTTGCCGAAGAACAGTCCGCCGAACATGATGATGGCGATCGGGATGAGCTTGGCAATCATGGTCAGGCTCTGGAAACGGCTGCCGACTTTGACGCCGAAGGTGTTGTAAAGCGTGAAGAGAATGATCAGCGCGGAGGCTACGAGCTTCTCCGTGACGCCGTTGAGACCGAAGATAGCGGTCAGAGCCAGAATACCGCCGGAGATGGAGCCGGGAAAACTGATCAGCCAGCCGCTGAAGCCGCAGAGAAAGCCGATCAGCGGATGAAAAGCGGTGTTCAGGTAGAAGGTCGAGCCACCTGCCTTCGGCATCATCGCGCCAAGCTCCGCGTAGCACAGCCCGCCGAGCAGGGAAATCAAACCGCCCAACGCCCAGCAGACCAATGCCCAGCCGAGGCTCATCCCGGTGCGCATGAGCACATACGAACCAAGGTAAAAGATCCCGCCGCCGATCATGATGCCGCCGAGAATCGAGACACCGCCGAAGAGACTGATTTCACGCTTGAATTCGGTCTCTTCAGAACTCAGTTTCTGTTCCAATACTTTTTTATCTTCCATTATCTGTCCTTCCATTTGCTTATGAAATTTTTTTATTGATGATTTTATTCATCAAACCCGGCGGAGCGATAGACAATCTCGCCCTCAACCATGGTCATATCCGTCGTGACATTAAAGAATTCCTCCGGCGGTATCGCGTAAATGTCTCGATCCTGCACGGTCAAATCGGCTGACATGCCCGGCTTCAGCACCCCGCTGACTTCCTCGTCAAAGGCGGCGTAGCTGCCTTCTTTGGTGAACATATCCACTGCCTCGTCAAGCGTTACGCCGTTCTGCGCATACCAGGGATCCGAATCAACGGAGGGCTTGCGCGTGACCGCGTAAAACATATTCGGGACGGGGTCAAAGCGTTCCACCGGGCAATCCGAGCCGCCCGACATATGGATGCCGAGGTCAAGGAAGCGGCGCCAGGCATAACTCTGCTCCGCCTTCTCCTCCCCAACGCAGTCCGCGACAATGCGTGCGTCCGAGCGGATGAAGACCGGCTGCACATAAGCCAGCAGACCGAGATCCTTGAAGCGATCCTGCTGCGCGGCGGACATGATCTGACAGTGGACAATGCCGCTGCGCCGATCCTCCGCCGGGTACTTCGTATTCTCCTCTGCGAGGATATTCAGCGTCTGCTGCAAAGCGCCGTCGCCAATGCAGTGAACCACTGCGCTGAATCCGTTGGCATAGGCAGCGCCGATGAGGGCGCGCAATTCATCATCGCTGAAAAGATAAATGCCCTTCTCAGTCGGGTCATTGCGGTAAGGCTCCAGCATCGCCGCGGAATGAGCGCCGAGCGAGCCGTCCGTGACGACCTTCAGCGGACCGATCTTGAAACGCCCGAAGCGTTGATTGAAGCGGAAGCCTTCGTCAAGGAAGGATTGAAAGTCGGCGGGCGTGAGGAAGCGCAGCTGTTCATAGACCCGAATCGGCAGCTTCCCTTCGGCGGCAAGCTCCCTGTAAGCCTGCAGAATCGTGCGCCAACTCTGCGGCGAAAACATTTGGCAGTCGTCGGAATGAATTCGGGTAATCCCTTTGGCGGCGGCGGCATGCGTAATTTGCAGGATCATGTCCTTAATCTCGGCAATGCTCGGAAGCGGGAGCGTGTCCGCCGCACGGTGAACGCTCAATTCGCGAATATGCCCGTTCGGCAGACCGTCTTCACCGAAGTCAATCGTTTCCTTCGTCGTGTCAGGGCGTTCGTTGATGAACCCGGTCATCTCAAGCGCCTTTGTGTTCAGGCAGACGATATGCCCGCAGACCCGCGTCAGGTAAACCGGAACCTCGGTTGAGATCGCGTCCAGGTCATGACGGTCGGGCAGTTTGTGCGTGTCGCTCCAGTCGTCCTGGTTCATCCCGCTCGCCACCAGCCATTTCCCGGCGGGAAGCTCCTTCAAGGCAGTGCTGAGGCGTTCCTTTGCCTCATGCCACGAAGTGACATCCCAAAGGGAGACCTGACGCAGCAGGGAAGCATAGTAAAGAATATGCATGTGAGAATCGGTAAAACCGGGCAGCACCGGCCGCCCCTTGAGGTCAATCCGCTGCGCGTCCGCTGCGGCATCCCTGAGAATGTCTGCATCGCTGCCGACTGCGCGGATGAGCCCGTCACGAACAGCAAGTGCGGACGCACACGGACAATTCGGGTCAAGCGTGCGGATGTTTCCGTTGAAAAGAACGATTTCCATACAGGTTCTCCAATCAAACTAAAAATCACTAACAGTTTACCATGCCGCCATGTATAAACAACCTTAAAAGTGATTAAATCGCGCGGGCACTCAGGAGACAAGGCACAATGAGCAGTGAGTCATACCGCCCGAAAAATAATGAACAGACCTTTGCGTCCCGACGGCTCCTCACGGTATCCCCTTATCCCCGCTCCCGCCCTATATGACCTATCTCCTTATCCTGCGTTAAAAGTCATGAACTGCGCCCGCCGATATTGACAAAAAAAAAATCGGTTATTTTTGGATAAAGTTAATACACTTTCCATTCATGTAAAGGAGTTTTGAAATGAAAAAATTCGCATTATTGATCCTTGTCGTTGTTATCGCGGCATTGTCCGTGATGGCCGCCACCGCCGCGCCCCGCGACCGCTACTACGATCAGATGGGCAACAAACATTGGTGCAACTCCGACAGCTACGGTTGCTGGGTCACCGGTGAGAACGGCGAGAAGGAATACATCATGTTCTGGTCCGAAGCCGCCGCCGTCATGTTCATGGGTTCCGCTTCCGGCGTCCCCATCGGCACCAACCCCGGCACTTCCGACCTAGGTCTCATGGCACCCATGCCGGTCAAGTCCTCTGAGTCCGGCGGCGGCGGCAGCAGCGGCGGTGGCGGTGCCTCGCAGTGTACCCCGGAGCAACTGGCAAAAAAGGACAGCTGCGATATTAACACCCAGGAGTGGCAGGACTTTCCCGTATGCGATTGCGTACTGAAAAAAACCGGTGGTTGTCAGCTTACCGAGGATGGGTGTGCAGCACTGCCGGAAAATAACGGTAAGACCTGCACTGTTGAGAATGCGGGTGTCGCAAACTGCACATGCAAATGCAACTAATCATTGCACCCGGCTGCCATTTGCGCCCGACGGTACAATCCGTCCGCCGGGCTGAGGCATAACGGCAGTCAAAAAAAGAGGCAGAGGATCACGCCCCTGCCTCTTTTTCATCCTGCACACATGACGGAGCGTCAAACGGACAATGAACGCGGAGGCTTGATTTTGATGCGCCGAAAACAAAAAGCTGACGCAGCATACGTCAGCCCAAATGCATTGCGTTCCGTTACCAAAGGACGGCGGGAGCGATTTAATCCGATTCTAATCTTTGCCCGTTAACTCCGACAGCAGCCCGGCGCAGCCTTCGGAGACGTCCCGCCAAGTGGCTTCGAAGTCGCCCGAGTACCACGGATCGTCAACATCCCTGCCCGGGCGGGAGGTGTGATCGAGAATCAGGGAAATCTTTCCCTCGGGATCTCCGCCGATAATCCGGCGCAGGTTGCGGATGTTGTTGCTGTCGGCGCAGATGAGCATATCATAACGCTCGTAGTCCGCACGTGTGACCTGACGGGCGCGCTTGCCGGCGCAGGAGATGCCGTGCTTTTCCAACTCACGCCGCGTCCCCGGATGCACGGGGTTGCCGAGTTCCTCGGTCGATGTCGCAGCGGACGCGATTTCAAATTCGTTGGCGCGCCCCGCTTTGGATACCAGATCCTTCATTACAAATTCGCACATCGGCGAGCGGCAGATATTGCCGTGACAGATAAAAAGTATTCGAATCATTTATCAACATTCCAACCTTGATAACACGGAAAGCGCTCCGGCACTTTCCGCGGCGTTTTTTGAAGTGTAACATGAATTGCCCTGTGAAGCAATATTTACAGACGCGGCGGGTTCCCCGTCAGCGCAAGCCCGCCCTCAATGAGGAGGACTTGACGCATTACTCATTGCTCATTGCCCGCTTCTCCCAGCATCATCCTGTCAAAATCACTCTGATACAGTCGATCCTGCACGATGCGGTATTTCTCAAATTCGGTTTCTGCGTACAACTTTGCCTGCTCTGCACTGATTTTGCCCGAACCTGTCAACAGCTCATTGCCATTGAACTCCAGAAACCCGTCCAGACGTTTTGCCCAATCTTCCATGCTCATGGGAATCTTGCGTTCCGCTTGAAGCTCGGCATAATCCAGATACAGCGAAACAATACGTTCCAGATAACTCATTTCCTTTTCGCTCAAATAGTTCTTGGCAATCGACACATCAGCCTTCAGTATTTTTCCGCTCGGTGCATTTTCCCATGTGGTAAGCCCCATATGCTCTTTAGCAGCATCGGCACGCTCAACAATCAATTCGGCGGCTGTATGGCGGTGGACGGCAAAGTGCATCTTGTTCTGCACAGTTTGAAAAAACAGCCTGGTTGTCTTGGCGTCTTTATCATAGTCAAACGCCGTTGCATACAAATCCGTCACCTTTTGATAAAACTTTCGCTCAGACAGGCGTATCTCGCGTATCTGCTGCAACTGCCGCTCGAAGTATTCATCCGTGAACATGTGCCCTTTTTTCAAGCGTTCCACATCCATTGTCCAGCCCTGTATGGTGTGATCCTTCACGATCTGCCCCGCCCATTTGCGGAACTGAACGGCGCGCTGATTGTTCACCTTGAATCCCACGGCGATAATCATTTGCAGGTTGTAGTGATCCTGATTGCGGCTGATCTGCCGCGTCCCTTCCGTTTGAACTGTCAAGTATTTCCTGACAGTTGCCTCCGGCGTAAGCTCTCCATCCGCATAAATGCGCTTGATATGTTGCGAAATGGTCTGCTTGGACACATCGTACAGCACCGCCATCATCTTCTGTGTCAGCCAGATGTTTTCGTCTTCATAGCGTATTTCAATGCTGTCCCTGTCGTCTCCCATGGAGGCGACAAAGGTGAGATATTCCGCTGCGGAGGAGCGAACGATGTTGACTTCCTTCTTTTCCTTTTTCATACGCCCACCTCAATTTCATCCTTCATTACTCATTACTCATTGCCAATTACGAATCATCTGTCATCCCGCGTTGGCAGAATCCCTCCGCATGGATTTACGGCGCGGCTTCGCCCGTGCTCAGTGTATTAAATGCAAAAAAAGAAGTGAGGTTGGCAATTTCTTACTCTCCCGGGGGGTCGCCCCCCAAGTACCATCAGCGGACACGCGCTTGACTGCCGGGTTCGGTATGTTTCCGGGTATACCCACGCTCCTATGGTCACCAACTTCACTTCTTTATTTTCCCTTATACAGTATGTATTTCTCGCTCGTCTTCCGCCCGGAAGACTTCCCTGTTCCTTACATCACGTAAAAGCCTTCGATCATTAGTACCGGTTTGCTCAAGCCATTACTGACCTTTCACCTCCGGCCTATCCAGCAAGTAGTCTCCTTGCGATCTTATACTTTTCAGTCAAGAGAACTTATCTTGAAGCGAGTTTCCCACTTAGATGCTTTCAGCGGTTATCTCTTCCGAACGTGGCTACTCAGCGATGCTCCCGGCGGAACAACTGACACACCAGAGGTTCGTCCACCCCGGTCCTCTCGTACTAGGGGCAGCCCTTCTCAATTCTCTTTCGCCCACAGCGGATAGAGACCGACCTGTCTCACGACGGTCTGAACCCAGCTCGCGTACCGCTTTAACCGGCGAACAGCCGGACCCTTGGGACCTTGTCCAGCCCCAGGATGCGATGAGCCGACATCGAGGTGCCGAGCGAGATCGTCGATGTGAACTCTTGGATCTCACCAGCCTGTTATCCCCGGGGTAGCTTTTATCCGGTAAGCCACGGCCATTCCACTCTGTACCGTGGGATCACTAAGCCCTACTTTCGTATCTGTTCGACGCGTTGGTCTTTCAGTTAAGCTCCCTTTTGCCTTTACACTCTCCGACAGGTTTCCATTCTGTCTGAGGGAACCTTTGGGCGCCTCCGTTACTCTTTTGGAGGCGACCGCCCCAGTCAAACTGCCCGCCTGACACGGTCCGTTTCCCGGTTCACGGGTAAACGTTAGAGTTCAAATAATATCAGGGTGGTATTTCACCGTTGACTCCACCAAGGCTGGCGCCCTGATTTCTCTGTCTCCCACCTATCCTACACAAATATCACCTAAACTCAATGCCAGGTTACAGTAAAGCTCCACGGGGTCTTTTTGTCCTGCTGCGGGTAGGCCGCATCTTCACAGCCATTTCAATTTCACCGGGTCTATCGTCGAGACAGTGCTCTGGTTATTACGCCGTTCGTGCGGGTCGGAACTTGCCCGACAAGGAATTTCGCTACCTTAGGACCGTTATAGTTACGGCCGCCGTTCACCGGGGCTTCAGTTCTCAGCTTCGGATTCCTCCTAACCAATCCCCTTAACCTTCCGGCACTGGGCAGGCGTCAGCCCCTATACTTCGTCTTTCGACTTCGCAGAGACCTGTGGTTTTGCTAACCAGTTACCAGAGCCCTTTCACTGCGACCCTCCTGCCCTATTTATCAAGCTGGAGGGCACCCCTTCTCCCTAAGTTACGGGGCTATGTTGCCTAATTCCTTAACGATAGTTCTCCCGTTCATCTCAGTATTCTCTACTCATCCACCGGTGTCGGTTTACGGTACGGGCTGATTACTTCTCCGCTTAGAGGCTTTTCTTGACAACAAGGTGCTTCTCGGTTCCGCCTTACGGCTCCTGACTTCCCTCACCTCAAGCGGTCTTTTATCCCCGCTCTCTTCGGCTGACGTTCGTCCACCTGAATCCACTAACAGGCCGGATTCCCTCGTTGTGTCCCCTCATCGCTCCATAATCAGGTGCCGGATTATTAACCGGCTGTCCATCGACTACGCCTCTCGGCCTCGCCTTAGGCCCCGACTAACCCGACGCAGATTGACTTGACGTCGGAAACCTTAGATATTTCGATGAACATGGTTCTCACATGTTTTTCGCTACTCATGCCTACATTCTCACTTCTGCTCGCTCCAGTACTCCTTCCGGTATACCTTCTCCGCTCACAGAACGCTCCCCTACCGATCTATACTTTACGTATAAATCCCATGGCTTCGGTACCATGCTTAGCCCCGTTACGTTTTCCGCGCAGAATCACTTGACCAGTGAGCTGTTACGCACTCTTTAAAGGGTTGCTGCTTCTGAGCGAACCTCCTGGTTGTCTCTGTAACTCCACATCGTTTCCCACTTAGCATGGATTTGGGGACCTTAGCCGATGATCCGGGCTGTTTCCCTCTCGACCACGAATCTCATCACCCGCAGTCCGACTGGCGGGGTCCCACTTATGGCATTCGGAGTTTGATTGAGGTTGGTAAGTCTTTGACCCCCGCGCTCATTCAGTGCTCTACCTCCACAAGTTAATCCCCACCGCTAGTCCTAAAACTATTTCGGGGAGAACAAGCTATCTCCGAATTCGTTTGGCATATCACCTCTAACCACAAGTCATCCCTCAACTTTGCAGCGTTGAAAGGTTCGGTCTTCCACGGGGGGTTATGCCCGCTTCATCCTGCTCATGGTTAGCTCATCCGGTTTCGTGTCTATTCTTTGCGACTAAACGCCCTCTTCAGACTCGCTTTCGCTTCGGCTCCGTGTTTCTCTCACTTAACCTCGCCACATCGAATAACTCGTAGGCTCATTCTCCAAGAGGCACGCCGTCAGGCTTCCGCTTGCGCGTATTGCCCTTCGACTGCTTGTAAGCTTACGGTTTCAGGTTCTCTTTCACTCCCCTTATCGGGGTACTTTTCACCTTTCCCTCACGGTACTTGTCCTCTATCGGTCGCTGAATGTGTTTAGCCTTGGGAGGTGGACCCCCCGGTTTCATGCCGTATTAGCGTGCACGGCACTACTCAGGTGTCTTGTCTGTGTCTCTCGGATTTCGTGTACCGGACTCTCACCTTCTCTGGTTGACTTTCCCACGTCATTCCACTATCCGTCGGCTTTTTTCACGTCTTGACAAGATCCTACAACCCCTTTACGAATCTCTCCGTATCGGTTTGGGCTTTTCCCATTTCGCTCGCCACTACTTTGGGAATATTCTCTTTTCCTCCGCGTACTTAGATGTTTCAGTTCCACGGGTTCCCCTCTTCATACTATTGGTTCATATGAAGATGACAAAGGTTCGCTTTGTCGGATTTCTCCATTCGGACATCCCGGTATCGTCGCCTGTTCACGGCTCCGCCGGGCTTTTCGCAGTGTCCCACGTCCTTCTTCGGCATTCAGCGCCAAGGCATCCTCCGTAAGCTCTTTGTAGCTTTTCACGTGATGTAAGGAACAGGTCCTTCTTCCGGACTCTCTGTTCTTTCTTTCACTCGGTTGTATCCTTGGATACTTCTATGGTTGGTTTTTTTCTTGAGTGTTTTCCTTCACTCGCGATTTGGCCTACATACTGTATTCGGTTGTCAACGTTCTTGCGGTCTTTATGACCTTTCCGTCTCTTTATCCTTAAAGCTCCGGAAACCTCACAATGACTCCTGTGGAGATTGGGGGACTCGAACCCCCGGCCTATGCCTTGCAAAGGCACCGCTCTCCCGGCTGAGCTAAATCCCCTCCTCACTGTGGGCCTTTCAGGACTCGAACCTGAGACCTCGCCCTTATCAGAGGCGCGCTCTAACCAGCTGAGCTAAAAGCCCTCCTTGACAATTCAGAACCAGCAGAAATTCCCATTCCTTCTTCTTCCGACCACCTGCTTCCACTCCGCGTTTGAAACAGGATTTTCTCTTTTGGTTTTCGCGCTCTGCCAAGGCTTCGCGCTTTTACCCAGAAAGGAGGTGATCCAGGGGCACCTTCCGGTACCCCTACCTTGTTACGACTTCGTCCCGGTTATCAACCCCACCTTTGGTGGCTCCCTCCCTTTCGGGTTAAGATACCAACTTCAGGTGTTGCCAACTCCCATGACGTGACGGGCGGTGTGTACAAGGCCCGGGAACGTATTCACCGCAGTATCGCTGACCTGCGGTTACTAGCAACTCCATCTTCATACAGGCGGGTTGCAGCCTGTAATCTGAACTGGGGCCGGCTTTTCAGGATTCGCTCCGCCTCGCGGTTTCGCTTCCCATTGTACCGACCATTGTAGCGTGTGTGTAGCCCGGGATATAAAGGCCATGCTGACTTGACGTCATCCCCACCTTCCTCCGGCTTTCTACCGGCGGTCTTGCGTGATACGTGTAACACACAACAAGGGTTGCGCTCGTTAGCGGACTTAACCGAACATCTCACGACACGAGCTGACGACAGCCATGCAGCACCTGTTCAAGCTCCCCGAAGGGTCGTTCCGGTTTCCCTTCACTACATCTTGTATGTCAAACCCCGGTAAGGTTCTTCGTGTATCATCGAATTAAACCACACGCTCCGCTGCTTGTGCGGGCCCCCGTCAATTCCTTTGAGTTTTAATCTTGCGACCGTACTCCCCAGGCGGTAGACTTATTGCGTTTGCTTGGTCACTCCTCACTTTTACATGACGAACGACGAGTCTACATCGTTTACGGCCAGGACTACCGGGGTCTCTAATCCCGTTTGCTACCCTGGCTTTCGCGTCTCAGTGTCAGTCTCGAGCCAGTAATCCGCTTTCGCCTCTGGTGTTCTTCCGGATATCTGCGTATTTCACCACTACTCCCGGAGTTCCGATTACCTCTCTCGTACTCTAGCGCCACAGTCTTGAACGACGCCTCCCGGTTAAGCCGGGAGATTTTACATCCAACTTGTGCCGCCTCCTACACGCTCTTTACGCCCAGTAAATCCGGATAACGCTCGTCTCCTACGTTTTACCGCGGCTGCTGGCACGTAGTTAGCCGAGACTTATTCACAGGGTACCGTCCTTCCTCGTCCCCTGTAAAAGGACTTTACGACCCGAAGGCCTCCATCGTCCACGCGGCGTTGCTGCTTCAGGCTTTCGCCCATTAAGCAATATTCCCTACTGCTGCCACCCGTAGGTGTATGGACCGTGTTTCAGTTCCATTGTGGGGGGCCACCCTCTCAGGTCCCCTACCCGTCGTCGTCTTGGTGGGCCGTTACCCTCACCAACTAACTGATGGGCCGCAGGCCCCTCCCAAAGTAGCTTTCGCTTTTACTTACAGCTTTCTGATCCCTGTAAGCTTATTCGGTTTTGCCACTCGTTTCCAAGTGATATTCCCATCTTTGGGGCAGGTCACCAACGTGTTACTCACCCGTTCGCCACTAATGTATTGCTACACCCGTTCGACTTGCATGTATTAGGCACGCCGCCAGCGTTCATCCTGAGCCAGGATCAAACTCTCCGCTAAATTTTTTCACAGCCTTTACGACTGTTTATTTCTTTCTTTGCGGTTCTTTCGCCGGAATTGTCTGGTTTGTTGTATTTCTGCTGCTTCTCAATTGTCAAGGTTCTTTCGCTGCCCTCTCTTTCGGGCAACAGAGATAATTATATGCATCCCTCCATTCCCGTCAAGGGATTTTCTCAAATTCGTGATATTGAGTTTTTCGCCAGGATACAAAACTCCGGGCGCTCAATCAACGAGCGCCCGGGTTGGGTTTAGAGATTATTGATTTGCGCGGTGAGACCGGCGGCGGTTTCCTTGAACTGCGCGAGGCGGGCGCGTTCTTTTTCTACGACGGCGGCCGGGGCTTTTTCGGCGAAGGCGGAGCTGAGGAGTTTCTCAAGTCTTGCAACCTGGGCGTTGATGTCTTTCAGCTCGGCTTCAAGGCGGGCTTTCTCTTTTTCAGCGTCAATGCTGTCGTGCAGCTTGAGGTAAAGCTCGACGCCGGAAACGGCTGTGGAAACCATCTCGGGCAGATTCTCACTGACAGAATCGGTGATCCGCAGTTTGCTTTCGTCAAGGAAAGCAAGACCGGCGAGGGCGTGCTTGAGTTCACTGAACGCGGCGGTCTTGTCGCCGGCGGAGATGACGGCTTCGATGCGTTTGCCCGGCTCAACTTTCTTCTCGGTGCGCATATTGCGGATGGCGCGGATGACTTCGCGAATGTTCTCGAGGGCGGCAACGGCTTCGGAATCTTCGCTGCCGTCGGATTCCGGCCATTTGGCAATGATCAAGGCATCTTCCCAACCGCCGGCGGGGGCGAAGGCTTCGCCTTTCTCCATCGCGGCTTCTTTGACATGACCCCACAGGGCTTCGGTCACGAACGGGGTGAAGGGATGCAGCAGGCGCAGGCAGGTGTCCAGCACGCGGATGAGAATGCGGGCGGTGTTGAAGGCGCGATCGCCGCCTTCGTTAAGCTGGAACTTGGCAATTTCCAGGTACCAGTCAGCGTATTCGCCCCAGAAGTAATCGTAGATCTGACGGCCGGCTTCGCCGTATTGATGGGTGGCGAAAAGACGCTCGACGTTGTTGATGAGTTCCTGCAGACGCGCCCAAATCCAACGGTCGGCAAGGGTCGGTTTGATCTCTCCCTCGGCGTGATCGGGGGCTTTGTCCAGGGCGCCGATGACGAAGCGGCCGGCGTTCCAGAGTTTATTGGCGAAGTTGCGGTTGGCTTCGACTTTCTTGACGGAGAGGTTGGTGTCGTTGCCGGGTGTGGAGCCGACGAGGAGGGTGAAGCGCAGGGCGTCGGTGCCGAGTTCGTCCATGACGATGAGCGGATCGACGACGTTGCCCTTGGTCTTGGACATTTTTTCACCGTGTTCGTCGCGCACAAGTCCGTGCAGATAAACTTCATTGAACGGGACTTTGCCGGTGAAGTGCAGTCCGCCCATAATCATGCGGGCGACCCAGAAGAACAGAATGTCATAGCCGGTCTCAAGCATGGAGGTCGGATAGAAATACTTGTAATCCGGGGTTTCTTCAGGCCAGCCGAGGGTTGAGAACGGCCAGAGACCGGAGGAGAACCAGGTATCAAGAACGTCGGGATCCTGCTCGATGTTATGGCTGTGACACTTGGTACATTCGTGGATGTCGGTGCGGGATACCATCATCTCACCGCAGTCTTTGCAGTACCAGACAGGGATGCGATGACCCCACCAGAGCTGACGGCTGACGCACCAGTCCTGGATGTTCTCAAGCCAGTTGTAATAAACTTTGGTGAAGTGCTCGGGGATGATTTTGATCTCACCGCTGCGGACGGCCTCCAAGGCGGGGGCGGCGATGGATTCCATCTTGACGAACCACTGCTGAGAGATCATCGGCTCGATGACTTCACCGGAACGCTGGGAATGGGGGATGGACATCTGGTACGGCTCTTCTTTAATGACGAGTCCGGCCTCTTTCATGTCCGCCCAAATGGCTTTGCGGCACTCGAAGCGATCCATACCCGCGTATTTGCCCGCTTCTTCGTTCATGTGGGCGTCTTTGGTCATGATGTTGATCATGGGCAGGTTATGGGAAATGCCGATCTTGTAGTCGTGCGGGTCGTGCGCCGGGGTGATCTTCAGGGCGCCGGTACCGAATTCACGGTCAACGTATTCGTCGGCGATGACGGGGATCTCACGCCCGCTGATGGGGACGAGAACGGTCTTGCCGATGTATTTGCTGAAACGGTCGTCTTCGGGATGAACGGCGACGGCGGCATCGCCCGGAATGGTTTCGGGACGGGTTGTCGCAACGGGGAGGTAGTCTCCGCTGCCGTCCGCAAGCATGTATTTAAAATGGTAAAGGAAGCCCGGCTCGGATTTGTACTCAACTTCGAGGTCGGACACGGCGGTTTGGAGTTTCGGGGACCAGTTGACGATGCGGGAACCGCGGTACATCAGCCCTTCTTCATAGAGACGGACAAAGGCTTCGCGCACGGCGACGGAGAGCCCTTCGTCGAGGGTGAAGCGTTCGCGATCCCAGTCGCAGGAGGCGCCGAGGCGGCGGATCTGGGCGACGATGCGGTCATGGTATTTATTCTTCCATTCCCAGGTCTTTTCAATGAATTTTTCGCGTCCGAGTTCTTCGCGCTTGATGCCTTCTTTGTTCAGGGCGCGTTCAACCAGCATCTGCGTGGCGATGCCGGCGTGATCGGTGCCGGGGATCCAGAGGGTCGGGATGCCCTTCATACGGTGATAGCGGATCATGAGGTCTTCCATGGAGACGAACATGGCGTGACCGAGGTGCAGTTCACCGGTGACGTTCGGCGGAGGGATGGAGATCACATAGGGTTTGTGGTCGGGGTCATGGTTGATGCTTTTGGGATCGTTGATGGGCTTGAAGTACCCCTGATCCCACCACCACTGATACATTTGCTGTTCGGTTGCTTTAAAGTCGTAAGTCTTTGGCAGTTCTTTCGTCATGAAACTCTCCGGTTTAAAAAAATAAACTTCCGTCCGTCTGAGGACGAAAGCTGTGATTTCTTCCGCGGTACCACCTCAATTCGCGAAGTGCGGGACTTCGCGCGCTCGGGCAGCGTGATAACGGACTGTGCCGGACCGTTCTACGGCGCGGATGCGCTTTCTTCGGTCAACGAGGGCGGGCGACTTCAAGGATCCGATGCCGCAGGGGTTCTCAGCTGCTCCCCGTCTCTGTACGGACGAATCGTCTCTACTGCTCCCGCGCTTCTGATTATACCCGATTTGTGCGGAAGCAAGCGGGGATTCATGACCGAACGGAACTTGCAGGTTTGCCGCTGATGGGATGAATTACCAAAAATCTGCCCAATGCAGACCGATGTAAGGCGGATATGAAAAACCGCCTTGAAGACCTGTTGACTTTGATCATAATTTCATTGTCCATATTTTCCGCTGAGCGCTTAAGCGCATTGACTTTCATCGTAATTTTGAATACAATATTATTGGATTGTTATAAATGAGGTGAGGGTATGGATTACATGACTGAACTCAGCACTATTGCAAAATCGCATGGCGGAATTATTGAAACGAAAACGGCAGCACAACACGGCATCTCCAAAGCGATGCTTTATAAGTTATGCAAAGATGATAAAATCCGGCGCATTGTTAAAGGTCAGTACATTCTTCCCGATGATATGCCGGACGAGTTACTGTCGATCGGCAATCGCTCTGAAAAAGTAATTTTTTCTCATGAAACGGCACTTTACCTTCATGGTATTTCCGACCGCACACCGTTTGAGCATACGGTTACTGCACCGTCCGGTTGTATTCCGTCGGCTGCCATCAAATCCGAATGTAAGGTTTATTACATCAAACCCGAATTGTTTGAACTTGGCAAAACAATTCTGAAAACGCCGGCAGGAAATGATGTTGCCGCATACGATCTTGAACGCACAGTCTGCGATGTCATTCGCAGCCGCAACAAATTGGGAACAGAAACATTCCTCGCGGCATTAAAACTGTATGCGGCTAATCCAAAGAAAGATTTAAATAAACTGAACTCATACGCAAAGCTGATGCGTGTTGATAAAGTACTGCGTCAATATTTGGAGGTACTCCTATGAGCGAAGCAATGCGTTTGAAAGCGAAAATTCGCAATATTGCCAAACAGAAGAATATCCCTGCACAAGTCATTTTGCAAAACTACATGTTTGAGCGTCTGCTTGTCCGCCTTTCCGCTTCCGAATACAAAGAGAAGTTTGTGCTCAAGGGTGGAATGTTGGTTGCCGCCATTGTCGGACTCGACAACCGCGCAACAATGGATATGGACACCACGCTCAAAAACCTTCCCCTTAAACCGGAAGCTGTTCGCAGTGCGTTGGGAGAAATTTGCGATATTGCTTTTGACGACGGCGTGATGTTTGATATCGGCGCGATCTCCCCCATCCGCGAAGATGACATTTACGGTGGTTATCGTGTTATGCTGAATGCAAAATTTGATACGATACTGACACCGCTTAGCATTGACGTAACCACCGGGGATGCAATTACGCCTCACGCGGTACAGTACAATTTTACTGAAATCTTCGATGACGGAAATTCATACGAACTGTGGGCATACAACATTGAAACCGTTATGGCTGAAAAGGTGGAAACTATTTTGCGGCGAGGCGTGTTCAACACGCGTCCAAGAGATTTCTACGATGCCTACATACTGACTGCAACGCAGAAATTCGATGAGTCAGTATTTGCGGATGCGCTAAAGGCAACCGCAAATCACCGTGGTACCGCAAAGCAGATTGAGGATATTCCCGATATTATTCATAACATCGAAGAGAGTTCGGAACTCAAAACGATGTGGAATCAATACCGCAAGCAATTTTCTTATGCAAAGGAGATTACTTACGAACAAATTATGGAGTCCATAAAGACTTTGCTCAAAGTTTCACCTCAATATTATCCACCGCAGGCATGATGTGCGGATTGGCTTCGCGGATCGGCTCAACCGCGTTGAAGCGATCTTCAACAGCGGGATAGAGCAGGGCGCTGAAGTGGGTCAGGAGCATCCGTTTGGCATGGGATTCGGCAGCAAGGCGGGCGCAGAAGGCAGGATCCATGTGCGGACCGTGTTCAACGGCTTTCCCGGGCAGTGCGCCGCATTCGGCAATAACGAAGTCCGCGTTCTTGGAGAGGCAGACGGCGTTCGCGCAGTAGCCGGTGTCGCAGAGGTAGGCGATTACCTTGCCCTCAAGCTCAAGGCGGTATCCGCAGGTCGGGACGGGATGGCACAGTTCCAGTGCGCTGAGCTTGAACGGCAGCCCTGCCGCCGCGATCTCATCCGTGTCATAAAGCTCCGCGCCGCAGGGGATGCCGCTGAGCCAGTTCGCGGAGTAAGGCGGCCGCCCGATGGCTTTGAAGGCCTCCTTCTGCCCGGCGGGGACAATGATTTTCAGCGGGCTTGTGAAGGGCATCATCTCAAGGGTATGCAGTCCGGAGAGATGATCCAGATGCAGATGGGAGAGCAGCAGATAAACCGGCTTCGTGAAGTCAATTTCATTCCGAATCTTCGGAAAGCCGGAGCCTGCATCAAGGATGACGGAGAAGTCGTCGCTCTTGAGCAGGGTACACATGGTGCGGGCAAATTCGGTATCAAACCAGCCGTTGGTTCCGAGGGTTTTGATAAGCATGGGTACTCCTTTACCGATGATCGGCTTTGTAAATAAGCATCTGCCCGTCCCGTTCCGTGATCAGCGTCTCCGCGAGGGAAGTCGCGCCGGATTGACAGGCGCTGAACCACACCTCCGCGCCGTCCGGCAGGTATTCGGGCACGTTTTCCGTGCGCAACTCAATCGTTCCGAAGGAATCCGGGGCGAGGGTGATGAAAACCAGGCGTCCGTAATCGACGGCGCCGTAGCCCTGTTTCGCGCTTTCGGGTTCGCCCTCTCCTGCGGCGTAATAGCGGGGATAGACGGCGAGCGCGTTGATGTACATTTGATTTTCTGCCGGACATTCCATGACGAGTTCGCCCGTCTTCTCTTTTACGGATTCCCTGCCATCGGGGCTGAAGGTTTGCGGGATGAGCTTATCCGCGGCAGGAATGAGGGCGGCAATGAACAGAATGGCGGCGGCAGTGCTTTGATAGGAAGGGATAAAACCGCTTTCCTCCTCCGCTTCGGGCAGCGTTCCGCCGACGCGGGCGTACAGCGTGTACAGGGCATCCGCCATGCCGGCGGCGAAGTACAGCATCATGACCCAGTCCGTGGGGATGAGGTAGCGCCCTGCGGAGTAACGTCCGCAGGCGGTGGAAAAATTGAACAGCGTGATGACGGTCAGCGGGATCAGCCCCGCCGCGCCGGAGCGTTCACGGCAGCCGGCAACGCCCCACGCCAAGACAAGATAGATCAGCCCAAGGAAGATCAGGTTATAAATTGTCAAGCCGCCCGTGTCAAGCGTCTCCCAGAAGGGTTCGCGGCTTTTGAACAGTTCGCCGAAATCCGTCAGCCTGTCCCGTAGGGGGAAGAGGCGGAATCCGCAGATTTCACTGTTAATGAAATGAACCGTCACGAAGTGCGCGATTTCAGCGAAATGATCATGCAGGGATTGGGAGATGAAAGCCGCCATGCGGTTGGAATATGCCCCGTCGTTTTCATCGGGCAGCTGCGAAAGATCCGCGCCGTCGAAATTGTAACTGCGCGCCATTTCCGCTGTCTGCGTCATGGGATGGTCGAAGACGAACTGTCCCGTGATGGAATAAGAGCGCACCAGCCAGGGCAGGACGCAGAGCACGAACGCGAGCAGGGAGAGGAGCGTCTGTCCCAATGCCCGGCGCACATTCTTTTTCAACGACGCAATGACGGGAAAGAGCATGACGATGATGAGGCAGAGACTCTGCGTGCGGATCAGCGTCATGGCGCCCAGCGCGCAGCCTGCGGCAAAGGCACATTTCGCGGAGGACGTCCTGCTCCATCGAATGAGCATCCAAACATATGCCGCGCAGACCATTGCTGTCGGCAGGTCGGAGAAGAAGTATTTCGTGGTTGAGACATTGTGCCCGAAAGGAGCGGAGAGGATGGCATGCGTCTCCCGCAGGATGACGAACGCGGCGGCGGCAAGCCCCGCCTCGATGGAATGAAGTTCCTTACCGCAAAGACAGACAAACACCGGCAGCAGTCCGAGAACGAGCGTTTGCAGGAAGATGATGCGGTCGTATTGATTATCCGAGAGCAAGTGCAGGAAGGTCAGGAAGGCGATGTAAAGCGGACGCGGCGGAATCTCGTCCCCTTTCAGTCCCATGCCGGCGGCGGCGGCCCGTGCGTAATGTCCGTAGAAGGAGCCATCCGAGAAGGGATAGGTTTCGTAATTCGGCGCTCTGCCCGCCGGGGAGAAGAAGCCGTGCTGATTCGGGATCAGCGTCCAGATCAGCACCGCGGCGAACCAGATGAGGAGCGGCAGGAATTTCTCGCATTGCCTGAGAGAGACGCCGTGCAGATTCACGATACAGAAGCGCAGGAGCATGAGCAGAAAGGCGGCGGCAAGATGCCATTCCAGCAAAGGCACGGTCGGTTTGC
>CAVESB010000034.1:0-4841 GCA_963618265.1 bacterium
ATATTGCACAATATCAGTTAACCGTGACCCGAAAGGGGGACGGATAAAAAAGATTCATTATCAAATTTCGTTGAGAAGTGAGGCAAAACTATGAAAACGAAAACCGTAAGTATTTTGTTTGCTCTGGTTCTGGTTCTGAGCCTGTTTGGCGGTGTCTTCGCGCAAGACGCTTTTGATGACACCTGGGACGAAGAAACCGTTCTGACGGTCTTCAATGATTTGGAGATCGTTTTCCCGGATATGTTCGCGGATGAAGATTCCGACTACCTCTTTGTAGAGGAAGCCCTGAATTACAACTTCCCGACCTCAGGCGGCGTTGTCATCTCCAAGGATGTTTCCGAAGAAGATCTCGAAGCCAAGGCCGCGATTGATCCGACCACGGGCAGCGTCAACTCCGCTACCTTCAGTCCCTGCGGCGACGGTCTCATCAAGTTCGATATCACGATCACCAAGGATGACGGCACGAACTACTCCGGCGTTTACCTCGGACCTTCCCAGGTAGCTTATCTGCGCTCCATCCTCGCTGATGTTGATGTGAACGGCACGACTTATACCGATCTGAGCATCAAGAAGTGTACCTCCACCGGTGGCGACAACTGCCGTCAGATCTACTTCAACAGCAAGGGCGAAGCCCGCATCAAGGGTTATATCGCGGTTCCTGTTGTCCTCACTGCCGATGATACGGTGACTTTCACGCTGAAGCTCGTCCACAGCACTTACATGACCGCGCTGTGGGATGTCGATAAGCAGGCTGAAATTGATATTTCCGGCACTGCGTCTGCTGACAAGAACGACTACTGCCAGAGCACGATCGAATCCTTCGCCATGGCCGGTGTTGACGCTGTCCGCGCCCGCTACGATGAGAATACCGGCGAAGCCCGTCTGCAGGCGACTGTCCGCAACCTGAACAGCACGGCTCGCGCCAACTATGTGATCCCTGCCGAAGTTATCGTTGACGATACGCGCTACACCGATTACATCTGCAAGTACACGATCTACAACACCAGCAACGGTGCTCCGCGTACTGATTACTGCAAGTTTGGCGAAGGCATCGGCATTGCCGCGAACGGTGTCGTCCGCTTCGACATCACTGTCCCGAGCATCGGCTACCACACCGGCGATGTTGCTTTCACCTTCCGCGTCGGCGGTATGAAGACACTCATCTCCGGCACATTCTCTCCGGTTGCTTATCCTTGCCCGGCAGAAACCAAGATCTCCGTCATGGATCCGCTCAAGCCCTTCATGACTTTCTATGAAAACGAATCCGATGACGCCATCAAGGCTTCCGGTCCGTACGGTGTCTATGAAGACGGCGTCTGGGGTCTCTATCAGAAATGCGGCCGCATGGCTTACATCGCCGTCCGCCTGCAGAACGACGGTATCAAGGATGAGTACATCAACCTGAAGAACGTTGCTGTCGCCATCAACGGCGGTACCCCGATCAGCTTCAATTGGGTCATGAGCTCCGTTGCCGAAACCAAGAAGAACACCATCTACCTCGCCTCCGGCGAAGATGTCATCCTCATCGGTAAGGCTCACGTCACCGACGCCCCGTATCAGCTGAACGCCGATACCTCCATGACCGCTGCCGTGAACTTCCTTGATTACGGTCTCTACATCACCGGTACGGTCTATTCTGACCACAACAACACCAATTGCACTGTTGCTCCGTAAAACAAGGTGGACACTGATTTCGGCGAAATTTGAATAAAAAATGATGGGCTGCCCTTTTTACAGGGCAGCCCACCTGCCGATGATCTGAGATCCGCCGCTTTCCCGGGCGGATTTTTTATTTAAGAAATCCCGCTGTCCGGCGGACGGCTGTAAGGCAGGTCTTCGCGCACCGCTCCCGTCTCTTTTTGAAACGCTGTTATAATTGGAAGCATGAGAAAACTTCTCCTGACCCTTTTCTTTTCCCTCGTGATTACCTGCGCGGTCTCTGCGCAGAGCGCCAATGATTTGATCTCCGAAGTGAACGCGCTGCGTGCGTCTTACGGACTGGATCCTTATACTGTTGACTCAACCCTGATGACGCTGGCACAGGAACACTCCGAATATCAGGCCTCCATTCATCAGACGACGCATGACCGTGCGGATGGTTCGGGTGTGCCCTGCCGTTCTGAAAATATCTGCGGCGGCATCGGTGTCAACGCCTCTTACTGCGTCAATAATATGTGGACGGATGACCTGCACCGCTACACCATGATAGGTTTGGATTCCGGTACGGTCGGCGCAGGGCTGGCGGAATCCGATGGAAACAGCTACTATACCTTGATGGTCAATTCTTCGGGCGCTGAGACCGGGCTTGCCTCGCTGACCGGCTCTGTCTATGAAGTGCCGATTGATTTGGACGCCGCGCTCCTGCAGCCGGGAGAGTTCTCCACCGCCACGCCGATGGCGGACGGCTCCATTTATCACACCGTCATGACCAACGAAACCCTGTGGTCCATCGCCTTGAGTTACAACACAACGATGGCAGAGATTCGTCAGCTCAACGGTTGGGCGGAAGACCAAACCGAGGTCTCCATCGGTCAGCGCATCCTGATCCATTACGGCGGTACGCCCGTCGCGGATACCTTGACCCCGACCCTGACCCCGCTCCCGGCAACCAGTACGCCGAAACCGACTGCCACTGCCACGAATACACCCATCCCGCTGCCCTCATTGACGCCGACAATGACCGCAACCCCAACCCCTGAACCGCTCATCCCGCATATCCGCTTCTTTGACACGCCGGGTGGTCATACCCTGGGACTTGTGCTGGTGATTGTCTGTACCGCAGGTCTGGCGGCAACGCTGTATTTCGGCTTCTTCCGTAAGAAATGAAAATTGATCTGCTAATCCTGATTTGTCTGGTGAGCTGCCTCTTCACGACCGCTGTGTACGCGGAGGACGGGGGAGCGGCGGGACGTGTTTTGGAAGCGTCGCGGCTTGATATTTTTGACGCGCTCAATGATTTGCGCGGGCAATACGGCTGCGGCACATTGACGATCGACTCCCATCTGATGACTGCCGCGCAGCAGCAGGCGGAATACCTCGCCGAACTCGGCAAGCTTGAGACCACCGGTCGGCAGGGAGAATCCGTGCGCGAACGCGCCATGGACGCGGGCTACGGCGGGGACAAGTCCTTTTCCATTGAGGAAACCACTGCGATGGTGTGGGTGGATACCGACACGAATTACCTCATCGAGAATGTATGGCGCACTAATCAAAAGTCCATGCATGCCATCTTCAACACCGAGCTGCGTCAATGCGGCATCGGTATTGCGGATGCCGCGGACAAACACCGCTACATTGTGCTGATGATTGCCGGGCTGGATGACGGCACGAACGATTACATCGCACGGCCGACTTATGATTCCCGTACCCCGAAACCGACGATTTCCGCCACGCCGACCTTGCAGATGCTGATCACATCGACCCCGAACCCCGACGGCGGCGTTTATCATGTCGTTCAGGAAGGTGAGACGTTCTCGGAAGTTGCACTTGCTTACGGGCTGGACTGGTACACGCTTTCCGTCCTCAATAATATCAAGTTGCCGACGCTCACGCCGGTTGTCATTTATGAAGGGGAGGTGCTTGTAATCCGTCCCACCAACACGGCGACAATGACCCCTACCCCGACGCGAACCCCGCTCCCGCCGACTTCTACGCCGCGCCCAACCTACACCCCGGGTACGGATTCCGCCGCGGATGACAGCGAAGAGGAGCATACGCTGCCCGTGCCGAATTTCGTCAAAGAGCTCGCCGCCCTTGCCTGCCATAAGCAGACAGTCGGCATAATCCTTGTCTGCCTGTGCCTGCCCGGGCTTCTGCTCACCCTGCGAAAACGAAAATAAGGGAGGAATTCCATGACTTATCAAACGATTTTGCTTGATGTTGACGGAACACTGCTCGACTTCAACGCTTCCGCCGCGATTTCCATTCATAACCTGTTCGATCGGTACGCTTGGGACTATAACGATGATGTCTTTGAAATCTATGAGCAGATCAACACGTCCCTGTGGGAGAAATACGAAAAGGGAGAGATGCGGCGCGAAGAGGTGCTCACGACCCGTTTCCGTATGCTCTTCGACCGACTCGGAATTGATGCGGATGAGTTCAGCTTCGAGCCGGAATTTCGCGCAGAGCTTGAGATCAATCCTGTCTGGGTGGACGACGCGGTGGAGTTGCTGGATTACCTCAGGGAGAAATACGCGCTGTATATCGTGACCAACGGCGTTTCCTCAACGCAGCATAAGCGCATGAAGCTCACGGGCTTGGATCGCATGGTCACAAAGACATTCATCTCTGAAGAAGTCGGCGCACCGAAACCACGGAAGGAGTTCTTTGATGCCTGCCTCAAGGGACTTGATCGCAATACCGTGATGCTCATCGGCGACTCCCTGACCGCGGATATCCGCGGCGCCAATGACGCGGGAATTCAATGCATTTGGTTCAACCCGGACGGGAAGACCCCCGCAGGTATCGCGGCTCCCGACTTCACCGTGTCCCGCCTGCTCGACATCAAAAACATCCTCTGATTCCGAGTACAGGGAAAAATCACCAAAATAGCGGATTCTATTGCATTAATTCGGGAAATTGCGTAAAATATATCTTGTCTTGTGGAGAGATAGCGTAGTCTGGTCTAACGCGCTCGCCTGGAGAGCGGGTATACCGAAAGGTATCGAGGGTTCGAATCCCTCTCTCTCCGCCTAAACGGAACATAAAAAAGATATGTTCTACGAAAACCCCGATGAAATCGGGGTTTTTTGATACCCTGATGCCGGGATTTCGCGATGCACAGGCTAATGCCTGAAGACGCCGCAAAACCGTCTGACAAGTGACAAGGGGGAAAAACA
>CAVESB010000034.1:4851-20160 GCA_963618265.1 bacterium
GAATGTATAATCCGCAGCTGGAAACTTTTCTTCGTGCAGCCGACGCGGGCAGCTTCAGCAAAGCCGCCGAAGAAAGCTACATCACGCCCACGGCAGTCATCAAGCAGATCAATTCTTTGGAAGAATCCCTCGGCGTAAAGCTCTTTGAACGCAGCCACCGCGGGCTTAAACTGACAAAGGCCGGACGCTCCATGTATCAGGACGTCAAATACATCATCCGATATTGCCGGGACTCCGTGACGCGGGCGAAAAACGCCATGCACGAGGACGAGAATATCATCCGCATCGGTTCTTCACCTATGACCCCGGCGCAGCTTCTGATGGAGCTCTGGTCAAGAGTCCAGACCCTGCACCCGGACATCAAATTTCAAATCATTCCCTTTGAGAACACCCCGGAAAATGCACGCGAGATCCTCGCCAATCTCGGCAGGAACATTGATGTGGTGGGCGGCATTTTCGACGAAACCATGTTGAAACTGCGGGGTTGTGCCGGTCTGGAACTGGTCAGAGATCCGTTCCACTGCGCCGTTTCGATTCATCACCGGCTGGCGGAAAAAGATCAATTGCAAATCACCGACCTTTATGGCGAAAACCTCATGCTCCTGCATCGCGGCTGGAGCTATTACGTTGATCAGATCCGGGATGACCTGTGGCAGCACCATCCGCAGATCCATATTGTAGATTTCGACTTTTATAACACGGACGCTTTCAACCGCTGCGAGAATACCAACGATGTGCTGTTGTCCATCCCCGGTTGGGCGAATGTGCATCCGCTGCTGAAGGTCATTCCTGTGAAGTGGGATTACAGCATTCCCTACGGTATTCTCCATTCTCCGGAGCCGACACCGAATGTGCAGCGTTTTTTGGATGCAGCCAAAACCATCAGTAAAGAACTGTACGGCTGATTATAACCTCAAGGTATACACTGGTGAACAAAGCGAGACTTCTCTTGAAGTCCCGCCTTTTTTATAATATAGGCAGAAGTTCGGAAAAAGCGAATTACGAACTAACGTTCAGAAAGGATGCGTTACCGTGAACAACTTTATTTTTGAAAACAAGACCAAGGTGTATTTCGGCAGGGGTGGCGTGAAGGAATATCTGGGCTGCCTGCTGGAGCGCTACGGTGATACCGTTATGCTGGCATACGGCGGCGGGTCGATCAAGCGCAACGGCGTGTATGACGAGGTGATAGGCATTCTGAACGCCGGGGGCAAGCAGGTGGTGGAATTCTGCGGCATCATGTCCAACCCCACCTACGCCAAGGTGCAGGAGGGCGCCGGGCTGGCACGGGAGAAGCATGTGGATCTGATCCTTGCCGTGGGCGGCGGCAGTGTCTCCGACTGCTGCAAGGTCGTCTCCGCACAGGCAAAGCTGGATAAGGACATCTGGGATTTGCAATACACCAAGCACACCTATCCTTCGGAGTTCATTCCCCTCGGCACCATCGTTACGGTGTTCGGCACCGGTTCGGAGATGAACAACGGTGCGGTGATCACCCACGAGGAAAAGAAGATTAAAGGGGCGCTTTGGGGCGCACAGGCGGATTTTGCTTTCCTTGATCCCTGTTACAGCTTGTCCGTTCCCATGAAGCAGGTCATCTCCGGGGCGTTCGACACGCTGAGCCATGCCATGGAGACTTACTTCGGCAAACCGGACGAAAATAACCTTTCCGACGACATGAACGAAGCCGTCATGCGCAGTGTTATCCGCAATATTCGGGTCTTGTTGAGCGATCCGCAGAATTATGATGTCCGCAGTGAGCTGGCGTGGGCGTCCTCCATGGCGGAAAACGGTGTGCTGAAGATCGGGAAGGTTACGGATTTTCAGGCGCATCAGATCGAGCATCAGCTGGGCGCATACACCAACTGCAATCACGGCGCAGGGCTGGCAGTGCTCCATCCCGTCCTGTACCGCCACATCTGCAAGTCCGGCGCGGCGCGCTTCGCCCGCTTTGCCCGGAACGTTTGGGGCATTGCGTCCAAAGGCAGCGATGAGGAGACCGCTCTTGCCGGCATCAACGCACTGGCTGCGTTCATCAGGGAGATCGGCCTGCCCACGACCTTTGCCGAACTGGGCATCCCTGCTGACACCGACTTCCGCGCCGTTGCTGATTCCACCAATATCACCGCGGGCTGCTGCAAAAAGCTGACCCACGATGAAATTTATGACATTCTCTGCGAATGTAAATAAGATTGAAAGGATGATTTTACTATGAAAAAACTGACTGTACTTCTGTTGAGCGTTGTTCTTGTGCTCGTACTTAGCCTTGCCGCCTGCGGCTCTGCCAACAAACCCGCATCTGCCGCCACGCAGACCGAAACCTCTGCCTCGAGCGAAAATGAATCAGCTGCTCCTTCGGAAACCCTGCCCGAAACCGGCAAGACGCTGGTAGTTTACTACTCCGCCAGCGGCAACACCAAGCGTGTAGCCGAAGATATTGCCGAAGCCGCCGAGGCTGACCTCTTTGAGATCGTCCCCGGCGAGGTTTACACCTCCGATGATCTGAACTGGACGAATCCCAACAGCCGCGTCAGTCGGGAGCATGATGATGAATCCCTGCGGGATGTGCCTCTGACCACTACCGAGGTGGAGAACTGGGAAGATTACGACACTGTGTTCATCGGCTATCCCATCTGGTGGGGTATCGCAGCTTGGCCTGTGGATAATTTCGTGAAAGACAACGACTTTACCGGCAAAACCGTCATTCCTTTTGCCACCTCTTCCACCTCCGGCATGGGGCAAAGCGGTACGCTGCTGGCTGACATGGCCGGTACGGGCGACTGGCAGGAGGGTCAGCGCTTCTCCTCCGGCGTGTCCGATAAAGATGTGCAGTCCTGGGTCAACGGACTGGGGCTGTAGTGCATAGAAATCGCGTTTTCGCCGCAATGCCTGCACTTCGCATGGGCGTGTCACTGACCGCCTGCGTCGGGAGTCTTCACAGACTCCCGGCGGCAGCGAGATTGCCGATTGTTTTCGCCGGCGGCATGGCGGCCAACAAGGTTGTTGCCGCTCAACTTGAAAAGAATATTTAAGGAAGAATCTTTTATGGAATATGCAACTCTCAATAACGGCGTGAAAATGCCCATGGCCGGTATCGGCACATATCTTTTGACTCCGGACGAGGCGGAGGCCTCCTGCGTCAGTGCTTTACAGAACGGCTATCGCCTGATCGACACGGCTAACGCCTATGTGAACGAAAAAGCAGTCGGACGCGCCATGAAGAGATCCGGTCTGCCGCGCGAGGAGATTTTCCTCGAAACGAAGCTGTGGCCCAGTTTCTATGAGCAGTCGGACGCAGTGGACAAGACCCTTGCCCGTCTGGACACTCATTACATCGACCTGCTGCTGATCCACCAGCCTGCGGGCAACTACATCGCGGGCTACCGTCAGATGGAGAAGGCTTATAAGGAGGGCAAGGTTCGCGCCATCGGTCTGTCCAACTTCAAGAAAGAGCAGATTGAGGAGATCCTCTCTGTCTGTGAAGTGAAGCCCACGGTCTTGCAGACCGAACTGCACCCCTACCATCAGGAGCCTGAGCTGAAAGCGTTCCTGAAGGAGAACGGCATTGTGCCGCAGTCATGGTATCCGCTGGGGCACGGGGACAAGACGCTGCTTCAGGAGCCGCTGTTTGCCCGGCTTGGTGAGAAGTACGGCAAGTCCGCAGCGCAGATTATTCTCCGCTGGCACATCCTGAGCGGCAACATCGTCATCCCCGGCTCCAAGAACCCGGAACACATCAAGTCCAACTTTGACCTCTTTGACTTTTCCCTGACGGATGAAGAAATGGCACAGGTCGCCGCCCTCAATAAGAATGTGCGCTACTACACAAGCACCCCTGAAATGCTCAAAAAGTACGCGGAAACAGTTCCGCCGGTGGACGAGCAAAAGTGAATTCAGAGACCGGACGGGTCGACACCGTTGACAGCAAGGTATTGTCCATTGCGGAGCAGGCCATGCGTCAGGCATGCTATGACTTCCGTGTTACTTACAACGTGCAGGGCGGTAACTGCACCGTGGTCGATCTTCCAAAGGAAGGCATTACCGGAAACGATGAATATTACGGCTCCCAAAAGGCGCGGGATGCCTATCTGAATCTCCATGCCGCCTATGAAAAGGCAGGCCTGACTGACAGTGAGATCGACCGGCTTTTGCAGCTCAATATTCCGGACAACGCCTATTTCAACGCCAAAGGCATCTACAATTATCACGGCGGAGAAAGCATTGTGTTAGACGATGAAAACGTACTGAACCGGGTAATTGCCCACAGCAAAGGATAAGAGCATGAAGTCGGTTTGCAAAATAAAGATCGCTGTGGATGCAGCCATGTCAATATCCATGCTGCTTCTGATGGCCTACGGTCTTGTGGGCGAGGAGGCTCATGAGTGGATCGGCATGGGGATGTTTGTCTTGTTCGTGGTGCATCATGTTTTGAATCGCAGGTGGATCAAAGCGGTTCCGCATGGCCGTTACACGCCCCTGCGCATGGTGCAGACGGCACTGGCCGGACTGATTCTCCTGTGTATGCTCGGCTCAATGGTCAGCGGCATCATTCTGTCACGCTATATATTTTCATTTTTGCCCAAGCGTGGCGGCGGGGAACTGACCGGACAGGTACATCTCCTCTGTGCCTACTGGGGCTTTGTCTGTATGAGCCTGCATCTGGGACTTCACTGGGGCATGATACTGACAATGGTGCGTAAACACTTGCAGCCATCGCCCCTGCGGACATGGATCCTGCGCCTGATTGGCTGGCTTTGGGCTTCGTATGGTGTATTTTCTTTCCGCCGCAGGAACGTCGGCCTCTATCTGTTGCTGAAAAGTCATTTCGTGTTCTATGATTATTCCGAGCCTGTGATTTTCTTCCTGATTGACTGTCTCTCTGTAATGGTAATGTTTGTGTTGATTGGGTACTGTATTTCACAGGCTGTCAAAAAAATCAACAGTACGCATACTGCACGGAGCTTTTATTGAATCTCAATACCGTTTCTCCTTTTCTCTGCGGAACAAGGTGAGCTTTCGGAATCCTTTATGCTTACGGTGCATTGCACGAAGCTGAAGGCAAACAGCATTGAGAAAGCGGATCAGGCAGCTGTTGCAAAGTTCTGCCGGAGCCATGGTATTTGCAAATGAATCCGGCAGCCGCAACGGATCATTATCCGCGATCTTGATGCTGTATTGCCTTTGTCCATTTCCCTGCGGACGGGTACACATTCGCGGCAGCCCGCGAAGTCATCGGACAATTCCCGCAAACGCTATTATAATTAACGCATGGGATTATATGAAGACGCGCTGGTTCTTGTGGCAGTCATGCCGAAACCGCGGGATATGGACATCGCGCGGCTTTTGGGCTGGTACCGCATCCCGCTGAAAACCGCTCCCAAGATTCTGCGTCCCGACGCGGTAGCGTTCTATCAGACCGCGGCGTTCGGGAAAGAGGAGCGCAGCCGCATTGCCTGTTATGCCGAGGTGCGGGGCGTGGAGCTGACAACCCGGGCGGAGCTCTTCCGCGATGAGCCGGATCATCCACGGGCGCACGAGGAGTATTACAAAATTCAGCTTGGATCGATTGCGTATCTGGACGCTCCGATCATGGCGGATGAATGGAAGCGCTTCACATTTTTCTATACAACGGGCAGCCGTCTGCTCTCCGCGAGCACGATTCGCGGTCTGGCAATGAATTCCCGAGAGCGCGGCGAGCTGTGGCAGACCCTGCGCGAGCGGGAGGAGAAATACGGGAACTCCGAGAGTCTCCCCGCGTCGGCGGACGACCTGCCGAAGGAGCTGCTGTTTCTGCTCGGGAACCTGTCGCTCGACAAGCTTGAACTTTAGTTCATTGGATTCAGTAAAGGGAGGTATCATGAAGAAAATCATCAGTGGCGGTACGATCGTAAGCGATTCCGACATGTACAACGCCGACATCCTGATTGACGGTGAGAAGATTGCCGCGATCGGGCAGAATTTTGACGGCATTGCCGATGCCGAACGAATTGACGCGGAAGGGATGCTCATTCTTCCGGGCGGTGTTGACGCGCATGTCCACCTTGACCTGCCGATGCCGAACACCAAATCCTGCGACGATCATTACACCGGCATGAAGGCGGCGGCTTTCGGCGGTACCACGACCGTGATTGACTTCGCCAACCATGACCTGCCGTCCGTTGTGGACAGCTTCCATCTTTGGAACGACAAAGCCGAGCCCAATGCCGCTGTCGATTACGGCATCCATATGAACTTTACCCGTTTTTCCGCCGACACTTTGGCGGAGATTGCCAAGCTGCCCTCGCTGGGCGTGAATTCCATCAAGATGTTCACCGCCTATAACGGCCGGATGCGCCTGCAGGACGGCGAGATTTTCCAAGCCATGCGCGAAGCGAAGAACAACGGCATTATTTCCATGATTCACGCGGAGAACGGCGACCTCATCGACCTGCAGATTGCCGAAGCACTGAAAGCCGGGCACACCGAGCCGATCTGGCATGCCCGCACCCGCTCGGCGAAAGGTGCCGCGGCTGAGTTCCTGAACGTCTGTATGCTTGCGAAGGAAGCCGGCAACGCCCCGCTCTATGTCGTGCATATGAACACTGCCGAGGAAGCGGATCTTTTGGGCTACGCCAAGGATCTCGGCATCAACGTTTTCGGTGAGACCTGCCCGCAGTATCTGATGTTTACCGAAGAGGACATGGAAGGTTGGGAAGGCGCAAAATTCGTCTGTTCGCCGCCGATGCGCAGTGCCGCCGACAATGAAGGTCTGTGGGCTGCGATTGAGAACGGAACCATGGACACCGTTGCGACGGATCACTGCCCGTTCATGTTTGACGGCACAAAGGAAATCATGTACGAAGGCAAG
Organism: bacterium; assembly: GCA_963618265.1. Classification (GTDB taxonomy): domain Bacteria; phylum Chloroflexota; class Anaerolineae; order Anaerolineales; family Anaerolineaceae; genus Flexilinea. The sequence continues at coordinate 11,699 of CAVESB010000034.1, forward strand.
CCTTTCAAGCTCCCGGGCAAGGAACTCGGCAAGGGAGACTTTACAAAGATCCCGAACGGTCAGCCGGGGGTCGGCGACCGTCTGCCGGTGATGTGGAGCCGGGGCGTCAACACCGGGCGCATTACGCCGCAGCGTTTTGTTGAGCTGATGTGTACCAACCCGGCGAAAATCTTCAACATTTATCCGCAGAAGGGCGCGATCCTGCCCGGTTCTGATGCGGATATCGCCATTTGGGATCCTGCCATGGAAGTGAAATACGGCGTCAAAGTGGCGCAGCACCGTGTTGATTACAATCTCTATGAAGGCATGAACCTCACCGGTTTCCCGGTGAAAGTCATGCTGCGCGGCGAGGTCATCGTCGATCATGGAGAATGGAAAGGCAAACGCGGCGGCGGACGCTTCCTGCATTGTGCGCCGCTCAGTGAATAATTTATGACAATCTATTGGCTCATCCCCGTCAGCGTGCTGATCGGTGCTGCGCTGCTGATTTTCACAGGCAGGCGGATCGGTGCCGGTATCGGCTCGGCGTGGTTCATTGCGATAATTGCCGCGTTGGCTGTCTGGGGATGGACCATCTCTCTGCGTTGGTGGGCTTCTCCACTCACAAGCGGGGAAGCCGCGTCCTACGCTTACAGCATCAATTTTTCAACGGTACAGGTATCCGCGGAAGCCGGCACAACTGCGCTTCCTTTCGCGCTGGACAGCACCTCATGGCCTTACATGCAGGCGCTGTCCGCGCTGCTTTTAATTCTGCTCACCGCCGCGCCCTCCTATCTTGAGGCGCAAATCGCGCCCAAGACCTGGGGGCTCTTCCTGCTGATTGAAGCCATCGGCTACATGGCGGTTTCGGCGAACGGGGTGCGCCCGTTGATTTACTGTTGGACAATCTTTGACATCATCGACTTCGCCGCACAGTACCTGCAATCACGCTCCGGCGGATTCCGAAAAAGCACTTTGACGGCACTCGGCGTTCGCTTCATCGGGACGATGTTGGCGGCGGCGGCATTGGCGTTGAGTGCTTCCGACATTGAGCTGACGGGGGATAACGTCGTCTCTCCGACAGGCGGCATTGTCCTGCTGGTCGCCTGCGCCCTGCGCATGGGTATCCTGCCGATCACGCAGCCTTACGCGGAAATGGATGACAACCGTGTGGGACTGGGAACGATGCTGCGCCTGGTCTCGCTCCTGACCGTCATGCCGATCCTCGGGCGCGTCCCGCTGGTGCTGCTCGCGCCGCGAACGGCAATCATTCTTTCCATCGCTGTCGGCATTGCCTCTCTTGTCGGTGCGCTGGGCTGGATCCTTTCAACAGATACCCGCGCCGGGGCGACTTATGCGGCGCTTGCGATTTCCGGCATGGCATTCGCCTGCACCCTGCGCTCCCAGCAACATTCTCTGATTGTATGGGGTATTTCCATCGTGCTTACCTGCGCTCCGCTCTCACTGTACCGCATCCATAACGGCATCATGGACGCCCTCGCCATGCTGCTCATCATCTGCTTCTCCGGCCTGCCTTACACGCCGAACGCAATCGGCTGGTTCGGTCTCATCAGTGAGCCGTACTCAGGCATGGATCTGCTCTTCACGCTGGTGCCGATGTTCATTATCGCCGGCGCGGGCATCCACATTCTGCGAACCGAATCACGCAAGTTCACGGATCTCGAGCCCTGGATGCGCACGATGTACCCGCTCGGCTTCATCATTGCCATCGGAACGCATATCTTTATCAGCATGACCAATTGGGACAGCTTCTACAGCCTCGGCATTCCCTATGCGTCCTGTATTTCCTTCTTCGGCGGGCTGCTGATCGCGTTCCTGACCGCAGTTCTCCCGAAGCGAACCCGTTCGCAAAACCTGTTGAACTGGGGTGAGGAAGGCGTGAAGCTCTTCTGGCGGGTGATGAAACGGATGCTGGATATGGAATGGGCGGTGAAGATCTTCACTGTGTTCGGCAGGCTTCTGCGCCGAATTCTGGCAGCTTTCTCGGATGTGCTGGAGCATCCCGGCGGACAGATTTGGGAATTTCTGCTTCTGGCACTGATTCTGACGTTCGCGTTCGCGGGAGGCGTCTCATGATCATCAACGGGATCGTCTCCTGGGTCGGTATCATTCTCTGCGCGGCGGCACTCTTCACGCTTTGTGCGGCACCGGCGTTGTATCAAAAACTGATCGGACTGTTGGGATTCTATCTCGGCTGCGCCGTACTCTTCACGAACACCCGCTCCGTTCAGGTGTCACTGGCATTCTTTTTCTGCGGTGTCGGTTCCGCCGTCCTGCTGATGACCGACCATGTCAACCTGCGCGGCATCGACCGTGCGCCGTTCATCGCAAAAGATCTGTTGTTCTTCCGCGCGGGTCTTTTCATCATCTGCGGCATCATCGCTTATACCGCGGCGATCCGTATGCGATCCTGGATCTCTGTCGGCGGTGCAACGCTGTTCATCTCCCTGTGGGCGGGGTTGAGCGGATTTATCGGCTTGGCTTTGGAGAAGGATCTGCAATTGCGTTGCGTCTTCCTGCAGTGCGTCTGCGCGGCGTTTACATTCTGTTATCTGCACATCGACCGCGGTTTGATGACATTCGCCGGGCTGAGCGCGATCAACCTTTTGACGGCGTTGAGCGGGGCGATCCTGAATATGCCGAATTCAGGGTCAGGCACCTCCGCTGAGGAGAAAAACCAATGAGCGCCACTGCATTATGGATCTATCTGCCGCTGGGCGCGGGGCTGGTGCTGATCCTCACCGCAGGAAACAAGCGCTTCTCGCTGGTGTTCAGTATGCTGCTGACGCTGCTGCTGAGTTATACCGCTTTCAAAATCCCTGTCAATTCCATGATCGTGATGAATCGGATCACCGTCATCTTCACCGCGTCCGGGAAACTGCTCGGCCGCGCCGTCACGATTGACCGCGCAGATCAGACGCTGGTGGCGTTCTTCTACATTTTCACCTTTCTTTGGATTCTCGGCAGTGTCTTCATCAACGAACCGCATCCGTACTTTTTCTCCATCTCGCTCATCAGCACCGCGCTCATCATCGCCGTTATCGTCGTCAAGCCGTTCATCTACGGCATTTTCATCATGGCGGGATGCACGGTCATCCTGCTGCCGCTGCTTTCCGCACCCGGTGGGGAGAACAGGGAAGAGCTTTTCCATTTCATCTGTTGTCAGTTTTTCAGCATGATTTTCCTGAGTTTCAGCGCGAAACTGATGACGACGGTGGACATTAACCCGCAGGACAGCTACCTGCTGAAGCGCACGGTGATTTTGCTCTTCATCGGGATGACGATGCGGCTGGCGCTGTTCCCGTTCCACAGCTGGATTATCCTGCTGATCGAGAAAAGTCAGCCCTTTACCTCGGGGTTCGTCATCAGCCTGCTGCAATTTTCCGCGCTTTTTATCCTGCTTCAATTCCTCTCCGACCATATCTGGCTGAGAACCTATCAGCCGCTTTTTATGGGTTTGCGCGTTGCCGGCATTCTGATGTTCGTTGTCAGCGCACTGTTCTCATTGCTGCAAACGGATCTGCGGCGTCTGGTCGCATTCTTCATCTCCGCTGTGAACGGCATTTCCCTGCTGACGCTCGGAATTGCCACACGCAACGGGATTGAGACTTTCATCTCCCTGCTGCCGCTGAACCTGATCGTCTGGTTCATCTGCGCTGTTTCCGCTCAAATAATTGCCGACAATCGGGATCTCTCGCTGAAAAATCTGCGCGGGCTCTTCCGCTCCCGTCCGTATCTCTGCGCCGCGATGATACTCGCCTTCCTGACTGCAGGCGGAATGCCGCTGCTGGCGGGCTTTCCGCTGCATATGACGATGCTTGCCGATGTCTTTAGCCGCTCCGCCCTCCTCGGTTGGACCGCCTCGGCGGGATGTCTGCTTCTGATTTTCAGCGCTATCCGCCTGACGCTGTGCTTCCTCTCGCCCGATATTGAGACGGAAGATCCCGGTCCGGCTGCCGATGCACGCCACGAGAAGGCCGCACGGCGCGCGTTCTTCATTGTCTGCATTCTTATGCTCATTGTCTTAGCCGTCTTCCCCAACATCATCAACGGTCTTGTCGGCGGAATCAAATCCCAGTATGCGTACATCTTTCCATAGAAATACAAAACAAGAGGTGCCGCAGAACAGTTGAGACGCCTCTTGTTTCTTTTCTTGAAAAACGGTTTACATTATTTTAGTGCTGCCGAACCATCGGACAAACTGTAAATTATCACGCGAAAGGCGCCTTATTCACAGATTTCCAGTCGCCGTTGCGGTAGCACAGCACCGCGACAACCGTGCCGCAGGTCCAGCCGAAAGGCCAGGCGACCCAGATGCCGACCCAGCCGACAAAGGACGAGAAGATCAGTGCCAGACTGACGCGCAGAATCAGGTCGGTAAAGGTCGAGAGCATGAACTGCTTCATCATGCCCGTCCCGCGCAGCACACCGTCGGCGGTCAGCTTCACTGCCACGACGATATAGAAAGGTGAGGTAATGCGCAGGAACATCATGCCGCAGCGCATTGCTTCCCCGGCCGGGTCATTCAGAAACAGCTGCAAAATCAGCCGTCCGCCGAAGAAAAAGAGGAGCGCCACGGGAATACAGAGGCACCAGGCAAGCTTGAAGCCGGCTTTGAAGCCCTGCGGAATGCGTTCAAGCTTCCCGGCGCCGAGGTTCTGCCCGGAGTAATTCGAGACGCCGTTACAGAACGCCATCAGCGCGTTGATGAGCATGTTGTTGAGCTTGATCGCGGCGGAATAACCGGCGATAACGGAGGAACCGTATTGATTGATCGTCCCCTGCAGGATGATATTGCCGACGGAAATCAGGCTCTGCTGAAGGATGCCGGGAACCGCGACTGCGGTGATTCTCTTCAACAGCGCACCGGAGAACACCGGCGCCGGTTCATCCCCGGCGGGCAGATCTGTCAGACGGCGGAAGAGGAACGCCACGGCAAGTAGGCAGGCGACACCCTGACAGATGAACGTCGCCCATCCCACACCGGCGATACCCATTCCGAATGACGCAACGAAGAGGATATCCATCCCGATATTCGCCAGAGAAGACACAGCGAGGAAGACGAACGGTGTTTTTGAGTCGCCGAGAGCGGAGAAAACCCCGGTGGCAATATTGTAGAAGAAGTTAAAAGGCAGGCTGAAAATATAGATGCGCAGATAGAGCGCGGAATCCGTGAAAATATTCTCCGGTGTGTTGATCCATGTCAGCATGGAGTTGCAGAGAATCAGCCCGACTGCCATGACCACGGCGGTCAGGAGCGCAGTGGAGATAAAAGTCGTGGTAATGGATGTTCTCAAGTCACGGTAATTCCGCGCACCGAACAATTGAGAGGCGATGACCGAACAGCCGATATTGCATCCATAGCCGATGGCGATGAATATCAGCGTCAATTCGTAGCTGTTGCCGACAGCCGCCAGCGCTTCCTCACCGAGGAACTTCCCGGCAACAAGACTGTCCGCAATGTTGTAAAGCTGCTGGAAAATCACAGAGCCGAACAGCGGCAGACAGAAATGAAACAAAACGGATTCGGGTTTCCCGACAGTCAGATCTTTATTCATTTGCTCCTTTCAAGTTAAAAACAGTGTACGGGGGAGACCGTACACTGTCAGATTTACCGGTTTATTTTTCGAGGGATGCTTTGATGAAAGCTTTGAAAAGCGGATGCGCACGGTTCGGGCGGCTTTTGAATTCAGGATGGAATTGAACGCCGACGTGCCATCGGTTGGCGGGGATCTCGGTCGTCTCGACGATGTGACCATCCGGAGACAGACCGCTGATGAGCATACCGTTTTTGTCAATCAGATCGCGGTAGTTGTTGTTGAATTCGTAGCGGTGGCGGTGGCGCTCCGCGATGAGGTTTGTGCCGTAGGCTTCCGCGAGTTTGGTTTCGGGAACGACCATGCACGGGTAAGAACCGAGGCGCATGGTACCGCCTTTGTCAATCTCATTATTCTGATCGGGCATAAAGGCAATGACCGGATCCGGCGTCTCTTCATCGAACTCGTAGGAGTTCGCCTGCGGACGGCCGCAGACATTGCGCAGAAACTCGATGCAGGAAATCTGCATACCGAGGCAGATGCCGAAATAGGGGACATTGTTCTCACGGCAGTATTTCGCCGCACTGACCATGCCCTCAATGCCGCGTCCGCCGAAACCGCCGGGGACAATGACGCCGTCGCAGTCGCCGAGGATGACACTGACATTTTCAGCCGTGATCTCTTCGGAGCTGATCCATTTGATTTCAACGACCGCATCGTTGGCGATGCCCGCATGTTTCAGGGCTTCCGCCACGGAGAGGTAAGCATCGTGAAGTTTGACGTACTTGCCGACGAGGCCGATGCGCACCGTGCGGGAGCAGTTATGCTGACGGTTGAGCATATCACGCCATTCACGCAAATCCGGATCAGGCAGATCAAAGCCGAGTTCGCGGCAGACAATCGCAGAAAGCCCGCGGCGTTCAAGCTCAATCGGCGCTTCGTAGAGTGTCGGGACAGTCAGGTTCTCAATGACGCAGTCCGGCTTGACATTGCAGAAGAGGGCGATCTTGCGGATGATGGATTCGTCAACGTGTTCATCGGTGCGGAACACGATAATGTTCGGGTTGATGCCGAGGGACTGCAGTTCCTTGACGGAGTGCTGTGTCGGCTTGGTTTTGTACTCGCCGGAACTGACGATATAGGGAACGAGCGTAACATGGATGAAGAGGCAGTTTTCAAGCCCGACCTCCAGGGACACCTGGCGGATGGCTTCAAGGAAGGGCTGGCTTTCGATATCGCCCACGGTGCCGCCGACTTCGGTGATGACGATATCGGCGTTCGTCTTCGAGCCGACATTATAGATGAAGGATTTAATTTCGTTGGTGATGTGAGGAATGACCTGCACGGTCTCGCCGAGGTATTCGCCGGCGCGTTCCTTATGCAGAACGTTCCAGTAAACCTTGCCGGAGGTGAGGTTTGAGAACTTGTTCAGATTTTCGTCAATGAACCGTTCGTAGTGTCCCAAATCAAGGTCTGTCTCGCAGCCGTCATCGGTTACAAAGACTTCGCCGTGCTGGAACGGGCTCATGGTGCCGGGATCGACATTGATATAAGGATCGAGTTTCTGCGCCGCGACTTTGAGACCGCGAGCCTTGAGCAGACGTCCGAGAGACGCGGCTGTGATACCTTTACCAATCCCGGAAATGACACCGCCGGTTACGAAAATATATTTCGCCATTTGAATCCTCTTTCGGTTTTTTTTACAACCATCTCATTTTAGCACAAAACAAGGGAGCAGGTCGTTTTATGTGCCTATCGACTTTCTGTTCCTTCGACAGGAGGCTTGTGTTAATAGAAAAATCCCGCGGTTGCCCGCGGGAAATTTTATGCTCTGTCTTATCGAAGATTATTCGACAGTGTAGATATCTTTGCCATACTTTTCAGCGAACGCATCGCGGTCAGCCGGGACGACGATATCGCCGGCCAGGATGGCAGCCTTCGCCTTTTCAACAGCTTCCTTGGCCTCATCGGTCAGGAGATCCTGAGTCGGGGCAATGTCAACAGAACCGGAGGAAAGATCATAGAACTTGTCGCCGGGTTCGAAGGTGCCGTTGGCAACATCACTGATGACGGCGAAGACAGCGTTGTCAACGCGCTTCATAGCGGAAGAGATAACGTTCTGCGGAGCGAGGTAGGCCTGGTCCTGATCGACACCGATGGCATACTTACCCTGTTCCTTGGCAGCGTCGATGACGCCAATACCCGTACCACCGGCGGCATGGTAGACGATGTCCGCGCCGTTGGCGTACATGTTGACGGCAGCGGATTTACCGCCGGCAGCGTCGCCGTAGGAGTTGGTGTTGTAGGCCTGGATCGTGCAGTCCGGGCAAGTGTCAAGGACACCGGCGTAGTAACCGACACCGAAGGTATCCATCAGCGGGGAAACCATACCGATAACGAAACCGACGTTCTTGGTCTTGGTCATGGTACCGGCGATAACACCGACGAGGTAGGAGCACTGTTCGGTATTGAAGTTGATACCGACGACATTGTCACCAACGGAAGCATTGTCGACAATGGCGAACTTCTGTTCCGGATATTCGGCGGCGACTTCCTGGAGGGTGTCAGCCATCATCCAACCGACAGCGATGACGAGATCGTAACCATCGTCAACAGCGGTGATGAGGTTCGGAGCGTAGTCGGCTTCGGTCTTGGATTCAAAATACTTGACTTCGGCACCGAGCTCGGCTTGAGCGCGCAGCATACCTTCCCAGGCGGAGGCGTTGAAAGACTGGTCATTGATACCGCCGGTATCGGTGACCAGGGCGATGCGGACAGTCATGGCATCGGCAACAGCTTCTTCAACTTCGGCTTCTTCGACAGCTTCTTCAACAGCGGCTTCGACTTCAGCTTCTTCAACAGCTTCTTCGACTTCGGCTTCGGCAGCGGCGTCTTCAACAGCGGCTTCGACTTCGGCTTCGGCAG
>CAVESB010000035.1:0-19023 GCA_963618265.1 bacterium
ACAGGGATAATGATTGATACAGCAGGGTTCATGCATCTATTGTAACATACAAACTTCCCGGGCTGAGCTGATTTTCTTTCCGAATGACAGACAGAGCAGATCCTGAAAATGGGATGTCATGTTTTTCCTCACAAATGCACCGAAGGACTTATAATTGTTTTCGTCTGCGCAGATAGATGCCTGCGCGGGCAGATATCGCATGTTAAGAATCAGCAGAAGGCGCGCGACACAAATTCCACGGCGAGGCTGAAGTTGATTGACTGAGATGCGAACAAGATGATGCAGCTAAGCCCATGCTGACAATCTTGGATGGGAGACGGTGAAACGAAAGAAAGGGTCTCTCTTGATCTCTTTCATCGCGTCCCGCATCAATATAACCTATAAAGGGAGAAAAATAGAGAATGTTTAAAGGGCTACTCGGCAAGAAAATTGGCATGACCCAGATTTTCGACGACAATGGTATCGCAATTCCGATTACCGTCATCGAAGCTGGGCCTTGCTACGTTACCCAGGTACGCAATCAGGAAACTGATGGCTACACTGCCGTTCAGCTTGGCTTTGACGAAGTCAAACCGAGACGAATTACGAATGGCGAACTGGGCCATTTGAAGCGGAATAACTTGCCTCCGCTGCGCTATTTGCGCGAGTTTCGTGTTGTCGATCCGCAGGTTTCCGAAGGAGACAAAGTCTCCGTGGATATGTTTGCCTTAGGCGAGCTGGTTGACGTGATCGGTACAAGCAAGGGTCGCGGTTTCGCGGGCGCTGTCAAGCGTTATAACTTCCGCGGCGGTCCGAAGACCCACGGTCAGTCCGATCGTCTCCGCGCCCCCGGTTCCCATGGTTCCGGTACCACTCCGGGTCGTGTATTCAAGGGTGCTCATGGCCCCGGTCATATGGGCAATGATCGTGTTACAGTGCAGAATCTGACGGTCGCTTTCATTGATGCCGAACGCAACCTGATCGGTGTCAAAGGCGCTATCCCCGGAGCACGCGGCGGTCTTGTTATGATTAGAGATGCCCGTAAATCCTAAGGGTTTACAGAATACATAGGGAGTTAAGAACTATGATTATCGATGTCAAAAACATGAAGGGCGAAAAAGTCCGCGAAGTTGAGCTTCCGGCCAACATTTTTGAAGCCCCGATTTATTACGACTTGATGCATCAGGCGTATGTCCGCCAGCTGGCGAATGCCCGCGTTGGCACGCACGAAACGAAGACCCGACACGAAGTTGCCGGCGGCGGCCGCAAGCCGTTCCGCCAGAAGGGCACCGGCCGTGCCCGTCAGGGTTCCATCCGCGCCGCACAATGGAAAGGCGGCGGTCGTGTGCATACCCCGCATATGCGTGATTACACCCAGTCCATGCCCCGCAAGATGCGCCGCGCCGCGCTGCGCAGCGCTCTGAGCGTCAAAGCAAGCGACTCTGAAATCGTTGTGGTTGATGAGCTGAAGCTCGATGCGCCGAAGACCCGTCTGATGGCCTCCGCGCTGAACAGCCTGGTCGGCGATAACACCGCCCTGGTCGTGATCCCCGATTACGAATCCACCGTTGATGTCGTCCGCGCCGCCAACAACCTGCCCAACGCGCAGATTCTGCTCGCGAATTACCTGAACATCCGCGATCTGCTGAAGTTCGATAAGGTCGTCCTTCCCGTGGCGTCCATCGACGTGATCGCTTCTTACTTAGGATAGGGGAGATAAATAATGGCTACTACAATTTATGATGTGCTCCGCCGTCCGTTGATCACCGAAAAGACAAATGATCAGGCTCGCCTGAATCAGTATTCTTTCGAAGTCCAGAATGACGCCACCCGTACCTTGGTTAAGGACGCTGTCGAGACGATCTTCAAAGTCAACGTCGAACGTGTCAACATCATCGTTACGCCCGGCAAAACCAAGCGGAATCCCCGCAACCGACGCATGTCCGTCAAGAAGGCCGTCATGAAGAAGGCTATCGTGACCCTTGCCGAAGGTGAAAAGATCCCGTTCTTCGAGGGAGTTGAATAATGGCAGTTAAAATTTACAAACCTATCACCCCGGGTATGCGCGGAATGACCGGCTACACTTTTGAAGAGATCACCAAAAGCACGCCGGAACGATCCTTGATTACCTACCGCAAGCAGCACTCCGGCCGCAACAACATGGGTCGTGTTACTGTCCGTCATCGCGGCGGCGGCGCCAAGCGCTTCATCCGCATCATTGACGTCAAGCGCGACAAGGTCGGTATTCCTGCTGTTGTGAACGCGATCGAATACGATCCGAACCGCACTGCCCGCATCGCCCTGCTGTTCTACAAAGACGGCGAAAAACGCTACATCCTGGCTCCGCTGGGTCTGAAAGTCGGCGACACCGTTGTCTCCGGTCCGAACGCTGAAATCCGCGTCGGCAACGCCATGCCGATTGCCAATATCCCCGTCGGCTCCACCATCCACAACATCGAGCTTCGCCCGGGTAAGGGCGGCCAGATGGTCCGCTCCGCCGGCGCCTCCGCTCAGCTGATTGCGAAGGAAGGCAAGTACGCTCAGGTACGCCTCCCCTCCGGCGAAGTCCGCATGGTTCTGCAGACCTGCTACGCCACCATCGGTCAGATCGGCAATGTTGACCACAGCAACGTGAAACTCGGCAAGGCCGGCCGCAAGCGCTATCTGGGCATCCGCCCGACCGTTCGCGGTACTGCAATGTCCCCGCGCGACCATCCGCATGGCGGTGGTGAAGGCCGTCAGCCGGTCGGTATGCCCGGTCCGAAGACACCTTGGGGTAAGCCGGCTCTGGGTTACAAGACCCGCCGCCGCAACAAGGCTTCCGACAGAATGATTGTCCGCCGCCGCAACGCGAAGAGCGGACGCTAAGTCTTGAGAGGTACGTTAAATGTCACGATCATTAAAGAAAGGGCCGTTCATTGAGCCCAAGCTTTTGCAAAAGGTTGAGAAGATGAATGCCGCCGGCGAGAAAAAGGTCATTCGTACCTGGAGCCGTGCCAGCGTGATCTTCCCGCAGATGGTTGGTCACACCATCGCCGTTCATGACGGACGCCGCCATATTCCGGTCTATATCACCGATAACATGGTCGGTCATCGTCTGGGCGAATTTGCCCCGACCCGTCTGTTCCGCGGTCATGTTGCCGGCGAAAAGTCCAATAAGAGATAATGAGGTAGAAAACTATGGCAACAGATGTTAAAGCACGTCTTACGAACACCGGAATTTCTGCCCAAAAAGTTCGCCTGGTGATTGATATGGTTCGCGGAAAGTCCGTCGCGGATGCTCTGAACATTCTGAAATTCGCGAACAGAGTCTGCGCCGAACCGATCTACAAGCTGATCGCCTCCGCTGCCGCCAACGCCGAGGAGAACTTCGGACTGGATCGCAACGACATGTATGTCGCCGAGATCTACGCTGACGAAGCCTCCACCCGTAAGTGGCGTTTATTCGGTGCGCGCGGCCGTTTCAAGCCGGTACTGCGCCGTTCATCCCATGTTACCGTTGTTCTTCGCGAACGTGAGTAATTGAACCGACGAACATAGGAACAATCAGGAGTTAAAATAATGGGTCGTAAAGTACATCCTATTGGATTTCGATTGAACATCAATAAACCCTGGGACGGCCGCTGGTACGCCGACGGTACCGAATACGTCGATCAGCTGCATCAGGATCTTGAAATCCGAAAATTAGTCCATGCCCTCGTCGGGAAGAACGCCGGCGTCTCCAAGGTGGAAGTTGAACGCTTCCCCGGCAAGATCAAGGTCGTCGTCAACACCGCCAAACCGGGCATCATGATTGGCCACAAAGGCGAATCCGTGAAAGTCCTGCGCCAGAAGCTCGAAGAGCTGACCGGTAAGAAATGCGATCTCGAGATCAAAGAGATCAAGAACCCGGATCTGGACGCCTACCTGGTCGGCATGAATATCGCCGGTCAGATCGAACGCCGTGTCGGTTACCGCCGTGCCATGAAGCGCGCGATCCAGCAGGCGATGCGCCAGGGCGCGCAGGGTATCCGTATCTCGATGAGCGGCCGTATCGGCGGCGCTGATATGTCGAGAGTCGTCTGGCTCCGTGAAGGCCGTGTCCCGCTTCAGACGCTGCGTGCCGATATTGATTTCGCCCGCACCGAAGCGCTGACCACTTACGGCAAGATCGGCATCAAGGTCTGGGTCTATCGCGGCAACGTCCTCACCATGGACGAAGAAGCTGCCCAGGCTGCCCACAACGCTACCGAAGGCGTTTACGTCAGTGAATAATCGAGAGAGGTATTTGATATGTTAATGCCAAAACGTGTGAAGTATCGCAAGCAGCAGCGCGGCCGTATGCGCGGCAAGGCGCTCCGCGGCGCGGAAATCTCCTTCGGCGATTATGGTCTGATGGCGCTGGAACCGGGTTGGGTCACCGCCCGCCAGATCGAAGCCGCCCGACGTACCCTGGCGCGTGAAATGAAGCGCCGCGGGAAGGTCTGGATTCGTATCTTCCCGGATAAGCCGTACACCCATCGCGCAGCCGAAACCCGTATGGGTAAGGGGAAAGGCGATGTGGAATACTGGGTCGCCGTTGTTAAGCCGGGTCGTATGATGTTCGAAATCGGCGGTTTGTCCGATGCCGTCGCTATCCAGGCGCTGCATCAGGCCTCCTACAAATTCTCTATCAGAACCAAAGTGGTCACCCGCGAACAGCGTGCCACGGGAGCGATGTAAACATGAAACCGTCAGAAATTAGAGCCTTATCGGCTGCAGAAATCAAAGCCAAGGTTACTGAGCTTCAGAACGAAGCCATGAACCTGCGATTCCAGGATGTGACCGGTCAGGTGACCGATTACACCCGTGTCCGCGAAGTTCGCCGCGACATTGCCCGTCTGAAGACGATCCTTCGTGAGATGGAACTGAAAAGTGAAGGTGAAGCATGAACCAACGCCGTCGTTTAATGGGTACTGTCACCAGTGACAAAATGGACAAGACCGTCGTGGTCGAGATTCGTCGCACCTACCGTCACCCGCTCGTCGGCAAGGTAGTTCATGATTTCAAGCGTGTCAAAGCGCACGATGAAAACAACGAATGCAAGATCGGCGACAAGGTCATGATCGTTGAAAGCCGACCGCTTTCCGCTGAAAAGCGCTGGGTCGTTCAGAGCATTATTCGCCGCGACATCAAGGCCGAAGGCGAAGCTGCTGAAGGAGAAAACTAATGATCCAAAAGGAAACAAGATTACGTGTTGCCGATAACACCGGGGCGAAAGAAGTGCTTGTCTTCCACATCTTCGGCGGTTCTGTCCGCAAGTACGGTTACGTGGGTGATATCGTCCTGTGTACCGTCAAGTCCGCGGCTCCGCACGGCAGCGTAAAGAAGAGTGATGTCGTCAAGGCCGTCATCGTCCGCTGTTCCAAAGAATGGCGCCGTGAAGACGGTTCCTCCATCCGTTTCGATGATAACGCCTGCGTTATTCTGGACGCGAACGGACAGGATCCCAAGGGGACCCGTATTTTCGGACCTGTTGCGCGTGAACTGCGTGAAAAGGGCTTCACGAAGATCGTATCCCTGGCCCCTGAAGCGATCTAAGGAGTAAGAGAGAATGAAACAAAAAATTCGCAAGGGTGATACCGTAGAGATCATCAGCGGACGCGGCGAAGACAAAAAGAAGCGCGGCGAAGTAATCCGTGTGATCCCGACCGAATCACGAATTGTTGTACAGGGTGTCAACATCCGATCCAAGCACCAGGGTCAGACCCAGGCCGGACGCCGGAGCATCAACCCGGGCATCGTCAAGTTCGAAGCCCCGATCCATGTCTCCAATGCCATGCTTGTCTGCCCGAAGTGCAGCGCTGCCACCCGTGTCGCCATCAAGCGCGACGCCGAAGGCAAAGCCCATCGCGTCTGCAAGAAGTGCGGCGCTGAAATCGACGCCTAACGACAGGAGTTTAGATCATGAATCCGTTGAAAGAGAAGTATTTAAACGAAGTCGTTCCTGCCATGCAGAAACAGCTGAACCTGGAAAACCCGATGCAGTACCCGAAGATCGAGAAGGTCGTCGTCAACATCGGTTTGGGCGAAGCGCTCGACAACCCGAAGGCACTTGAAGCCGCCGTCGCCGACCTGACCCAGATCACCGGCCAGAAGCCGATCATCACCAAGGCCCGCGTCAGCATTGCGAACTTCAAACTGCGTGAAGGCCGCCAGATCGGCGCCAAAGTCACGCTGCGCGGCGATAAGATGTGGGGTCTGCTGGACCGCATCATGAACATCGTTCTGCCCCGTGTCCGCGACTTCCGAGGTATTACCCCGGACGCCTTTGACGGTCGCGGCAACTATACCCTCGGTCTGAAAGAACAGACCCTGTTCCCGGAAATCGACTACGAAAAAGTCGACAAAGTCCGCGGTATGGAAATCACCATCGTGACCTCCGCTCAGAACGACGAACAGGCCCGTACCATGCTTGCCCTGCTCGGCATGCCTTTCAGGAAGGATTAATATGGCAAAGAAATGCATGAAATATCGTGAGCTTCGACGTGAGTACCCAAACCAGGTCCGCAACCGCTGCCGTATCTGCGGTCGTCCTCATGGGTATATGCGCCGCTTCGGCTTGTGCCGCATTTGCTTCCGTGAACTGGCCCTGAACGGTCAGATCCCGGGCGTTACGAAGTCATCCTGGTAATGACAAAGGAGCAGAAAGATGATTAATGATCCTATTGCTGATATGCTGACCAGAATTCGCAACGCTCAGATGGCAGGTCACGCCACGGTTGCGATGCCGCTCTCCAATATCAAGAAGGAAATCGCCCGTATTCTCAAAGAAGAAGGCTTCATCGAAGATTTCGAAGTCACCGAAGGTGAGAAAGTCTCTCAGAATACGCTGACGATCAAGATTAAGTACGCCGGCGAACGCCGCGCCAAGAAACCGGTCATCTCCGGTATCGAACGCGTCAGCCGCCCCGGCCGTCGTGTCTACACCCGTCACGATGAGATCCCCTGGGTCCTCTCCGGTATGGGTATCTCGATTCTCTCCACTCCCAAGGGAGTGATGACCGGGCAGCGCGCTCGCCGGGAAGGTGTCGGCGGCGAAATCCTCTGCAAGGTCTGGTAGGAAAGGAAGGCTGTAAGTGTCTCGAATTGGACGTTTACCCATCACTGTTCCCGCAGGCGTTAAAGTGGATGTCAACGGCAGTGAAGTAACAGTAAAAGGCCCGAAAGGCGAAATGAAACGCCTCTTCAGCCCGGTCATCACGATCGAGCAGGAGAACGACCAGATTATTGTGAAGCGCTCCTCTGATGAAGCTTCTGTCCGCGCCCTGCATGGCACGACCCGTGCCCTGCTCCACAACATGGTGAAAGGTGTTTCCGAAGGATTCACCGTCACCCTCGAAGTGGATGGCGTCGGTTACCGCCCTGAAATGAACGGTAAGAATCTGGTTCTTTATGTCGGTTATTCTTCCCCGAAGGAAGTCGTTCCTCCGGAAGGCATCAGCTTCGACGTTGATGCGAAGGCCCGCCAGATCAAGGTCAACGGTTTTGACCGCGAGCAGGTTGGTCAGGTTGCTGCGGATATCCGCTTCATACGTCCTCCGGAACCCTATAAGGGCAAGGGTATTCATTACCTTGGTGAACGCATCCGCCGCAAGGCCGGTAAATCCGGTAAAGCTAAGAAATAGGGGTGAACTATGGCGAAATATTCTCGAAGTGAAGCTCGCGTTCGCCGTCATGCCCGTGTCAGACTTAATCTGTCCGGTACGGCGGATCGCCCTCGTTTGAGTGTCTACCGCAGCCTCGACGCGATCTACGCTCAGGTCATTGACGACGAAGCCGGCGTTACGCTGGTTTCAGCCTCCTCCATCGACCGCGGCCTCAAGGCTGAGATGGAAGGTAAGTCCAAGACCGATCAGGCCAAACTGGTTGGTAAAGCCATTGCCGAACGCGCGAAGGAAAAGGGAATCAGCAACGTCGTTTTCGACCGCGGCGGTTTCCGCTACTTCGGCCGTGTCAAGGCGCTTGCCGACGCGGCTCGCGAAGCCGGCCTTGCGTTTTAGCAGATTGAATAAGGACTGAAACCAAATGGAACATATGGAATATCAATCCGTTGAAGAACAATTGGACGAACGAGTAATCGAAATCGCCCGTGTTGCGAAAACCGTCAAGGGCGGCCGCCGTATGCGCTATCGCGTTACTGTTGTTATCGGCGATAACAACGGCAACGTGGGCCTCGGCTCCGGCAAAGCCAACGCGGTACCCGACGCGATGCGCAAGGCTTCCGACACAGCCCGCAAGAACATGCACAAGGTGAACCTGTACAAGACCACCATCCCGCATGAAGTCTACGGCCGCTGCGGCGGTGCCGTCGTCATGATGCGCCCCGCTTCCGAAGGTACCGGCGTTATTTCCGGCGGTGGTGTTCGTGCTGTACTGGAAGTCGCCGGTGTCCATGACATTCTGACCAAATCCATGGGCAGCACCAACATGCTGAACGTCGTGAAAGCTACCTTCGACGCTCTCGACCAGCTCAAGAGCGCGGCCGACGAGGCTGCCCTGCGCGGCAAGAACGCCGAAGATCTGGCACCGTTCTGGGATAGGAAGTAATCAAATGGCTGAAAATACTGCGAAAAAACTCCAGATCACTTATGTGCGGAGCACCATCGGCTATTCAAAGAAACACCGGGACACCATCCGTGCCCTCGGTTTCCATCGTCTGAATCAGACCGTGGTCAAAAATGACAACCCCTGTATTCAGGGTATGCTTCGAAAAGTCTCTCACTTTGTGAAAGTAGTGGAATTGGTGGATTAAATGAAACTTCACGATCTGCAACCGAATGAAGGAGCCAAGCGCTCCAAGAAACGTGTCGGCCGCGGTCTCGCCGCCGGTCAGGGTAAAACCGCCGGTAAGGGTACCAAGGGCCAGGGCGTGCGTCAGGGTGCCGGCGGCAAACTTTACCGCCAGGGCGGCAACCTGCCGTATTTCCGCCGTCTTCCGTTCATGCGCGGTGAAGGTTTCACCCCTCCGTACCGTGTTGAATACAACGAAGTTAACGTCGAGATGCTCGAGCGCTTCGAAGCCGGTTCCGAAGTCAACGCTGAAGTTCTGGCCGCTGCCGGTCTGCTGAGCAAGCGCAGCAACCCGATCGTTATCCTCGGCAACGGTGAGATCACCAAAGCGCTGAACCTCAAGGTACAGCGTATCACCAAAGGTGCGAAAGCGAAGATTGAAGCTGCCGGCGGCAGTGTTGAAATCATCGAGTGATCTTTAACGCCGATTAGTTTAGGAGAACAAAAATGAAGCGATCCACATGGCGTTATATTTGGAAGTCCGAAGGCATCCGCAACCAGCTCCTTCTGACTCTGGGTATACTTGTCATCTATCGTCTGATCGCGAATATTCCGGTACCTGGTTTCAATGCCCAAGTTGTACAGGCATTGAACACCAGCCGTACCGCGGCAGGCGACTTGATCAGTATCCTCAATGTTTTATCCGGTGGTACTCTGTCGACGTTCTCCATCCTTGCTATGGGTGTTTACCCGTATATTACGGCTTCCATTATTCTTCAGCTGCTTGGACCGATCATTCCCTCGATCCAGGATAAGCTGAAGAATGATCCGAAAGAAGGCCGTAAATGGATGGAAAAATGGACAATGTATCTGTCCATCCCGCTGGCTTTCATGTCCGCGATCGGGCAGATTGGTCTGTTTAACCAGATCCTTCCCGGTTATACCGTGCTCAAGGATTACGGTTGGACAGGCGCGAACCTGATCCCGACCCTGGCGAACATCTTGACCATGATCGCCGGTACAATGATCGCTATCTGGCTCGGTCAGATCATCTCGGAATACGGTATCCAGCAGCAGGGTCTGTCCCTGATCATCTTCTCGGGTATCGTCTCCCAGCTGCCTGCCAACCTCGTCCGCATCCTTGCTGACAAGAGCTCCGGCTGGTACATCCTCTTGATCTCGATCGTTATTTTCTTTGTGTCTATCTTCGCGATTGTTTATCTGCAGGAAGGCACACGTTATGTTAAACTGTTGATCCCCGGACAGCGTCTCGGTTATCGAAGCATCAAGTCCGGCGGTACCACGACCCTGCCCCTGCGTGTGAACTCGGTCGGCATGATCCCGTTGATCTTTGCACAGTCCCTGATCACCTTCCCGGCTTTGATCGCGAGCTTCTTCGTGAACTCCGGCTCCGAAGGCGTCAGAAACGTCAGCAACTGGATCCAGACCAACTTCTCCGGCGGCTCCTTCTGGTATGTCGTCCTGTACTTCATCCTGGTTGTGGCGTTCACCTTCTTCTATACCAGCGTGACGTTCATGAACAATGATTACGGCGAGAACCTGAAGCGTCAGGGCGCGGTCGTCCCGGGTCGCGCGGCCGGTACGGAAACCCAGAATTACCTGGCGAAAATCCAGGACAGAATCACCCTGCCGGGTGCCGTCTTCCTCGGCTTCATCGCCATTCTGCCGTACATTCTCTCCGCGATTCTCAAGACCAGTTCGAATTCCACCATGCTGCTCTCCTCTTCCGGTCTGCTGATCGTCGTCGGCGTCGTCCGCGACATCATCGACTACCTGGAAGCCGAGCTCAACCAGCATGGCTACGATGAGAAACTTATCCGCTAATCCGAGGAAATTATGGCTGACTATGTTGTTCTTTTAGGAGCCCCGGGCGCCGGCAAAGGCACCCAGGCCGAAGTGATTTCAGAAACCTTCCATTTGACGCATGTATCCACCGGCGACCTGTTCCGTGAGAATATTCGTGAGATGACTGCTCTGGGCAAACAGGTCAAAGACATTCTGGATAAGGGGCTTCTGGTTCCCGATTCCGTGACGATCGCTATGGTCGAAGACAGGTTGAAGAAAGCTGACTGCAAAAACGGCGCGCTGCTGGACGGTTTCCCGCGCACGATCAAACAGGCCGAAGCACTCGAGGAAATGCTGCGCGACAAGTTCAACGCCAAAGTGAACATTGTCCCCTGCATCGAAGTCGATGAGTCCCTGCTTGTGGATCGCGCCTGCGGACGCCGTATGTGCGCGAATGGGCACGTTTTCCACATCACCAACAAACCCTCCAAAGTTGAAGGCGTTTGCGACATCTGCGGAGAACCGCTTTACCAACGCAAAGACGACACCGAAGAGACGGTTAAAACCCGCCTCGCCGCCTATCACGAACAGACCGCTCCGCTGATCGACTTCTACGAGAAGCGCGGCGTCCTCTTCCGTGTGGACGGCAGCAGGGAAATCTCCGCCGTGTCCGCTGCGATCGTCGAGCACATGAAGCCTGTAATGGGCATAATAAAACAACAACAATAAAGGAAACCGAACAATGAGCTGGGAACGACAGGTATGCATCAAATCGAAAGATGAGATCAAGATTATGCGCGAAGCGGGCATCATCAATGCCGAAGCGCTTCAGGCAGCGGCCAAAGCCTGCGTGCCGGGTAACTCTACCCGGGACATCAACGCGGCATCCGAAGCAGTGCTCAATCATTACCATGTCGTTTCCGCTTTCAAAGGCGTCCCCGGCCCGATCCCCTATCCCGCCGCCACCTGCGTCAGCGTCAACAACGTCCTTGTTCACGGCATCCCCTCCGGGAACGTGATCGTCAAAGAAGGCGACATCGTCTCCATTGACTGCGGCGCGACGCTGAAAGGATACGTAGCCGACTCCGCCGTCACCGTCCCCGTGGGGCAGATTGACGCGGAGACCTATCGGCTGGTCGAGACAACCGAAGGCTGCCTTTACGAAGGAATCCTGCAGATGATCCCCGGCAACCACGTCGGCGACATCTCCGCCGCCATTCAAGCCTATGCGGAGAGCCGCGGGTTCTTCCTCACCAAGCAGTACACCGGCCACGGCGTCGGACGCAGCATGTGGGAAGCGCCCCAGGTTCCGAACTACGGCACCCCGGGCACGGGTTTGAAGCTTCGTCCCGGCGTCACCCTCGCGATTGAACCGATGCTCCTGATCGGAACCGAAGACACCAAAGTCCTGAAAGACGGATGGGGCGTCACCTCGGCGAACAGAAAGAACACCGCTCACTACGAACACTCAATCGCCGTGACCGAGGACGGACCGATGATCACGACCCTGCTGGATAACGGAGAGCCACCTTACATCATCAACCCGGCGAACAAAGCGCGCGTTCTCGGAGCCTGATGTCACATTTATTGATGACCTCGGGGGACTGTGCCTGAAACCGGTGTAAAATAGTAAGGCTATCATGTAAAAGGCGGGCGCGGAAACGCGCCCGGAGGAGTATTGAAATGAAGGTAACTTCATCCATTAAAAAACGCTGTTCCAAATGTAAGATCGTCAAGCGATCCGGTCGTTTGTACGTAATCTGCGAAAACCCAAAGCACAAGCAGCGCCAGGGATAAAAGAGGATATACATGGCAAGAATTGAAGGTGTTGATCTTCCGCGCAACAAACGGATTGAAATCGCATTGACTTACATTTACGGGATCGGTCTGACCCGTTCCCACAAGATTTTGAGTGATACAGGTGTAAATCCTGATATTCGCGTCCGCGACCTGTCCGACAGCGACGAAAACCTGCTGCGTGACTACATCGCCAAGAACTTCGTTGTCGAGGGCGACCTGCGCCGCGAAGTCCAGATGAATATCAAGCGCCTGATCGAAATCGGCTGCTATCGCGGTCTGCGTCATCGACGCAATCTGCCGTGCCACGGCCAGCGCACCCGCACGAACGCCCGTACTGCCAAAGGTCCGAAGAAGACCGTTGCCGGACGCGGCCGCCGTCGTGGAGCAACCAAGAAATAATCTCAACCTTATCCATGCGATTGATTGCAGGTTTAGGGATCCTTTCACCCTGCGGCTGCCTGCAATTTTCGCATGTTAAGCGACGGATTATTTCAGAATACATAGGTTATAAGAGGAAATATGGCTCAAAACGTACGCTCAGCGCGTCGTGCAGCAACTGCACGTAAAGTAAAGCGCACCCTGGCTTCTGCTCAGGTGCATGTCTTTGCTTCCTTTAATAACACCATCATCACGGTCACCGATGCCATGGGCGCCCCGGTCTGCTGGGGTTCCGCCGGCGCTGTCGGTTACAAGGGTTCCCGCAAGAGCACACCCTTCGCCGCCCGTCTGGCTGCCGAACAGGCAATCAAAACAGCTCAGGCCATGGGTGTTCAGGAAGTTGATCTGATCGTCAAAGGTCCCGGTCCCGGTCGTGAATCCGCTATCCGTGCTGTCCAGGGAATGGGCATGAAAGTCCGTTCCATCTCCGACATCACCCCGGTCCCGCACAATGGTTGCCGACCGCCGAAGAAACGCCGCGTGTAAATTAGAAAGGAATTGCAATGGCAAGATATACTGGTCCGGTTTGTCGTTTATGCCGGCGTGAAAATGAAAAACTGTTTCTGAAGGGCGAACGCTGCTTATCCGGCAAGTGCGCTTTTGAACACCGCGCCTATGCGCCCGGTGATCACGGTAAAGCCGGCTCCGGCCGCGGCGGCACGAAAGTCTCCGACTACAGCAAGCAGCTGCGTGCCAAGCAGAAGGCCCGCCGTATCTACGGCGTCCTGGAACGTCAGTTCCGCCGCACCTTCGCTCTGGCTGAAAAGAAGCGCGGGCAGACCGGTCTGAACCTGCTTCAGATGCTTGAGACCCGTCTCGACAACGTCATCTTCAGAATGGGCTTTGCCGAGAACCGCGCACAGGCCCGTCAGCTTGTCAGCCATGGTCACTTCATGGTCAACGGTGTCCGCTGCGACGTCCCGTCCATGTTTGTAAAGCCCGGTGATAAGATCTCCCTCTGCGAATCTTCGAGAAACGCCACCTACTTCAAGGAACTTCACGAAGTCGCCGAAAACCGCAACTGCATCGGCTGGATCACCCGCGACACCAAAAACATCAGCGGCACGATCCTGCGCTTACCCGAACGCGCGGAAATTGACGGGAATATCACTGAACAACTGATCGTAGAATACTATTCTCGCTAAGGTTGATTAGATCCAATACGCGGTCGTTATAAGGTGTATTGGGAAGGGATGGTGATCATTGGCAACATTATTGAATATGGTAACACCTACTGTCAAGCTCGAACGCGAAGCTGAAAATTACGCTAAGTTCGTTATCTCACCGCTTGAACGTGGCTACGGTGTAACACTCGGAAACGCTTTACGCAGAGTATTACTCTCCTCACTCGACGGCGCTGCGGTAACATCAATTCATATCCAGGGTGTGGATCATGAATTCAGCGGAATTGACGGCGTGCGCGAAGATGTCCTGAACATCATGCTTCAGATCAAGCAGATCCGCCTCATCCTCCACGATGTCGCGGTCTCTCACATGAAGCTCGAGGTTTCCGGCGAAGGTGAAGTGACTGCTGCTGATATCCAATGCCCGGGTGAAATCGAAATTGTGAACCCGGAACTCTACCTCTTTACGGTAGACAATCCGGCGACCAAGATGGAAATCGACCTGACGGTTGAAAAGGGACGCGGCTACATCCCCGGCAATGACCGGGCCGGCAACCTCCCCATCGGTGAACTGCCTGTGGACGCGATATACAGCCCCATCAAACGCGTGAACTGGAATGTCGGAAACGCGCTTTACGGTCAGTCTGCGAACTACGATAAACTCGAACTTGAAATCTGGTCCGACGGTACCAAGAAACCGCAGGACGCGCTCGTTGAATCCTCCCGGATTCTCATTGAGCATCTGCGTTACATCGCCGGCATCAAAGAAGACATCCTGCCGATCAGCGCCGAAGAAAGCGAAATTGCCAAGCCGGTTGTCTCCAGTGAAGTTCGGGACACCCCGATCGAGAACCTCGATCTTTCCGTTCGCGTGTTCAACTCCCTGAAACGGACGGGGATCATCACCGTCGGTGACGTCCTCGACCTGATTGAGAAGGGTGACGACGCTGTAAAGTCCATCCGCAATTTCGGTGAAAAGAGCCTGGATGAACTGCGCGACAAGCTGCAGGAAAAGGGCTATTTAAAGAACAATAAAGAATCGGAGTAAAAATGCGACACTCTGTTGCAGGTTATAAATTAGGTAGAACATCTGCCCAGCGCAAAGCGCTGCGTACCACTCTGATCCGCCAGCTCTTCGAGCACGAACGGATTCAGACGACGCAGGCGAAGGCCATGGCCATGCGCGGCGATGCTGAAAAACTGATCACCCTTGCCAAAAAAGGCAACAACGGCGACAAGATTCAGAAGATGAACGCTGCCCGTCTGGCTTCATCCCGCCTCGGCAACGATCGTGCGATCACCGAGAAGCTCTTCAACGATATCGCCCCGCGCTTTGCCTCACGCAACGGTGGTTACACCCGTATGATCAAGCTCGGCCCCCGCAAGGGTGACTCTGCCGAAATGGTTCTCATCGAACTGGTTTCTGAATAATGATGCTCGGTTCTTCATTTGAAGAAACCGAAGCGCTTGAACGTTACAAATTTACGATTTCCTACAACGGAACTGCTTTTTCAGGCTTCCAGAGGCAGGGCGGAACAAGAACGGTACAGCTTGTCCTTGAAGACGCCCTGCGGGAGCTGGGCTGGGAAGAAGACGCGATTGTGGGAGCCGGAAGGACTGACGCGGGCGTTCACGCGGCAGGGCAGGTGTTTTCAGCCGCCCTCCGTTGGAACCACGGCACGGACGCGCTTGTGCGGGCCATGAATGCCAAACTTCCCGACGATGTCTCGATCCTCAACGTCGAACAGGTCCCCTATGGCTTCAGCGCACGGTATGACGCACTTTCAAGGTGCTATCATTACCACATCTACGTCTCTCCGGTACGGCTGCCGCTCATCGACATGACGGCGTGGCAGATACGCACCCCGCTCAGCTTGGAAACACTGAATCGAATCACTCGACACTTCACGGGTATCCATGATTTCCGCGCTTTCGGTTCTCCGCCCCGAAAGAACCACAGCACGGTACGAGAGATTTTTGTGAACCGCTGGACGAAAGTTTCGGATGACCGGATCCTGTTTGAGATCGAAGCGAACGCCTTTCTATACCACATGGTCAGGCGCATCGTCTTCCTCCAGACAGCCTATGCTATGGGAACGGTCTCCGAAGAAGCTATTATCAACGCGGTCAGATACGGTATTGATGCAAAACCCGGACTGGCTCCCGCGAGAGGGCTTCGACTTCAACGGGTAAACTACGGCAGCGACGTTGCGGAAAAAGCGAAAATGAACGAACTGATAAATGGAGAAGAATGACCGTGGAAAAGACCTACGTCATTAAAGGTGAACCTGTCAACAATTGGCTGCTCGTGGATGCGAACGGTCAGGGAATTGGCAGACTGGCTACACAAATTGCTAATTATTTACTGGGGAAGCATAAGCCTGAATATACACCCGGCGTAAAAATGGGCGACTATGTCGTTGTTGTCAACGCTGCTCATCTTGCTGTCACCCCGAAGAAAATGGTCACGAAAATGTACTATCGACACTCCGGTTATCCGGGTGGTCTGACCGAGACTTCTCTCAAAGACATGATGCGTACTTATCCTGATCGTGTGATTCGCGCCGCTGTCTGGGGCATGCTCCCGCACAACAAAGTCGGCCGCGACTTGATGACCCGTCTGAAGGTTTACGCGGAAAATGATCATCCGCATGCCGCTCAGAACCCGACACGTATGAACTAAGGAGTGAACAATGGCCGGACAATATTATGAAGGTGTTGGTCGTCGTAAGAACAGTGTCGCTCGCGTCCGTGTCTCAAACGGGAACGGTGTCTTCACTGTCAATGATAAACAGGTCGCTGATTACTTCACCCGTTTCGGTGATGTCGAAGCGATCCTTGCCCCTTTCGCTGCCATCAATCAGGATCAGGGCACCTATGATGTGACCGTCCACGTCAACGGCGGCGGCGTCACCGGTCAGACCGATGCGGTCAAGCTCGGCCTCGCCCGCGCCCTCGTCAAGATGGATGAGAACCTCAAACCCGATCTCTCCCACGCCGGTCTGCTGACCCGCGATGCCCGCATCAAGGAACGCAAGAAGCCGGGTCTCAAGAGAGCTCGTAAGGCCCCGACCTATACGAAACGTTAGTTTCGTACCGAAGGTACAATGCAAAAGACTGCGGAAATTCATCCGCAGTCTTTTTTATGTCCATTCAATTTCTGTTTCGGTTGCTGCCTGCGGGAAAATGTCTTTCTCCGCCAACAGCTTTCATGCAGAAGCCGCGGTTCGGGCAAAAGGCTGTTTGTTATGCCGCGGCTTAGCATAGGGAATTTATGTCTGATGAAAATTCCGCCTTGAAATTCAGCAGGCCGCTCTGTGCCGTGCCGGTTTCCACCCGCTTTCTTTCATTTATTCAAGGATGCTGCCGTCCGTGGAGATGGTCACCACCTGCCACGGGATGAATTTTCCGCTGTTCTGCAACGCCGTCTTCGCCGCGTATTCCAGACCGCCGCAGCAGGGGACTTCCATGCGGACAATGGTCACGCTCTTGATATCGTTTTCACGGATGATCTCCGTCAGCTTCTCGGAATAGTCCACATCGTCCAGCTTCGGACAGCCGACAAGGGTGATATGACCCTTGATGAAGCGTTCATGAAAGGCGGCATAGGCGTAAGCCGTGCAGTCCGCGGCAATGAGGAGCTTCGCGCCGTCAAAGTAAGGCGCATTCACGGGCACGAGCCTGATCTGCACCGGCCACTGCGCCAAACGGCTCTGTACGGCAGCGGGGGCGGCAGCGCTTTCCGTCACGGCGGGTTCAGCGTGATGGATGAGTGTTTTCATCCGCGTACCGGGGCAGCCGCCGGAGAGACGCATACCTTCCGCGCGCATCTTTTTCTGCTTGTTTTCCATGACCGCCTGTTCATCATAAGCGGCGGCTTCGCGTTCCACGAAGGAGATGGCGCCTGTGGGGCAGGCGGGCAGACAGTCGCCCAGTCCGTCGCAGTAATCATCCCGCATCAGCTTCGCTTTTCCATCCACCATGGCGATCGCACCTTCGTGACAGGCGGCGGCGCAGGCACCGCAGCCGTTGCATTTGTCCTGATTGATTTCAATGATTCTTCTTTTCATCGTCAAATCCTCTTTTTATTTAAAGTATAATATACTGTAATCAACAAGTCGATTGAATATTCAACGAAAGTGAGGAATTATGAAAGAGTATTTATCCGTCCTTCGAACTTCCCGACTTTTCGAGGGAATATCCGAAAATGAGCTTCCCGTGATGCTGTCCTGTCTTGACGCGCAGAAAAAGAGCTTTCCCAAGGATGCCTATATCCTGCGTGACGGGGACACCGTCGAGTCGGTTGGGCTTTTATTGTCGGGCAGTGTTCTGATCATTCAGGAGGATATTTGGGGCAACCGCAATATCCTTTCCAAAGCGGGCGTGGGACAGACTTTTTCGGCGGCCTTTGCCTGCGCTCCCGCTTCCAGGCTCAACGTTGATGTCGTAAGCGAAACACCCGTCACCGCGCTTTTCATGAACGTGAAACGGATTTTGAAAATCTGTCCCTCCGCCTGCTCCCATCACCGGCGCATCATTCAAAACCTCGTCGGTGAGCTTGCCGGGAAAAATCTGCGCCTCAACGGGAAACTGACCCACATGGGGCAGCGCACAACGCGAGCCAAGCTGATGTCTTATTTCTCCGCCGAGGTCAAACGCCTCGGGCGGTACGAATTTGATATCCCGTTCTCAAGGCAGCAGCTGGCGGACTACCTCGCGGTAGAGCGCAGCGGTCTTTCGGCGGAGCTGGGGAAAATGCGGGACGAAGGCTTGATTGAGTTTCATAAGAGCCATTTTGTGATTAAAGAGCGTCAGGCGCAATAGGGGTTCATCTCAAGCCTGAACTCCGACGCTCTGCCGCAGCGAAAAACTCCCGCTCACAGGCGGGAGTTTTTCACGTAGGAGGTTGATATGAAATCCGGCGGGTGTTATGCCTCGGGATTGTTCGGGGTGTCTGCGTTTGACGCTGAGACGTTGTCCTCCGGCATCACAGAGGGAGCGGATTCGTCTTTTGCGATCGGTTCGGTGACATCCTCTGTCACTTCGCACTTCGGGGCGGAGCGCTTCACCTTTCCCAGCTGCGGACCGCTGAAGCTGAAATGATAACCCATGATCAGCGTCAGCA
>CAVESB010000036.1:0-18854 GCA_963618265.1 bacterium
GTCCTGCATGGTGAGATAATTCTTTACGTAATTCATAATTTCCTCCGATTTCGGTTGAACCGTTTCCGGTTGATTGTTTGATTTGCGGCTCCGAGGGTTTCTCTTTCTTCTTCCCTCGCTGCCTTACATTTACAATGATAGGATGGAAATATATGATTTTTGCTTGCGGAAAGTCAGAAAGAAATATGCGCTTTGTCAGCGGTAAATTAACAACCTCCGACAAGCAATAAAACAGCCCGAAAAGGGAGCACTACTCCGCTTATCGGGCTGTTATCCGCTGATTGTCGCCTGATCACTGCTTCTCGTTCAATCGCTTGTAATCCACAAAGCGGTAGCCGACACCGCGCTCGGTCAGGATATATTTCGGGTTCGAGGGATCTTCCTCAAGCTTCTGGCGCAGGTAATTGATGTAAAGCCGAACATAATGGGTTTCGTCGCGGTATTCATAACCCCATACCTTCGTCAACAGCTGGTCATAGGTCATCACCCAGCCGGCGTTCTGAACAAGATGATAAAGCAGGCGGTATTCTGTCGGGCGCAGTTTGACGATTTGATCATTCACCCACACCTCACGCTTGGCAAAGTCGATCTTCAAGCGGTCATCCACATGGATCACATCCTGCTGTGCGCTGCCTCCTCCCGCGCCTTCGGTACGGCGCAGCACCGCCTTGACACGGCTCATCAACTCACGGGGGCTGAAAGGCTTCGTCACATAATCATCAGCGCCCAGCTCCAATCCGTGGATACGGTCTTCCTCTTCGCCTTTCGCGGTCAGCATGATCACGGGGACTTGACTGATTTCCCTCAGGATAGACAGCGTCTCATACCCGTCCAGCCCCGGCATCATCACATCCAGAATAACCAGGCTCGGCATCCGCGAACGCACCAGGTCAAGTGCTTCCTGCCCGGACTGCGCCTCAATGACTTCATAACCGTCATGCTCAAGGTTCATGCGGATCATTCGAGAGATCCGTATTTCATCATCAACCACCAGGATCAGATGGCGCTTCTCGGTTGATTCTTCCATATTCCCCCTATCTAAAATATCGGACTACTGCCCGTCCACCGGGCGCAGATAATCCCCCACTGCCCAGCCGGTTCTTTCAGGATCGTTCACGGATTCAATCTTCCACCAAACGTAATCATTCTTGGAATCAGGTCCGTCAACAATCATAAAGCGTTCACCCTCCGCCGCGACAAAATTCAGATACCCGCCGGTACCGGGATTCGGACGCACACTGAGACCGGTGGTTCCGGTGTCATAGACCTCCGCAAGCGTCCCGACAGAGAGTCCGTTCTCGGACTCATAGCGGATCGCAAGCGTCTGCGGCTCTTTGGTCACATATACCGTCGGTGTGACAGTCGGCGCGGCGATCACCGTCAATTGCGCCATTCCGTTCCCGTCATCCCCAGAGATTCCCGCCCCGCGGATAGCAAAGAAAAAGAATAAGGCGATGAAGATCATCATTCCGAAGATAAGAATCGTCAGGCATGAGGACACACTCAGAACCGGAGTAACATTTCTTCTGCTCATAGCATAAATTATAAAGCAAAACGGCGGACAAGGCTCATACGCTTGTCATCATTTTTGCGGACATTCTCATGGGCAGTCAATGCCTTCCAACTCAAGCACGCCGTCACGCGGCACGAGGATCTGCACGCCCTGCTCCGGGAAAGTCTCGTAGGGTTCATAGTAACACAGCGTCGGGACGGAGACATAGGTGACGAAAAGGTCATTCTCCTCACTGAAATCCCCGCCGGCGCCCTGAAATTTAATCTGCAGCGGTTCTGAGATAATGGCGGCAAAACGGTGCTCTTTTAAATCTTTGAAATAAGGTTCAAAGTATGCAGCGTTGTTCGCCATGGCTTCATCCATCATCCATTTCTTCTCATAGTCAGCGATGAGCGGGATCTGCTCCACGGTGCCGAATGTCAGAAGCTGACGCTGGTCAAGAAAGAGAATATCTTCGTCCTGCTGTTCCGCCACGACTTCGCGGATTTTATCCACGGCGTCTTCAGTCACCGCGCTGTTTGGGAAAACATGCGGAGCGGCGGTTGTAACATCGGACCAAACCGGGATAATCACCGCGGCGAGAATCAACAGACAAACCGCACTGTTCGTGCGAACCGACTCAGTCAACCAATCCCCGAATCCCGCTTTCCATGCCAGCGCACCGACAATCACCATCAGAATAAGAAACATATCCAGGTTATGCAGGTTGGAGCCGCCGCCGATTTTGACAGAGAAGACCAGACCCGCCGCGAGGAAAATGCCGCTTCCCGCGAACAGAAGGAGCTTCTGCCAGGCGTCCAATTTCCACTTTTTGCGGACGGACCAAATGACGATCAGAAGAATCAGCGGCAGTACGCCGAGTGCCAAGCCGAGAACAATGCCGGGTTTATAGGTTTCATTCGGCCAGAGACGATCCCAAAGCAGTGCCTGACGCCCAAGGTAGTATTGGAACCAGGCGGGGGTAAAAATCCGCGGGACAGCGTCCATGGCAGCTTCCGCAGCGGTGCTTTCAACAGCGGCTTCGGCCGCGGCGTTCGTGAGCCCGCCGAAAAGGCCGGAGAAGACTTCACGCTTCATATATGCGGCGGCACCGATCAGCCCGGACAGCCCAAGCGCAACGGCTTTTCCCCAGCGGGATTTCTTCGCTTTGTCATTCGCAATGGCAGACTGATCCAAAAAGCAGAGGAAGACCGCGAACGCGGATGGAGCCGCCACCCAGGTCGAGCGCGACATCACTGCATAAAAGCCCGCCGCAGCGACGAGCAGACAGTTCAAAATAAGCGGGAGACGGCTTCCCAGCGCAACAAGGATCGCCGCCAAGGTCAACGGGGTATAAATCGGACCCTGCATCAGGAAGAGCATGGTCCATAAACTGCCGGCTAAGAGACGGTATCCGCGGCAGGACGGGTCACGACGCAGCAGTGCCCAACCAAGCAGTGCGCAGGGGATTGTGAACAGGACATCGTTCCAGACTCGGGCGCCGACAATCGTGACATTCGGGAGCAGATAAATCAGCCCCCAGAGGCTCTGCCGCCCAATGTCGATATACGCCGGAATGGTCTGATCCTGCGGATAATTGTAGAGGCCTTTCCCGAAGAGGACGGAGTAATCCCACATGCGGTTGCCCTCGGACCAGCCGATGGAGAAGGGGTAAGCGCTGACATCATGGAACTGCGTCAGCAGGGCGAATGACACCGCGAAGATCAGTACACAGGGGATAACGGAGCCGAAGCTCACTGCACCGTTCCGCTCCCACAGCCACGCTGCGGCGATCACCGTCAATCCGCAGACGAAGACGCGAATCCACAAGCCGCGCCAGGGTTCGCTGAAATTCATGAAGTTATAAAGCACGCCCGGGAGTACGCAGAGAATGACGGAGAGAGCCCGTCCAAAGACACCGAGTTTGTTTTTCAGCGTATCGACAACACCCGGCTTCAGCCAAATCAGCGCCGCTATGAAAAGCGTTCCGCCGATCAGCACCGCACAGATAAAGAGAAAAGTCGGCACAAGCCGTCCTGCCTGAAGAAATTCCGCGTAACGGGTGTAAATATCCCGTCCGCACATCAACGCGCAGAACAGCAATGCCGCGCTCAAAATGGTTTGCTCAATCCGCTTTTTCATGTTCATGTCTCTTTCTTGATTTGTCGCACTTTCGGACAAATTCCGCAGTTCAATGATAAAATTTATATGATGGGACGTGAAACATCCCTCATACTTTTCTATTCTAACAGCAAGCGGGACAGAGAGCAATTATCAGCCATGAATGAAGTAACGATTTATACCGACGGCGCGTGCAGCGGGAATCCGGGGCCCGGCGGTTACGGATGCATTCTCAAGGCCGGGAAGTACACCAAAGAGCTCTCCGGCGGCGAAGCTTCCACGACGAACAACCGCATGGAGTTAACAGCGGTCATCATGGCGCTGAAAGCTCTGAACCGTCCCTGCAAGGTACAGCTTTTCTCTGACTCGCAGTATGTTGTGAACATGATCAATCAAGGCTGGCTGGAACGTTGGCGTAAAAACGGCTGGAAACGCAATGCCAAAGAGCCGGCGAAAAACCCCGATTTACTGGAAGAGCTGTGGCAGCTGCTGCAGGTTCATGAAGTGACTTTCAACTGGGTAAAAGGTCATGCTGACAACGAATACAACAACCGTTGCGACGAGCTGGCGGTCAACGCCTGTAAGAATTTGTAAACCGATGGAACACGCAAGTTTATTTGATTTTGAAAGCAAAAAAGAAGAAAAGGTTCTGACCGTTACGGAGATCAACACCCGCCTCAAGCAGGTCATCAAAGGCATCCCTGAATTCAAAAACTGCTGGGTCGAGGGCGAAATCTCGGGATACAAGAAACCCCTAAAACACTGTTACTTCACGCTGAAGGACAAAAACCAATATGAGCTGAGCGCGGTCATCTGGAGCAGCAAGTTGAACGCGGAAATGCTGAAGCTGCTGGCAAACGGGAACGCGGTCGAGGCTCACGGAGACATTTCCGTGTACGAACAAGGCGGCAAGTATCAGCTCTATGTCGATCGTCTGCGTCCGCGCGGAATCGGTAAATTTTTTGAGGAATTGGAGCGGCTGAAGCGTCAGCTGGAAGCGGAAGGTCTCTGCGCTCAAGAACGCAAGCGTCCGCTGCCGAAAATGCCGCGCACGATCGGCATCGTTTCGTCCCCATCCGCCGCCGGATATAAAGATATGCTGAGCGTATTCAGAAGCCGCTGGCCGCTGGCGGAGTTGACACTCGCGCCCGCAACCGTGCAGGGAGCTTCGGCTCCGGCTTCCATTATCGCGGCACTGAAGAAGCTCTACGCCCTCAAGCCGGACGTCATCATTCTCGCCCGCGGAGGCGGCTCCATGGAAGACCTGTGGTGCTTCAACAATGAACAAGTCGCGCGCACAGTCGCCGCGTCCCCGGTGCCGATTATTACCGGTGTCGGGCATGATATCGACACCACGCTGGTTGATTACGTCTCCGATTACCGCGCTCTGACGCCCACCGACGCCGCGACGCAAGCCGTCCCGGATCGAACGCAGGTGCTGGACAGTGTAACGCGGCTGACCGATGACCTGGATGATGTCATGGACAGAATTCTGAACAACAAGACGCAGAGTTTTGAGATGCTGGAAAGGCGGCTGGCTCTGCAGTCCCCGCAGAACCGTGTCGGAAGTGAAAAGAAATCGTTGGAGCAGATGACGGTGCGCCTTGATAACGCGGAAAGGACTTACACCGCCCGTCTGAATGACATGCTGTCCTCCCTGACAAAGCGTCTGGAGCTGCTGGATCCGTCGAACGTCATGCGCCGCGGTTATGCTTTCGTGCGCAAAGAAGAAACCGTCATCACATCCGCGCATGAATTGAGCGCGGGCGATCGCGTCGCCATCCGTTTTTATGACGGCGAAAAGACCGCTCTCGTGGATTAAGTAAGGAAGATAAGAAAAGACTATGAGCGAAAACACCAAGACAGAAACTTTTGAAGAATCTTACAAGAAACTGGAGTCCATCGTCCGCAGACTCGAGACCGAGTCCCCCGACTTAGACGCGGCGTTGAAGCTGTTCAAGGAAGGACGCGCCGCCGCGGATGTCTGCCGCAAGACGTTGGAAAACGCGGAGCTGCAGCTCAAAACCCTGCGCGAAGGCGATACGGAAGAAGAAGAGGAGATTGATTTCTGATATGAATAACAGCATTTTCCAAAATCACGTTCTCGTTGCAGGTCTGATTGCCATGTTCCTTGCGCAGGTCATGAAGCCATTCACAAATTACTGGCTCAATAAGGAATGGGACTTCTCGCAGTTATTCGCCTCGGGCGGCATGCCCAGCTCTCACTCATCATTTGTGACCGCCGCAACCCTCGTCACCGGAATGCGCCTCGGTTTTGACAGCGAAATCTTCGCTGTCGCGGCCGTCTTCGCGATCATTGTCATGTATGACGCCGCCAATATCCGCTGGCAGTCCGGCATCCATGCCCAGCGCATCAACCAGATTCTCAAGAAGCTTTTCAGAGGGCAGCCGCTCTCGGAAGAAACACTCAAAGAGGTCATCGGGCACACCCCGCGTCAGGTTTACGCGGGACTGCTGCTCGGCTTGATCGTCGGTCTGGTGGTTGAGGAAATCTGGCTCGTCCTTTGACCTTATGAACAGGAAAAAATCCCCAATCATCCCGTTCATCATTATCGCGGTGCTGCTGATCGGCACCGCGGTACTCATTGTCTGCTCAAACAACAGGCGCGCTGAGGTGCGGATCCGCATGACGGAAATCGCCGCATCGACAGCGGCTGCCTCCATACCCACCGAGACAGCCGCATCCGAACCGACCACGATCCCGACCGCAGTACCGACAGAGACGGCAGCCGAAGTTCCGACAGCGCTTCCGACAGAGGCACCCGCCGCGTTGGATCCCGCGGATTGGCAGAATTGGCCGGAGCTGCCGGAGTCCGTCAGTCCCGAACTCAAGGCACTGTATTTTGAGGGCATTGCGGAAGGGAACGATCCCGCCCGCTTCAGCAAAGTCGGTGACAGCAACAGCGTCATGCCGTCCTTTCTCGGCTGCTTTGACTCCGGCGAAGGCACGGGATACGACCTCGGTCCTTATGAGGAGCTGAAGGAAGTCATTACACAATTTCAATGGTCCTTCTCCCGCAATTCACGCGCCGCGAAGAACGGCGCGACAGCCTACGACATGGATGTTTATCATTGGTACACGGACGATGTCTGCTGGCCGTATGAATCCGCGCTGAGCTGTGAATACCGCCTGTTCACGCCCTCCATCGCCTTTATCGGCTTCGGCACCAATGATGCCCTGCTGGATATTGAGCTGTACGAGGAACACCTGCGCTCCCTTGTGCAGAAAACGCTGGATCGCAAGATCGTGCCGATCCTGCTGACGAAGGCGGACAACCTTGAAGGGGACGGCAGTTTCAATGAAATAACCGCAAAAATCGCCGCGGAATTCAACGTCCCGCTCTGGAACCTGTGGCGCACGATGTCCGAGCTGCCGAATAACGGGTTAAAAGACGGCGATGTTCATCCGACTTCCTCGGAGGTCTCCCTCTGCAATTTTGCCGGCAGCGACCTCGAGCATTACGGCTGGACCGTGCGCAACCTGTCCGCGTTAAAAGCACTGGATCGCGTCTGGCGCCTTCTCAACGATATGCCGACCCATGCATATTAAAGCCGCGGTTGACTTCGGCAGCTGCAACACCGTCATCGCGGTATGGAATGATGCCGCGGGGCAGGCAGAAACGCTGCGCGTCCCCGGACTTTCCGTGCCGGGCGGTTTTGTCATTCCTTCACGAATCACTTACGAGACAGCAGAGCGGTTCTTCGCCGGAGCTATGGCCGCCGAGGAACGGGGACTCTTCCGCTGGATGAAGCGTTACATCAATCTGCGCAGTCCCTACGCCCTCAAAATCGGTGCGGAACGAATTGACGCCCGCCGTGCGGCGGAGGACTTTCTGCGCACAGTCCTGACTTCCGCCTTTCCGACTGCGGAGAACTTCCCGGAGGAGCTGGCGCTCAGCGTCCCGGTGGAATCCTTTGAATACTACAGCGAATGGCTCTTGAACCGCTTCACGGGTGTCCGTCTGCGCCTGATTGATGAAGCGAGCGCCGCCGCCGCAGGATACGGCCTGTCCGTTCGTCCCGGAGACGCATTACTGACGGTCGATTTCGGCGGCAGCACATTGCAGGCGGTCTGTGTATCCGTCACTGAGGACGGGGAAAAACTCGGACGCTGTTGCCGCGTGCTCGGCAAGGCAGGCGTGAATATCGGCGGCATGACGGTTGACCGCCGGATCTATGAAGACCTGTTGAAAAAGTCAGGACTTTCGGAGAACGATCCCCGCGTGCGCTCAGTTTCCGGTGCGCTGATGCTTGCCTGCGAACGACTGAAAACAACGCTCTCGAAAGCGGAAACAGCGGAACTCGACGCGCCTTTGGATGAAATGCGTTTCCGTATGAGCCGTGCGGAGCTGACAGAGCTGCTCCGCAGGCACGGGCTTTTCGATACACTGGACAGCGTTCTCACGGAAGCGTTGAAGACCGCCGAAAGCCGAGGATTTGCGAAGGAACGACTGACAGCGGTGCTGCCGGTCGGCGGCGGATGCCTGATCCCTGCGGTACGGGAAGGTCTGGAAAAGCGTTTCGGCGCGAATCTCGTCGCTGCGGGCGAACCGCTGGGCGCGGTCGCGCGGGGGGCTGCCGCTTTCGCGGCGGGTCTGCGCATTTATGACTTCATCCAGCACAACTATGCCGTGCGTTATCTCGATCCCAATACGGGGCAGTACGCATTCCGTACGATTGTGCCGCGCGGCACCGCGTTCCCGAGCGAGAACGTAGGGCCGAAGATGACGCTGAAAGCGTCCTATGACGGACAGACCCGCTTCGGCATCGCGCTTTATGAACTGCGTGACGGCGCGGACAGCGCAGGGACGGAGAGCGAGATATTCTTCGACACGGACGGCTCCGCACGGGTGATGCCGCTGACGGAATCAGAACAAAACGCGGGACGAATGTTCCTGCTGAATGAGCGCTGCCCGCTCTTCCTTGAATCCGATACGCCCTGTGAGCGCGGCGTTCCGCTGTTCCATGTGACCTTCGGCATTGACAGCAACAAGATGCTGACGGTCAGCGCAGTTCGCCTGCGGGACGGTGCCGCAGTGCTGGAAAAGTACCCGGCAGTCAGATTGGTTTGAAACCTTTCGGACTCACATGATTAAAAAAAGCGCGCCTCCGAAGAGGCGCGTTGTTGGTTTTATTCTGCGGGATCAATATTCCGGCATCTGCTGCGGAGCCGGCTTTTCCGGTTCCGGAATGTCGGTGATCAGGGCTTCGGTCGTCAGGATCATCGCGGCGATGGAAGCAGCGTTCTCAAGAGCACCGCGTGTAACCTTCGCAGGGTCGGAGACACCACCGGCGATCATATCGATGTACTTGTCGGTCAAGACGTTGTAACCGATACGGTTGGAGCGCTTGGACTTCTGCTGAGAGCGGATGTTGGCGATGATGACGGAGCCATCCTTGCCGGCGTTCTCAACGATCTTGCGCATCGGGACTTCGAGGGACTTGCGGACGATATTGATACCCGTCTGTTCGTCTTCAATGTCAGACTTGAGGTTCTGGATCTTCGCGCAGGCGTTGATCAGAGCGACACCGCCGCCGGGGACGATACCCTGTTCGACAGCCGCACGGGTAGCGGACAGAGCGTCTTCAACACGATGCTTCTTTTCCTTCAGTTCGGTTTCGGTAGCGGCACCGACACGGATGATAGCAACACCGCCGGAGAGCTTCGCCAGACGTTCCTGGAGCTTTTCGCGATCATAGTCGCTGGTGGTCTTTTCGATCTCGATACGGATCTGCTCAATGCGAGCCTTGATGGCATCGGCATCGCCCATACCGCCGATGATGGTGGTGTTGTCTTTGTCGCTGATGACACGTTCGCAATGACCAAGGTCAGCGAGCGTCGCGGTTTCCAGCTTGCGGCCGGTCTCTTCGGAGATGACGGAGGCGCCGGTCAGGGTAGCAATATCCTGCAGCATGGCCTTGCGGCGATCGCCGAAACCGGGAGCCTTGATGGCAAGGACATTGAGCATACCGCGCAGTTTGTTCAGCACGAGGGTAGCCAGGGCTTCGCCGTCAACATCTTCAGCAATGATGACAAGTTCGCGCTTGCCGGTCTGGACGAGCTTCTCAAGCAGCGGAACCATATCCTGGGCAGCGGAGATCTTCTTGTCATAGATCAGGATGTTCGGAGCGGCGATATTGGCTTCCATCTTGTCGTTATCGGTGATGAAGTACGGGCTGATGTAGCCGCGGTCAAACTGCATACCTTCGACGTATTCGGTCTCGAACTCAAGACCCTTGGATTCTTCCACGGTAATGACGCCGTCTTTACCGACTTTGTCCATAACGTCAGCGATCAGGTTGCCGATGTTGGAATCCTGAGCGGAAACGGTAGCGACATTGGCGATATCTTCCTTGGAAGAGACTTCGATAGACTGCTTGCGGATGTCTTCAGAAACAGCCTTGGCAGCGGTTTCAATACCGCGCTTCAGGAGCATCGGGTTGGCACCGGCGGCCAGGGACTTCAGACCTTCAGAGACGATGGCGTGAGCCAGAACGGTGGAAGTGGTGGTACCGTCACCGGCAATGTCATTGGTCTTTGAGGAAGCTTCCTTCAGCAGCTGAGCGCCCATGTTTTCAAACGGATCGGGGAGTTCGATTTCTTTGGCAACGGTAACGCCATCGTGTGTGATGGTCGGGGAACCGTATTTGCGGTCAATCGCGACATTTCGTCCTTTCGGACCAAGGGTAGTGGCGACAGCGTTGGCGACGGTATCAATACCGGCCTTCAGCTTCTTGCGGGCTTCTTCACCGAACATTAATTGTTTAGCCATAATATTTGTTTTCTCCTGTGAGTTATATTCTGATTAGTCAATGATCGCAAGCAGATCGGTTTCACGCATGATCAGCAGCTTCTTGCCGTCGATCTTGGTTTCGGTACCGGCATACTTCGCGAAGAGAACGGTATCGCCGACTTTGACATCCATGGGGATGCGTTCGCCCTTGTCATTGCGGTCGCCCGCACCGGCGAAGAGAACCTTGCCCTGCTGGGGCTTCTCTTTGGCGGTTTCCGGGAGGACAATACCGCCGGCAGTCATTTCCTGCTGCTCAATCGGTTCAACAACGATACGATTACCTAACGGACGTAAATTCATTTCTAACTCCTTAATATCGAATGATATTTATCAACTTTTTCTGTTTTTAGCACTCATTTTTCAGGAGTGCTAACGTTGAATATAATACACTCCCCGCGAAAAAAAGTCAAGACGCATTTTTGATTTCTTATATGATATTAACAAACACAGGCATGACAGGGACGGGAATCAGTCTCCAATCACGATTCAGCGTTCATTGCACAGCGGAAGCCGAGGTCGTAGGTGTGATTCAGCAAATAAAAGGAGTTCCGCGTTGTAATCTCGTAACGGGTGAAGGGATAAGCCCAGGAATAGCCGCGCACAACATAGTCATTGGTACTGACGGACGGCTTCGGATTCTCGGATGGGCTTTTGCTGTAGAACCATTGGTCGTAAAGGT
Organism: bacterium; assembly: GCA_963618265.1. Classification (GTDB taxonomy): domain Bacteria; phylum Chloroflexota; class Anaerolineae; order Anaerolineales; family Anaerolineaceae; genus Flexilinea. The sequence goes on from CAVESB010000036.1 coordinate 11,108, forward strand.
CAGCGGTCCATTCCCAAACATTGCCCTCCATGTTATACAATCCGTAGGGACTGACCCCATCCGGGTTGGAATCCACCGGCTCCGTGTCGCCGCTCTCGTAATGACCGATGTTCGCGGGGATCTCGTCCGGGAGATCGTTTCCCCAGGGATAGAGCGCACCTTCATCGCCGCGCGCTGCCCGCTCCCATTCCGCTTCCGTGGGCAGACGCTTTCCCGCCCAAGCGCAGTAGGCAAACGCCTGATTCCAGTCCACATGAACAACGGGATAGTCGGCATATGCTTCGTTCTCATAATAATCCTCGCGCGTTGCGGAAGTCAGGTCGCGCGGCACATAGCAATAGCCCGACGCGACGCACTGCTTGAATTGCGCGTTGGTCACGGTATATTTATCAATCCAATACGCGTCAAGGTATACCTCATGCGCCGGTTTGGAATCCGTCAGCGCATCGTCCGCGTCAGAACCCATGAGGAATGTCCCTGCGGGAATCAGCACCATCTCCGCGCCGTCCCCGCTGATCTTTTCCATCTCGCTCTCGGATTTCACCGGCACCGGGGTCGGATCGGCAGAGTAAAAAGAGCCTGCCGCGAACGGGTCAAATGTCGGTTCCGCATCCTGTGCCGCGGCACTGCCGCCGAACAGACAAAGCATCAGCATGATACACAATATTCGTTTCATAATTCACCTCTTGCCTCAAGCGCGGCGCCGTGAACGGCGCCGCGTCATTTAATTATAACCCGCGGTCCGCTCTGAACAACCCTCTCGGGTCCGAATCAGCACCCCGCCGTCGGAGGGTCTTTCGGGAGTATAATTGTTGTTATGAAATTTGACGTCTTTTCATTGATCCCCCAGGTATTCAGCGGTTACCTCAGCTGCAGCATTCTGAACAAAGCCATTGAGAACGGGCTGATTTCCGTTGATATTCACAACATTCGCGATTGGGCGGAGGGAAAGCACCATGTTACCGATGAACCGCCTTACGGCGGCGGCGGCGGCATGGTCATGAAACCGGATCCTGTCTTCGCGGCGGTGGAAGCCGTCGTAGGAACCCCGCCGGACTGCCCTGTGATCCTCCTGACGCCGCAAGGGCGCATCTTCACCCAACAGGATGCGCAAAAATTTGCCGCATATCCCCGCGTGGCACTGATCTGCGGACGCTATGAAGGGTTTGACGAACGCATCCGCGAGCACCTCGTGACGGACGAGATTTCCATCGGCGACTATGTCCTGACCGGCGGCGAGCTCCCGGCATTGATCCTCATTGACGCGATCAGCCGCAATCTCAACGGCGTTCTGGGCGACCCGGACGGCGCTTTCGATGACTCTCACGCGCAGTACCTCCTGGAATATCCACACTACACCCGCCCGGCGGAGTTCCGCGGCTGGATCGTTCCCGAAGTTCTGCAAAACGGCAACCATGCAAAAATCAACGAATGGAGACGTCATCAAAGCCTCCTGCGCACCGCACTGCGCCGTCCGGATTTGCTCAGGAAAGCGAGCCTTGACAAAAAAGATATCGCGTTTCTGAAAGAGGAAGGCTTCGACACATCCGACCTGGTTCCGAAACCGTAAGCGTATTTCCGCCATGATTCTTAATAAGAATCATCCTCCGACAATGGAGGATGATTTCGTTAAGTTTTGAGCTTATTCAGCGGATTTTTCTTCCGACTCTTGCGCTTTTTGCGATTCATTCTCAGTTTGTAATTCTTTCACCGGTTCCGTTTTTTCCGCTTTCGGCGATTCCTTCGCGTCCTGCGGTTCTTTCGCCGGTTCCGGCTCTTTCACATGACCGATGTAGATACCGAACTTCGGCAGAATGACGGAGGTCAGCAACAGGATAATGAGCGTCATGATCAGCGCCAGCGCAAAGACCAGCAGGGTCGTACTGATGTTATTCATAATGGCAGGGTTGACAATCATGACAATGCTCAGCGTGACCATCAACAGACCGCTGAAGAGCTTCATGACGCGGCCTTCTTCCTGCCCCAGCTTGCGGGATTTCATCGTGATGGTAACAACGATGAAGATAATGATTTCGTCCAGCTGATAAAGCACCATGTAAAGCAGGAGCAGCAGCCCGAATTCCACTTTCCCGACACCGCGGGAAGCAAGAATGTTCGACCAGATGACCGGGAAAGCGGCGGTGCAGGAGAACTCAACCAGCGACACACCGGCGGCCAGCGCAATCGTGGCGCCGATCATAGCCCAGATATTGTCGGAGTTCTTGACGACGCTGCGCATCTTCTTGTACAGGCTTGGCTTCTTTTCGTCATCAATGGTCAGGGACACGCCCTGCTTGTAGAAAAAGTAATCTTTCAAGTTAATCAGACCGAGAATCAAAGTCAGGCAGGCGACACCGACCTGAATCCACTTCATGTAGCGGACATAGCTCAGCAGGGAGAAGACACCGAGAATGAAGAGCGCGTAGATACCGGCCGTAACGAAGATATATACGAAACCGATGATCAAGGTCTTTTTTCGGGAATCGGTATGCACAACCATGGCAAGAAGCATGGTCAGCACCCACAGCGAACAGGGATTGACGCCATCCACAATACCGATAATAAACGTCGTCAGCAGTAAACTCTTTCCTGAAAGGCTCACATCACCAATCAGCGGAATATGCACAGTCGTTTCGGCGGGATCCTCAATCAGGCGAACACCGTCCCGATTGACAATGCCGTCAACCACATCCTGCGGATTAATCGGTCCCATCTGAAGCTCGTCCTCGATGGCAGAACGGATGGTAGATTTCATATCATCACTGAAGCCCGTAAAGAAATAACGGCCGATGTAAGTCATCGGGACACCGTTTACTTCCTCGCCGTAAGCATCGGCGAACTGCTGCGCCTTGTCGGCATTCTCTTGGTTATACCAGATCTCAAAGTCATGGATCTCAATGGCATTGCCATAGACTTCATCTTTGAGATACTGCAGGTAAGGTTCCTCCGCCGCGCAGTGGGAACAGCCCTCACCGCGGAAGAAGTAAATCTGCACGGGCGTGCTCTCCGCTGCCGCGATATTGCACACGCAACCGAGGACAAACAGCACGAACAGGAGTAACTTTGATTGTTTGCGGAATGTTGTCATAGATACGCTCCACGATAAAAAAATAAACCAAGATAATTATAACTAAAACGCGGCGGAGTCAGGAAAAACAGTACACATCCGCGAAAAAAAAGAGGACGGCAGATCGTACCGTCCCTTCTTCGAGTATATCCGAAAACCTTATCTTGCAATGCTCATCGCCATCCTGCGATAAGTGTGGCGGACGCCGCGAATGGTCACGGAATAGGCAGTAATATCTTCCGGCACAGCGGTGCCGGTAAAGCCGGAGTCGCCGATGTGATGAATATCAATTCCCGCCATCTTGCACATCAGCGCGATCCGGCGAATGGTTTCCGTATCTGCGCCTTCCTGTGAAGTGCCGATGGAGGACATGGCCAGACAGCCGAGCGCGTGGGTTTCCTTCACAAGCCCGTGGATGTATTCCATGGTGATACCGGGAACGGTGCCCGGCGCAGGATAGAGAATGACATCAGCACCGGCTTCCGCAAAACGGCGGACATCATGAATCGTGATAATGTTCTCCCCGCCTTCAGCAAGCACTTCCGAGGCGTGCATCTTGCCCGCGGCGAGAATGACATCATCACCGATGAGCTTCTTATACTGTTTCAAGGTTGCGCAAATCGCGTCATTATGAACGCCGTTGCCGGGATTCCCGGTGAGGAGGATCAGATCCACACCCATATCCCGTGCCCGCAGCGCGTTCTCGACGGTTGCCTTGCGCCCTTCGGAGATTCTCCAGAGATTGGTGTTGTTCTCGGAAGCGAAGTCTTCCGGCACAGGCTCAAGGTTGATGCCGACAAGCCTGCCGGTCAGCCGCTTGATCTCACGGATCGTCTCCGTGGGCGGGACTTCGGGCAGTCCCTGTATCACGGGATTCATCACGTCGAAGATGTTCAGCAGAATGATATCCGCGCCCAGGGAAGAAACCAGCTCGGCGTTGGTAATGTTGCCGAGCATCGGCGTCACGGTGCCGATACACTCGCAGGCCATCACGCGACCTTCACAGCCGCCAATGGCTGAAATTTTGTCTGTTTTGTTGAATCCGCTGATTTCAGAAACGCAGCAGTCGATTAATCGTTTTGCCATAAAGCCCCCTTTTCGAACTTGTTCCGTTTCTTTTCATTATACCTTATAGCGGAGCCGGGACGATCCCACTGAAAAGCGCACTGCCATCCTCCTCAATGATGATTTCCTGCAACGGCAGAGCGGCAAAATCCTCCATGCGCATCCGATCCGTCAGCAGGTGAAGCGTCTGGTTAGCGGAAGAGCAGAAGCGTTCGTAAGCGGGTGGTTCATCCGCACGGAACGGACCGCAGATCAGGGCATCAATATGCGTCAGGCACGCCGCTTTGCTCGGATCACTGCGCAGCTCCGCTTCGCCGTATCCGCTGAAAACCAGCACGGGCGGCACATTCCTCTCCCGCAACGTCCGCAACAATTCAACCAAACCCGCCGGCTGTGCGAACGGCTCGCCGCCGGAGATTGTGATGCCATCGGGATGATCCGTCAACAAGGTGTCCGCGAGATCCGCTGCCTTCATAAGCATCCCACCCGAGGGGTCATGCGTTTCGGGATTGAAGCAGCCGGCACAATGCAGCGGGCAGCCTTGCAGCCAGACAACAGAACGTCTGCCCGGACCGTTGGCACGGCTTCCATGGAGTACACGGTGGACGCGCAACTCAGCGGCGGACACGGACTGTCTCCGCTGTTTTTTCCTCGGCGCGGGCGTAAAACTCTGACTTAAACTCTCTTTCGGGGTTCTTCGCGCCCAACAGCGCCTCAAGGTTTTTCGTCGCTGTCAAACATTCCCCGCCCGCGAACCCGGAAGTTTCGAGCCGGACTTTTCCGTCGGGGCCGATGATCACTTCAATCTGCTCTACCTTCATGGATTCCTCTCTGTAAAAAAAACCGACCCCAAGCGGCCGGTTTCCGGTGGCACACAGCGAAGATTAATTGTAGTCGTCTTCTTCGTCGTCTTCATCATCCTCGATCCAGGGATCGTCTTCGTCTTCGGTATCTTCGTCGTTCTCATCCCAATCTTTGATATCTTCATCCTCAATGATATCGTCAACAGGGAGATCGTCGTTAGACTGGAACATCAGACAACCCTTGTCGGAATCAAGGTCAATCTGAGCCGCACTGCAATACCCTTCATCAAGGAAAGCGCAGTCCAAATATTTGCATCGAATCTTTGTTGCCATTACAGCCCTCCATACAGCGTTCACGCTGTAAACTCTCAGGATTATTTGGGCACATTTTACAACAAATACCTGTTACTGTAAAGGGGGCAGTTTATTTTGCGCATTTTCGCAAATTATCCGGGATTCTTGCGGTAGACCTCAACGACATTCGGCAGCGTCTCAAGTTTCGCCAGAACGCTGCTCAGCTGAGACAGATCGCGAACGTCTATCACCAGGTGATTCGTGGCGTAGTTATGCGTGACCTTTGTGTTCAGATTCTCAAGATTGACGCCCTCGGCGAGAAGAACTTTGGTAATGTCATTGATCAGTCCCTGACGGTCATAGGCTTTGACAACAACATCCACCGGGAACGTCTGCTCCGCTTCGCCCCAGGAGACCTGAATCAGGCGCTCCGGGTTCTTGACCCGGCGGAGATTCGGGCAATCCTTCTTATGGATCGTGCAACCGCGGCCGACGGTGACATAGCCGATAATATCATCACCCGGTGCGGGATTGCAACAGCGTCCTAAAGTCGTGTAGATATTACCGACACCGAGAACATGAATTCCCGAGTCGGCGTTCACGGGTCGTGAGGTTTGGCGCACACGGGGCTGAATGATATTCAGCTCCTCATTGATTTTGCTGATCACGCGCATGGCAGTGATGTCACCGCAGCCAATGGCGGCGTACAGGTCGTCAAGGGTCTTGTATTCGAGTTTCAACGCGATGTCATTCAGTTCGACATCGTTGATTCCGAGACGGGTCATTTCCGTCTTCAGCGACTTGCGTCCCTGGGCGACATTCTGCTCGCGATCCTGCCATTTGAACCAAGCGCAGATGCGGGAACGCGCCTTCTGGGTATGAACCATGCCGAGGTTCGGGTTCAGCCAGTCACGGCTCGGTCCGCCCTGTTTGGCTGTAATGACAGAGACCTGGTCACCGGTTTTGAGAACGTAGTTCAGCGGGACAATCTTGCCGTTCACCTTGGCGCCGCGGCAGCGGTGCCCAACTTCGGTATGTACGGCATAGGCGAAATCGACCGGGGTAGAACCGAGCGGCAGATCTTTAATATCGCGATGCGGGGTAAAGACGAACACACGATCCCCGAAGACATCGGTTTTCATGGATTCGACAAATTGCGCGGCGTCAGAGACGTCATTACTCCAATCCATCATGGAGCGCAGATTCTCAATGCGCCTCTCAAAGGTCGGGTCATTCATCGCGCCTTTATAGCGCCAATGAGCGGCGATGCCGTATTCCGCGTTGTGATGCATCTCGAATGTACGGATCTGCACCTCCAACGGCTTGCCGTCATCGTACATAACGGCGGTATGGAGCGACTGATAGAAGTTGTCCTTCGGGTTGGCAATATAGTCGTCGAACTCATTCGGGATCGGACGCCAATGGGTATGGATCTGCCCGAGAGCGGCGTAACAGTCGGCAACGGTGTTCACAATCACGCGAACGCCGCGCAAATCCCGCAGCATCTCGAAAGACTTATTGCGATCCAGCATTTTGCCGTAAATCGAATACAAATGCTTCGGGCGTCCGGTAATTTCACACTCGATGTGGGAGGCATCCATAATCTCACGCAGACGGCCTCTGATCTCATCAATTTCCCTTTCGCGGCGGGCCTGCGTGGCGGAAAGCTTTTCCTGAATCTGAGCGTATTCCCGCGGATGCAGATATCGGAAAGACAGATCCTCAAGTTCGCCTTTGATGTTCCAAAGACCGAGACGGTTGGCGATCGGGGCGAAGATATCGAGCGTTTCCTGAGCAATGCGCCTCTGTTTCTCTTTTGAGGTATAGCTGAGCGTCCGCATATTATGAAGCCGATCCGCCAGCTTGATGATAATGACGCGGATATCTTCCGTCATGGCGATGAAGGTCTTTCGCAGCGTCTCGTTTTTCAATTTCTGTTTTTGGCGCGCCCGTTCTGTTTCATCGAAAGTTTCCTCTTCCGGCGGAGCGGGCATCTCGCCATCCTTAAGCGGCTTGTCAATGCGCTGAACATTCGGCAGGTTCGTCAGCTTGGTCACACCGTCCACCAGGGACGCGACCTCATCGCCGAACTCGCGTTTGAGGTCGTCAAGCGTTACGGAAGTATCCTCAACGGTGTCATGCAGAAGCGCGGCGGCAATGACAATGCTCTGGACTTTCAGCTCACAGAGAATAAGCGCGACAGCGACACAATGCGTGAAATACGGTTCCCCGGAGGCGCGTTTTTGTCCCTCATGCGTTTTTTCCGCCAGATAATACGCCTTCTCAATCAGGTCTCGATCCGCTTGGGTATAGGACTCCGGTGCTGCGTTAAAAATATCATCTAATAGCATATGCGCTCCTTTTTGTAATGCAGGCTGACCGACTCACGACATAAGTTAAATAAGTATACAGCGTTTTCGAAAAATTGAAACAGACTCGTGTATTTCCGCCGTTCGATGCCGTGATCCATATTCAATTGCCAATGTATTTTGGCAATTAAAAGAATTAAATTATATTT
>CAVESB010000037.1:0-18249 GCA_963618265.1 bacterium
GTAGGGGAAGGGGGACCGCGTCAGCGGTGGATGAGGTCTTGATGGGCGTGGTGCAGGATATTGCAATTCACGCTCCCGAAGAATCAATCCGGCAAACGCCCCGAATCGCGCGGCGCGGATTGACTGCCCTCCAACCTACCCCACGAGACAATGAGCAATAACGCCCGACGTGTTTTTTCGTCGGGCGCAATTTACAGTAATTTCAGCGAACTCAGTCGTATACCTTCGTGATCGTCCCGAATCCGGGCAGAAGGATAGAGACTTTCCCTTCCTTATCGGAATTAAGGATACCCTTATTGACAAGCCGTGTATAGCAAAGGATGGCAGTCCTTTCTTCCATATCCAGCTTCTTCAGAACTTCCTCCGGATCAATGCCGGAACCGTCCTCGGGCAGTGCTCTGATGACAGCTTTTTCGGCAGACGTCATTTCGCCCCAAGTGGAAGCATAGACATATTCCTCCAGGAAGCCGTGAAGCATTTCGACGATCTCATCCATGGACTTTGTATCATGATATTCCCAGTAAAGGGCGCCCAGCGTCTGAACCGCGAAGGGATATCCCTTGGTGATCTCTGCCAATTTCAGAGCTTCTTCATCGCTGACGCCGAGCTTTTCCATAAAAACAGCCTTGACGGCATCGAGCTTCAGCGGCTCCATAAAGCACTTGATCGACTTCAGACTCAGCGGGACCGAGTTGTCGTCCATGCGGAAGACATCCTCAAACCTTGCTGTCATGATCAGATAAATCTTGTAGCCCTTGCGCAGGAACATGCTGAACTGGGCTGCCATCTCCGCCATGCTGTCATCTGCGACCGCGCCGTCTACGGTGATGAGGACGCGCTTATTCTGCTTGCTGAGCTGTTCCAGGACGAACTCCATCTTGCCCACGCCGTCTGCAAAGCCGAAGCCGTAATGATCAAGCAAAGCCACATAGGCGGTGGTGAAGATGCTTACGCGGAAGATCGCCGCTTCGACCACTCTGGTGGTAAACTCGGAAAACAGGGGCTTGGAGGCATTCAGATCCACAACAACCCAGTCACGGGATTTTCTCAGTTTCTTGGACACATCAGTCAGGAGCGCGGTCTTGCCGCTTCCGCTGGCGCCGTAGATCAGGAGGGTGTTGCAGAACGGATTTTTACCGCTGAACGCGGAGATAATCTCATCAGAAGTCTCGTAGTCCCGCTCGATAAATGTCTGCGGCCGTATGCCGTAGTTCAAGGTAAAGGGATTGTCTTTCTTCATAACTTCACTCCGCCATTAATTATAGTATGCTATCATAAAGCGCCATAATAAAACATGATATCAGATCCGGCGGACCTTTTACATGAAAATCCCTCCGTAAAAGCGGAAATTCCGGCAGCATTTGTTTTAAGCTTTCTTTTCGCCCGGGACAATGGAATGGAAATTGCGCACAATCGGCAGGAATCGGTTAAAATGGTACATGAGAAATAACCTGTTCAGAAGAGGGATCGGTTTTGAAAGCTGTTCTATTCGCAAACACCGACTGGTATTTATACAACTTCCGCCTTGCCTACGCCGAATTTCTGAAGGCGCAGGGCTGGGACGTGGTTCTGATGTCCCCCGACGGAGAGTACGCGGAAAAATTGAAGGAGCTCGGATTCCGCCACATCGCGCTGGAGTTCTCCCGCAAGGGCATGAACCCCGCCGCGGAGAATGACACCATCCGCCGTATTCGTGAGGTTTACGCAGCCGAACGCCCCGACCTCGTCCATCACTTCACCATCAAGTGCATGATTTACGGCTCCCTTGCCGCGCGGCAAGTCGGGATCAAGTCCATCGTCAACTCGGTGACGGGGCTGGGTTTTGTCTTCCTTTCCCGCAAGCCGTCCGTCTGCCTGCTGCGGGCGGTCATCAAACGCCTCTATAAAAAGGCGTTCAAGGGTACGCAGGTGATTTTTGAGAACCCGGACGACCGGGCGCTCTTCATTGAGTTGGGTCTGGTGGGCGAAAGCAACAGCCACGTCATCCTCGGCACGGGGATCGACACAGACACATTCGTACCTGTCCGCCCGCCGGACAGCACGCCGCTGACGATTCTGCCGGCGCGCATGCTTTGGGATAAGGGCATCGGTGAATTCGTCGAGGCCGCCACTGCCATTCGTGAGGAAGGGATTCAGGCGCGCTTCGCCCTGATCGGCAAGCTGGACGAGGGCAACCCCGCCTGCGTCGAGTCCGAGACCCTGACCCGCTGGCAGAAGGAAGGCAATGTGGAATGGTGGGGCTGGCAGGAAGATATTTACGCCTGCATCTCCCTTGCCGATATCGTCTGTCTGCCCTCCTACCGTGAGGGATTGCCGAAGATTCTGCTTGAAGCCGCTTCCTGCGGCCGTCCGATTGTGACGACCGACGTGCCGGGCTGCCGTGAGATTGTCATGGACGGCGTGAACGGGCTGCTCGTGCAAGTCAAGTCCACAGAGGCGTTGAAAGAGGCGCTGATCCGCCTCATCAAGGATCGCGATCTGCGCATCAGGATGGGAGAAGCGGGCCGTGAGTTTGCGGTCTCGCGCTTCTCAACCGAGATCGTCAACCGTGAAACCTACCAAATCTACCTTGATTCCCTGGGCGAAAAGGCAGCGGAGGAAGCATGAGCCTGGCGTCTGTCTCCACGGGAAGGGTCTTTGAAGCGCTTTTCATCTCGTTTGTGATCTGCATCGCCGCCGCCGTTCTCGCGACACGCTTCGCCGTGCGGGTCAATCTGATCGACCGTCCGAACGCGGAGCCGCACAAGCTGCATAAACACCCCGTGGCTGTCAGCGGCGGCATGGCGTTTTTCTCCGCCCTGCTCCTCACGGAGCTTATTTTCTCAAAATGGATCTCAAAGCAGTTTTGGGGACTGACCCTTTCCGCCGCGCTGATCTTCGCCTTCGCGCTGCGGGATGACTTCCGTCACCTGACCTGGAAGGTCAAGCTGCTGGGGCAGTTCATCGGCACTGTCGTTCTGATCCTGAGCGGAACGCGGACGCACCTCTGCGAGAGCTTCCCCATCCTGCCGCCTGCACTTCAGGTCATTTGCGACTGCGGGCTGACGCTTTTCTGGATGACTTTCATCACAAACGCTTACAACCTGGTGGACAGTGCCGACGGGCTGATGCTCGGTCTGGCTTCCTGGGCCTCGGGTTTTTACATCATCGCCGCCCTGGACGCGGGACAGTCCGTGATGGCGTTGTTCTGCGCGATCATGCTCGGCTGTACGCTGGCGCTGAGCTTCTTCAACGCCGGACCGGCGATCCTTTTCATGGGGGACTCCGGCGCACAGACGATCGGCTTCATCCTTGCCGCGGTTTCCATCATCTATACGCCGGCGGAACTGCTGCAGAAAAACACCTGGTTCCTGCCGATTCTGCTGTTGGGCGTGCCGATTTTTGACACCGTTCTTGTGACCGTCTCAAGGTGGCGCCGCGGCGAACATTTCTACCGCAGCGGCACAGATCACACCTATCACCGCCTTGTCCGCATGGGTCTGTCGAACGCCCAGGCCGCGGCATTGATGCACCTTGCCTGCTTCGCGCTGGAAAGCCTCGGCTTCTTTGCCATCTCCCAGCGGGTGATCGAAGCGAACCTCATTTTCGCCGTGGTCATCCTCCTCGGGATCGCGGCGATCTGTTTCCTTGAAAGGGAAGATTTATGGAAGATCGTCCGCAAATTTGTCGAAACCAACGAACACTTGTCCTGACCCTGCTTTTGAATGCCGCCGAAACGCTCGGCTGCGCGTACCTGCTCGGGAACATTCCTGCTGACGCAAAAAACACGTTCTTTTTCGGGCTGAGCAAAGAACGGCTGTTGATGCTCGCCGTCTTCGGGTTGATTTTTGTTTGCAACCTCGCCTGTCTGTTTGCCCGGCGCGTCTTTTATCAACGGGTGCTGTCTAAACCCGGCGCGGTTCGCGTCTTCGGGATCGCTGCGCTGTGCGCGGCGTTCCTCTGCCTGCTTCCCGCTTACCGCTTCGGACGCTCCGCCGCCTACTTCACGCGGCTCATGCCCTGCTTCCTCTGGCTGTTCCTGAGCGCGGTCACGCTTTGGCTCTTCTGCCGTTGGGATCGGGATCGCTTCGCTGCGGAACGGGAAACGTTCCGAAACCTTGCCGAAAATAAAAAAGGCGCCGCCGCCATCCTCGCCCTCATCGCGCTCCTCATCCTCTTGGTCGAACTGACGGGACTGGGCAAGACGCCGGAGCAGTCACTCTGGAACAAGAACGGCATTCCGCTGCAGTCCATTCAGCTCTTCCTCGCCCTTGTCATCTACGCGCTCTACCGCAAGATCCGCGGACTGCGCTTCTTTGATCCCAAAAACAAAGCCCTGCATTTCATCCTGATCTGGATCGCTGCCGCGGCGGTGTGGTCGCTCGCGCCGTTCCGCGCTCATTTTTTCGCCCCCGGTCCCTATGAACCGAACCTGCAGTATTACCCTTACTCCGACGCCATCACGTACAACATCGCCGGGCAGGAAGCCCTGCGCGGCTGGGGCTTCAATTACGGCAACACCGTCCTCAAGCCGGTGATCGCTTATGTCAGCTTTTTGACCAACGCCCTCGCGGGAGAGGACTTCAACAAAGCCATGCTGCTGCAATCCGCGTTCTATGGGATGCAACCTGCCATCCTCTACCTCTTCGGCGCGGCTCTCGGCGGGACGGGCTGCGGACTGTTGGCGGCGGCGTTTGCCATACTCAAGGAATGGAACGCGCTGAACACGAAAGAAGTGCTGACGATCCACTCCCGCCTGGTCATGAGCGAATTCGTCATGCAGATCATTTTCTGCGCCTTCTGTCTCGCGCTCTTCCGCTGGCTGAAACGCCAAGGACGGGAAGATCTTCACGCCGCCGCCGCGGGCGGCCTGCTGGCGCTGGGATTCATGACGCGCTACAACTTCCTCGCCTTCCTGCCCGCGGCACTGCTGATCTTGCTGATCGCCTACCGCGGTTCAATGCGCAAACTCCTGCGCCCGCTGCTGATCTTCTGTCTGGCCGCCGCCTGTGCCGCCGCGCCGATTCTGGTGCGCTCCGCCGTTCAGACCGGCGATGCCTTCGCGGATATCCGCTACACGATCACACATGTCCTGCTGCCGCAACGTTTCGGGGAGACGGAAGCGGTCAATTCAACGGCTGAAAATCAAAACAGCGCTGTTGAAACATCCGCAAAGCAAAGCGCGGAAAACGGGGAAGAGGCGATTAACACAAGCCAAATCACGGCAATTTCAGAGAACAATCATTCTAATAAATTCGGGGTGCTTTTGCGCTCGATTTTCAACCATGGGATTCACAATATCATCGGCTCATTTCTGACCCTGCCCCTGAATTTGGAATTCGACGACCTTTCACATCTCTACACGAACGAAGGGAACGGGCTGTGGGCAGACGCCTGGGATTACGGATTCAGCGCCGGGCAGTGGTGCCTGATTGCGCTGTGGTGCCTTCTCTTTTCGGCGGCGGGCGCGGTTCTGCTGAAACTGCACGGTCTCGCCGGGTTCTCCGTGGTGTATTTCGTGACAGTCTACGCCTTCTCAATCGGGTTCAGCCGTTCCTCCGGCGGGCGCTACCTTGTGCCGTGCAATTGGATTCCGATGCTGCTGCTCGCCTTTACCATTGCTCTGCTCTTTGAAAAGGGTCGGCTGACATTGCCGCAGACAAGCACGGCGGAGCCGGTTCCCCTGTGGCGGAGCGCAGCCGTGATCGCGGCTTTCAGCTGTATTCTGGGCTCCATGGTGCTGCTTGAGAACCTCATCCCGGCAGTAACGCTGCCGGATGCGGAGGCATCATTTGCTGAACTCAAGGCGCATGTAGAGGAAAAGGCTTCGCTTGATGTGGATTGGGATGCAGTGGCGGCGCAGCTTGCGGAGGGGACAATGAACTTCCGCCAAGGCTTCGGCCTTTACCCGCGTTTCTATTACTACCGCATTGGTGAGCATAATTACTACGGTTCGCAGGGTTGGAAGGCTTACTCACGGCTGGCGTTCTATGGGATCGGAGACGGCATGAGGGAATACCTGCTGCCGACGATGGAATTGACGAACAACTTCCCGCACGGTTCGTATTTTGATTTGCTCTCCTGCAAGACGGATAACGGCTATGAGGATGTGCTGGCGCTCTTTATCAAAACGCCCGACGGAGCGGAGTATACCTATCTGCGCAGTCCGATGCAAACCCTCGCCTGCCCGATTCCCGAGCCGGTGTGCAGATCAATTGATGTATGTGAGTAAGGTCAAGCGACCAACGTCAAGCATTCAGCAAAAAGAACGGGATTCAGAAATTTCTTCCGAATCCCGTTCTTTTCTGTTGCTCATTTCTTTTGGCTGATCTGCTCAAAAACGCTCAAATAACGCTCTGCTGTTTTGCCAATGTCGAATTCGGCGGCGGCGTTCAGACTGTTGCGGCGAATTTGCAGCAACTCGGCAGGGTTGAGGAGCAGGCGGCGCAGGGTGGCGGCGTAGGCGGCGGTGTCATTCGGGGCGTGAATGAAGCCGTTGACACCCTCCTTGACGATTTCCGGATTGCCGCCGGCATCACTCAGAACCAGGGCGAGACCGGACGCCATGCCCTGAATCCCGGTGACGGGAAGCCCCTCGCTAAGGGAGGGCATGAAGAGCATATCACTGTGATGAAAGATTTCAATCACCTCCTCGGGCGTCTTCCAGCCGGGGAAAGCAATGCGCTCCGTCAATCCGAGTTCCACGCTCAAGCTCTCGATTTCAGCACGGGTCTGACCGTCCCCGATCAGCGTCGCATGCCAGGGCAGGTCTTTGACCTCGGCAAGGGACTTGATGATTTGGCTCAGGTTTTTCTGCGGCACAAATCTGCCGGCGAAGACGATCTCAGGCACAGCGTGAGCGACGAGCTGAGGATTTCTGATTTTTTCGTAATCAATCCCGTTGGGAATGACCTCAATCGGCACGTTGTAAGTCTTCAGTGCCATCTTGCGCGAAAACTCACTGACAGCAATGACGCGGGCGGCTTTCTTCCAGATCGGCGGGGTGAAGGGTTGAATATAACGGAACCACTTCTTCGTCTTTTCAGGGGATGCGCCGGGAATGTCGCCGAGGTGGGCGGTGATGACATAGGGTACGCCCATCCTTTGGGAAGCAATCATCGCGGCGGGACCGTTCGGCACGGCAAAATGTACGTGGATCAGGTCGGGTTTGAAATCCCTGCAGCCGAAGAGGCAATAGCGGGACGCCGCCGTGATGTAGCCGATCATTGCGCCCATCCCGGCACGGAACGATTCGGTGCGGTGGGCTTTGAGGCGCACGACCTCCAGCCCGTCAATCAACTCATACGCCGGCAGGTCGCCGAAAGCCGCAGTCACGACACGGACATGATGCCCCGCCTTGACCCATTGCAGGGACAGGTCGCGGGCAATCGGTCCGCCGCCGCCGCCGATCGGGGGGAATTCATGAATGAGGACGAGGATGTTCATTTGTTGACATCGTCGCGGTTATCGAAGTTGATCATCTCTCCGATATGGTAGACGGTCTTGCCCTGGGACTCGTGGTAAGTGCGGACGAGCAGTTCGGCAATCAAGCCCATCAGGATGGACTGGAAACCGAGGATGAGGAACATCGCCGCCAGCTGCAAAATCGGGGATGCCATGATGGAGACGCCCCAGAAGATGCGGCGGATGATGAGGAACAGCAAGGCAATCAGGGAAATCGCGGAGAGAACCAGCCCGGTGCCGCCGAAAAGATAGATCGGCTTGTCGGCATAACTGGAAAGGAACTTGACCGTGAAGAGATCCAAAATGACCTTCGCGGTGCGTTCCAATCCGTAATTTGCCTTGCCGCGGGTGCGGGCGTGATGCTTGACAGGCATTTCGACAATCTTCGCGCCGTAAGCATTGGCATAAGCAGGGATGAAGCGGTGCATTTCACCGTAAAGACGGAATCCCTTGATCACCTCGGAGCGGTACGCCTTCAGCGTACAGCCGTAATCGTGCAGCTTGACGCCGGTCACCTTGCAGATCAGTTTGTTGGCGCACTTGGAAGGGAAGGTGCGGAGAATGTTGTCATGGCGATCCTTGCGCCAGCCGCTGACGACATCATAGCCTTCGTTCAGCTTCTCCAGCATGGCGGGAATGTCCGAGGGGTCATTCTGCATGTCCGCATCAATCAGAACCACAATCTCACCCGAGGCATGGGCGATACCGGCGGCAATCGCCGCAGTCTGTCCGAAATTGCGGCGGAAGCTGATGACCTTCACGCGGGCATCCTTAGCGGCGATCTCCCGCAGCAGCGTCATGGAATCATCCTTCGAGCCGTCGTTGACCAGAATCAGCTCCCAGTCATTGATATTCTCCAACGCCTTGACCATGGCGTCATAAAGGTAGGGAATGTTATCATATTCATTGTAAATAGGGGATACGACCGATAGATACATAAGACCGTCCTATTCTTCAGAGATTTTCGTTTCAATGTCGAACCACGCTTCCGAGAGCGCGTCCAACGCTTCCTGTTTCTTATTATACAGCAATCCCGCGGCATTCAGTTCCTCAAAAGGCAGCGTGCCGGAGTTGATTTTTTCCGTGAGCGCGGCGGTCTCCGCTTCCAGCACGGCAATCTGCTTCTCAAGTTCCTCACGGCGGCGCTTGAGCTTCCAGATCTCTCCGTTGGAGAGTTTTTTGCCGGCAGGCGCGGAGGCAGGGGCTGAAGTCCCGGTTTTGACCTCCCGCTCGGGTTTGCTTTCCGCGGCGCTGAGGTTGCGTTTGTATTCCTTATATTGGCTGTAGCTGCCCTGATAAATTGAGAGCGTATGTTTCTCCGGCAGGACTTCCCAGATCTGCGTACCGACCGCGTCAATCAGGTAGCGGTCATGAGAGATGAGGATGATCGTACCCTCGAAAGTCTTCAAGACCGATTGCAGGAGCTCCTGTGAATCAATATCAAGGTGATTCATCGGCTCATCAAGGAGCAGCAGATTCGCCCCCTGCAGGGCGAGAATGGCAAGCGAAAGACGCCCCTTCTCCCCGCCGGAAAGAACCTTGACCTTCTTGAAAACATCATCTCCCGAAAAGAGATATCGGGCAAGGTAATCGCGTATCTGCGCCGGGAGCATGTTCGGCGCAACCTTGTTGATCTCGTCCATCAAATCCGCTTCGGGATCCAGGTCTTCATGCGCCTGGGCAAAGTAACCGATTTTCAAATTCGAGCCGAGGCGAACCGAGCCTTCCAGCGGTTCAAGTTTCCCGAGGATGGTTTTGATAAACGTTGATTTGCCCGTCCCGTTCGGTCCGATAATGGCGGCACATTCCCCGCGCTGAAGCGTGAGATCGGGAACGCGGAAGAGAATCTTCCCGTCATCGTGATAACCGACGGCGATATCATTCGTGCGCAGGACAAGATCGCCCGAGCGCAGATCACTGCCGAGCCTGAGAACCATGGCGCGGGATTCCATCGGGCGCACGACAAGGGATTCCCTGATCAGCGTCTCAAGCCGCTTGCGGCGTCCCTGCGCCTGGCGCGTATTCTGCCCGGCGATATTGCGGCGGATGTATTCCTCTTCCTTAGCGATGAACTCCTGCTGACGTTCATACTCCGCCAACTGACGCTGATAACGCTCCTCACGCTGGGTGAGGTAGGCAGAATAATTCCCGCGGTAAGTCTCAAAAGAAAAGCCAAGCTCCCAGATTGTGTTCACGCATTGATCGAGGAAATAGCGATCATGAGAAACCATCAGAACCGCCCCGCGGAAATCCTTCAAATAGGACTCCAGCCATTCAATCGAGGCGATGTCAAGGTGGTTCGTCGGTTCATCAAGCACCAGAAGATCCGGCTCCGCAACGAGAATGCGGGCGAGGTAGGCGCGGATCTTCTGCCCGCCGGAGAGCTGCTGCCACGGGCGATTCTCTTCCCCGTTGAGCAGGCCAAGCCCCTGAAGAACCTGCTTGATCTTCGAGCGGAAAGTGTAGCCGCCGGCGTTCTCAAACTCCTCCTGAAGGCGGCCGTAAGCCGTCAGCAGAGCCGCATCAGCGGGGTTTCCGTGAAGCCGTTCTTCAAACGCTTTCAGCTGCTTTTCCTGTTCCAAAAGACCCGTGAAAGACTCCATACAGGATTCATAGGGCGTTTTATCCGAAGCAATTTCAATCTGCTGCGGCAGGTAGCCGACCGTCAGCCCCTTCGCACGCGAAAGCGTGCCGGAATCCGCTTCGTCAATGCCTACCAGGATCTTGAGAAGCGTCGTTTTCCCGCTCCCGTTTGCGCCGACAAAACCAATGCGCGCCTTCGGGGGAACGGACAGGTTAACATCGGTGAAAACATCGTAATCACCGAAAGATTTTGAGATATTATTCGCGCTGATCAGTGTCATATGTACCCCGCCTTGAGTATACCACGAAAAGAGAGAGAAGAGACAGCAGAGAGGAGCTTCATCCCCTGCGCCGAAAGAAAAAAACGCTTCGCGACGGATGAAGTTCGAGCGGAGCGGTACGCCGTTTGGCAAAGCAGTTTCACGGAAATTAACAGAGCCTGAGCGGTTAACATGTTTCACGTGAAACATGTTTGTAAATCACAATTTATAGAACTTTGTTCTATTATCATTCCGAATCTGTCTTTGTGCGTAGAAAATGCCTTTATAATAGAGGGAAAGGAGACTTTATTTATGGCAAAGACTTATGAGAAACGGCCTGAATTCAAAATCGACCTGAAGAAATCCTACAAGGCGATTTTCCACACGTCCAACGGCGACATCACCTGCAAGCTCTTCGCGGACAAGGTTCCGGTCACGGTGAATAACTTCGTCTTCCTGGCGCGCGACGGTTTTTACAATGACACGATCTTCCATCGTGTGATCAAGGACTTCATGGCGCAGGGCGGCGACCCGACCGGCACCGGCATGGGTGGTCCGGGTTATCAGTTCAAGGACGAATTCGTGCCCGAGCTGCGCCATTCCAAGCCCGGCATCCTCTCCATGGCGAACGCAGGTCCGAATACGAACGGCTCTCAGTTTTTCATCACGCATGTTCCGACGCCTTGGCTTGACAATCATCACACGGTCTTCGGCGAGGTGATCGAGGGGATGGATGTTCTGCTCTCGATTCCCGAGCGTGATCCGCGCTTCGCCGGTCTGCCTGCGGTCAAGCTCAACTCCGTCGAGATTGTTGAGGAATAAACGCCGCTTCGGATTTGTACACAAGAGGGTATAAATATACCCTCTTTTTATTTAACAATCTAATGTTAATTAATAAACCCTGTGGATAATGTGGATAAGTGAAAAAACGCCTGAAATAACTCGGAAGCTTAAAATTAAGTTATCCACAAGCCTGTCGGATAAATCCGTAAAATGTGCTTAAAACCTGTGGATAAGTTTTATCCACAGTCCTGTCCACATGTTATCAAAAAAATATCCACAAGAAGACCTGTGGATAAGTGGAGAAGTTTTCGCGGGACGGAGCTCAAAATCAGCGGCGATTTTTATGCACGGGATCAGGCAGCGCAACCAATCAAAAAAGCTGAGGATGAAAAAATCCTCAGCTCATATAAATTGCGGTGCCGTCGGAAATCCCTTTGGATCTGCCCCAGGCGTCGATTGTGTCGTCAACCCGCTCAAGGAAGGCATCCAGCTCTTTCATACGCTCGAAGGCAAGCTGCGGATGAAGTCCGTTCAGCATCAGGAATGAATGAAAGGCTTCGTTCTGCTCAATGCGCATGGCGGCGTTGATATGCGTCCAAGTGGTCAGCATGATCCAGACCGCGGAGGGCAGATCCGCCTCAACATAGCCTTGGGCGGCCTTTATATAATAAGGAAGGCGGAACTTCGCGTATTCGGGATAGAATCCGGGGTTGGTATAAGCGGCGAAGTAATCGAAGTAAT
Source organism: bacterium (assembly GCA_963618265.1). Classification (GTDB taxonomy): domain Bacteria; phylum Chloroflexota; class Anaerolineae; order Anaerolineales; family Anaerolineaceae; genus Flexilinea. The sequence goes on from CAVESB010000037.1 coordinate 11,811, forward strand.
AGTTCCAATGCTGTAAATAATAAGGCATGAACTTCGCCGCGTCCGGCTGTTTTGTGATCAGGGCGGCGGCTTGCTTCGGCAGCTCGTCCGCGCCCTCAAGCTCCGTGCAGACTTCCGTGAAGGAGCGCAGCATATTGCGCATGGTGAGCGGATTGCGCGTCAGGCAGGCGAGCGAATTGAGCGCGTTTTCAAGGCACAGCAGATAATTGAAAACGTAGGTCACGTCATAAGCGGTGTTCGCGAAGCGGGAGAGGGCACTGAAATATTTATGTGCTTCCTTATTAAAGACAAGCGCACGGCTCATGACGTTTTCCGGGACGAAGAACGAGGACTCCACCGAGGAGAGAATGAACTCGTACCAGTGACCTTTTTTGAAAATCGCCAGCGGGTCAAAGCAGAGGGATGAGCCGATCCAGGGATCCGTGCGCAGGTTGCGCGGGTTCTGAAAGTATTCCTTCGGGTAATGGTAGATGTCGAAGGTCGCTTCTTCCGAAATACTCACCGGCTCCCTGTACGCCTGCTGCAGATCCGTGTGTATGATGATCATGTCCACGTCTGTTGTGCCGTTGATGAACGGGTATTCCTTCAAAATGGAACCCGTCAGGTACGCGCAGAGGATCGTGCGGTCTTTTAAAGCCCGCTGACGGATGAAGATTTCGCTCAGTTTGATGAGTTTTTCTTTTGTGACGCGCATGGTTCAGCGAGTGATCTCCCGGAGTTTGGCAACTTTCTCATTCAGGATGTCAAAACCGCCCTGCCAGAAGGATTCTTTGGTGAAGTCGAAGCCGGCATCCGACAGCAGATCCTGCGGACGCTGAGAGCCGCCCTTGCGCAGCATCTCTTTGTAGCGCGGGATGAAGCTCTTCCCTTCCTTTTTGTATTGGGCATAGAGGGCGAGGACAAGGAGCTGCCCGAAGGCGTAGGCATAGACATAGAAAGGTGTGGCGAAGATGTGCGGGATGGAGATCCATTCCCACTTGAAGTAATCATCCACAACCAGCGCATCGCCGAACTGCTCTTTGAGGTTGGCGAGGTAGGCGGCGTTGAGTTCGTCAATGTCCGCGCCCGCGCTGACCAGGCTGTGCGCTTCCTTCTCAAAGAGGGCGAAGTAAGCCTGACGCTGAATGGTTGCGTAGTTGTCGTCCAGCTGTTTGATCAGCATGTCGCGCAGGACGCTGCTGTCTGTGACGGTACGCTGCAGGTAATCCGCCAGCAGCATTTCGCCGAAGGTGGAGGCGGTTTCCGCCAGCGGCAGGCAGCTGCTCTGCTGGAAGATGGTTTTGTCCTCCGCGCTCATGGAGTGAATGGCGTGACCCAGTTCGTGGGCAATGGTGGAGGTGTCCTCGGCGCGTCCATGGAAGTTGAGCAGCACCCAGGGCGTATACGTCGGGCCGAGCGTCTCACAGAAGGCGCCGCCGCGCTTGCCGTGACGGGGTTCGCTGTCGATGTGGTTCTCGTTGTAGACCCGTTCCGCCATGTTGGCAAATTCGGGATCAAAGCTGTTGTAAGCGGCGAGCATGGTCTTGAAGGCTTCGTCAAAGCTGATGCGGGTGGTGTCGGACTTCATGGGGGCGTAAAGGTCGCGGCGATGGAGTTCATCAAGTCCCAGCAGTTCCTTCTTGAGCTTGAAGTAATCAATGAAGACATGCCTGTTCTTGCGGCAGGTCTCCAGCAGCAGATCCACCACTTCGTCCGGAATGTCATTGCCGAGGTTGCGCGCTGCCATCGGGGACTTGTAGCCGCGGATGCCGAGACACTCCTGATCCCAGCTGCGGCAGATGTTCTGATAAATCTGACCGAGGATATTCCCGTCTTTTCCGTAGACGCGGTAGAGTTCCTCATAAGCGGCGGCGCGCAGCTCCGCCCTGTCACTGCGGGCATAGACCATCAGCCCCTCACGGGTGAGCTGCTTCTCCTCTCCGTCAAGCGTCAGTTTGAAAACATAGCGGTTCGTGAGGGCGGAATAGATGTTATCCAGAGCGCTTGCGCCGGTGCTGTTTTTGATGTTGATGATCTTTTCTTCCGACTCGTTGAGCGTATAAGGCTTCGAGAGGCGCATTGCGCTCAGGTAATAGGCATTCTGCGGGCAGGAAGCGATGAGACGCGCCGCGGGTTCATCCGCCAATTTCGTCCACCAGAGGTCGAAAAAGAGGATGCGGTTGCCGAGTTCCGTGATGACGGCTTCCGTCTGTCCCAGCAGGGAGAGGGCGGAGGAGTCCTGCGTGTCGGCTTCAAAGCGCAGGGAGCAGAAGCCGTAGAGTTTGTATTCGAGCGTCACAATGGCGTCATAATCCTTCATGATCTGCGCGAAGCGTTCGCCGCTGAGTTCGTCGCTCAGTTCGACGCGGTATTGCTCGAAAGTACCCACCATGGCGTTCAGCTGTTCAAGGTCCTTGTTGAAGGATGCTTTGTAATCTTCGGGGTAAAGGTCGGCAAGCGACCATTTGCCGAGTTTGTATTCCATAATGATTATCCTCCTGTAACCTATTATAATGTAAACTCCCGCATGTTCCACGTGAAACAAACACTCGTCTCAGCGTCACTTTTCCGGCAAAAGCTTTGTCCCTTTTTCAAAGTTTGGTATAATAGCGTTGTGTTGGGGCGCATAGCTCAGCTGGTTAGAGCGCTTGTATCACACACAAGAGGTTCGGGGGTTCGAGTCCCTCTGCGCCCACACAACCCGGATCAATTTGATTCGGGTTATTTCTTATCACAAGGAGTATATTAATGGACAACAAACTGATTCTCACCATTCAGGATATCTCATGCGTGGGGCAATGCTCACTGACAGCGGCGCTGCCCATCATCTCGGCCTGCGGCATTGAGACCGCGATTCTGCCTTCGGCGGTGCTCTCCAACCATACCGGCGGTTTCACAAGCTGGACGTTCCGCGACCTGACGGAGGATATTCCTCTGATTCGTGAGGAGTGGCTGAAGCAGAATATCAAGTTCGACGCTTTTTACACCGGCTACCTCGGCAGCGCGAAACAGATCGCCTATGTCAAGGATATTTTTGACACCTGCGGCAAGCCCGGCGCACTGCGTATTGTGGATCCCGCGATGGCGGACAACGGCAAGCTCTATCCGGGCTTTGATGCGGCGTTCGCGGCGACGATGGGCGAGCTTTGCGCGGCGGCGGACTACGTCCTGCCGAATATTACCGAGGCGGCTCTGGTGACGGGCATGGAATACCGTGAGACGTATGATCACGCCTATATCTCCGAAATGATCAGGAAGCTCGCGGCGATGGGTCCGAAGACGGTCATCCTGACGGGCGTCAGCTTTGACCCGGCGTGCAACGGCGTGATGGTCTATGAGAACGGTGAGGAAGCATATTATGAGCACCGCCGTATTTCCAAGAATTGCCACGGCACCGGCGATGTCTTCGCCTCTGCCTTTACCGGTGCGCTCATCCACGGACATTCCTCTTATGAAGCCGCGAAGATTGCGGCGGATTTCGTTGTCCTGTGCATGGAGAACACCATCGACGACCCGAATCACTGGTACGGCGTGAAGTTTGAGCCGCTGCTCGGGGAGCTGATCAAGAGCTTATGAAGGCATTGATCGCCATGAGCGGCGGCGTGGATTCCTCCACGGCGGCAGTCTTGATGCAGGAACGCGGTTATGACTGCGAAGGCTGCATTATGCTGCTGCATGACCACCCGGGTGTGGAATCCGCAGTTGAAGATGCGCGGCTTGTGGCGGAAAAGGTCGGTATCCCGTTCCATGTGCTGGATCTGCGGGATGCCTTCCGTGAGGAAATCATCCTGCCTTTTGTGCGAAGTTATGAACAGGGCGAGACGCCGAACCCCTGCGTGCGCTGCAACCGCGTCATGAAGTTCGGCCGCCTGCTGAAATTTGCCGACAGCCTCGGCTGTGATGTCATTGCCACGGGGCATTACGCCCGCATTGTGCAATGCGCCGATGGCTGTCTGCGTCTGCGCAAAGCGGCGGATCAGCGCAAGGATCAAAGTTACTTCCTGTACGCGCTCTCTCAGGAACAGCTGCGGCGCATTGTCTTCCCGCTGGGCGAGTATACGAAGCCGGAGACGCGGCAGCACGCGGAGGAAGCCGGGCTGAACACTGCAAAGAAATCCGACAGTCAGGATGTCTGCTTCGTCCCGAACGGGGATTATGCCTCGGTTGTTGAGCAGTACGGCGGGAATCTCGGCACGGAATGCGGCGAGTTCGTTGACCGAAACGGGAAGGTGCTGGGGAAACACCGCGGCATCATTCATTACACCATCGGGCAGCGGCGCGGCCTCGGGACGGCGTTCGGCAGTCCCATGTATGTTCTCGGCGTTGATGCGGAGAACAGGCGCGTGATTCTGGGGACGAACGAGGAACTTTTCCGGCGGGAGCTTCGGGTGCGCGAATTTCACCTCAGCTCCGGCAAGCCGCTGACAGAAACGCTGCGCTGCGCCGTGCGCATCCGCTCCCGTCAAGCCGAACAGCCCGCCGAGGTGATCCCCGAAGGCGGGGAAACGGCGCTGATCCGCTTTGATGAGGGACAGCGCGCGGTCACGCCGGGTCAGTCCGCCGTGCTCTATGACGGGGAAAACGTCATCGGCGGCGGGATCATCAGCGCGTAAGTGCCTGAAGGACGGTTTTCTGTGCTTTCTGTAAGAAATCCGTTCGCAGGCTTGTTCTTAAGATAAAATTAAAACAGACCATATGAGAAAGGAATCATCCGATGAAAAGAATAACTGTGATCCTGTCTGTTCTGTTTGCCCTGTGCGCGTGCTGCGGCGCGTTCGCCGACGGTGAATGGACTGTTTTGGAAACCGACTTCTCCGAAAACGAGAAGCTTGCCTGTGAAATCGTCGCCCCGATGTTTGAAAACGAGGAGTATAAAGCCATTCTCGGCGAAGTCAGCGAAGAAGACCACGTGATCGGTCCCGAAAACGCAACGATGACCATCATTGAGTACGCCGACTTCCAGTGCCCCTACTGCGCCGCTGCCAGTATGCTTGCCCTGGAATTCCAGCAGTCTCACCCGGAAGACGTGCGCTACGTTTACCGCCATTTTCCGCTCAGCTTCCATGAAAAGGCTCCCATGGCGGCTTATGCCGCCGATGCCGCCGGGAAGCAGGGACTCTTCTTCGAAGCGGAAGAATTTATCTACGCGCAAAAGAACGAATGGACCGCGCTTGAGGATCTGGACGCTTTCGACGCCTGGCTGAAGGAGAACATCGCTTCCGTCTCCGACGCGCTTGACTATGAACAGTGGGAAGCTGATTATGAATCCGCAGAGATTCGCGAGGCGGTTGACGGCGCGTTCGATAAAGTTGTCGCCACCAACCTCATCGGCGGTACCCCGACTTTCTTCGCCAACTTCTACTCCGTCACCAATTACAGTGCTCTGGAAGACTATCTGAACGTCTTCAAGAATCAGGCGAATTACCGCGGCGAGTGCCCGACGCTGGCTGTTGAGGAAGGCAAAGAATACCGCGCCGTTCTCAATACCTCTGACGGCGAGATCGTCATCAACCTGCTTGCCGACAAAGCCCCGAACCTCGTCAGCAACTTCATTGAGCTGGCGCAGGCAGGCTGGTACAACGGCAATATGTTCCGCAACGTTGTCCCCGGCTTCACGGCGCAGACCGGCGACCCGAGCAACACCGGCACCGCCATTGCGGGTTACACCCTTGCCGACGAGAACCTGAACTCCGGCGCTTTCAATGAACCGGGCGCGGTCTTCATGGCCAACACCGGCGCGAACACCAACAGCTGCCAGTTCGTCATCACCGGGGATGCTGCCGCTTATTTGCGCGAATCCATCGCCGAAGCCAATCCCGATATGGATGAAGAGACCCTCAACGCCCGTGTGGAGACCAAGCTTGCGGCAATGAACGAAAACTACTCCGTCTTCGGCCGTGTGGATGAAGCCTCCCTTGAGGTTCTTTCCAAGATCAGCGCTTCGACCGTTGTCAACAGCATTGTGATCGAGACGAAATAAACCTTCGAGTTCTATGGAAACAGAAAAGACATTCCCGCGAATGTCTTTTTTGTTTCCGTCAATCAGCAATCAGTAACAACGCCCGACCATCGAGTACCCGCCCTATATCGCCCGTGCTTAAGCCTGCCCCTTGTAGGAGAAGGGGGACCGCGTAAGCGGTGGAACCCCTCCAACCCACCCCACGAGACAATGAGCAATGATGCCCGATATCGACCGTGCTTAAGCCTTCCCCTCGTAGGGGAAGGGGGACCGCGTCAGCGGTGGATGAGGTCTTGATGGGCGTGGTGTCTGATTTTGCAAAACACGCTCCCGAAGAATCAATCCGGCAAACGCCCCGAATCGCGCATCGCGGATTGAATGCACTCCAACCCACCCCACGAGACAATGAGCAATGATGCCCAATATCGACCGTGCTTAAGCCTTCTCCTTGTAGGAGAAGGGGGACCGCGTAAGCGGTGGAACCCCTCCAACCCACCCCAC